>CAMCSF010000068.1 GCA_945877625.1 Methylomonas koyamae | reverse complement strand
GCCTTCTTCGCCCGCGAACTTCGGTAAGCTACGAGCTAATTGAAACTTGGCAAGCGAAGAAGGCCATGAGCGTCCAGCAAGGTTGTCGTGTCTTAGGGGTTAGCCGTTCTGGTTACTATGCCGCAAGACTGCGTACCAGAACGCCAAAGCCGGTGTGCGCAACCCGAGTACGGTTAAAGGCGCTATTTGAAACCTTTGAGCGAACCTATGGTAGTCGTCGCTTAAAAACCGAGTTAAATCAACAAGGTATTAAGATTGGTCGCTACAAGGTTCGATCATTGATGCGCGAATGTCAGTTAAAACCGGTTTGGAAGCCTAAATTTGTCAATACAACCGATAGCAATCATGATTTGCCGGTTTATGAGAATGTTTTGAACCGCAATTTCAAGCCTCAAGCGGCTAATCAAGCTTGGGTGGCTGATATTACTTACATTCGCACGGGTAGTGGCTGGTTGTATTTGGCGGCTGTGTTGGATTTGTATTCGAGAAAGATTGTCGGCTGGTCAATGGCGCCTAATATGCCAGCATCATTGGTTTGCACGGCGCTACATATCGGGATTTGCCAGCGTCAGCCGGCTGCAGGGCTAATCATGCATTCTGATCGTGCTAGTCAATATGCCAGCCATGAATATCGGGACTTATTGGATAAACATGGCTTGGTGGGCAGTATGAGTCGTAAGGGCAATTGTTGGGACAATAGTGTGATGGAGCGCTTCTTTCTCAACTTAAAAATGGAGCGCGTTTGGCGACGAGATTATGCCAATCACGATGAGGCTATTCGCGATGTGACTGACTATATCGTTAATTTTTATAACAGTCGTCGGCAGCATTCAACATTGGGGTATCTGTCACCTAATGGCTATGAACTTAAAATGGCAGAAAAACAACCTATATGAGTGTCCGAAAAAAGTTGACCACTACACAGAACCCTATAAGTAGCTTAAGCAATCATGATTGGATCAGGGCAAGTGACGTTAATAACGGTGCCGATCTACTCGGATTCCGACGAATCTGGACGGAAGGTCACCTGGCTAACTCACTCATCGGTGTGCCTGACCGGGTTATCCTGCTTGATGCCGCTTACAGCATAATCCGTTCCGACATTGGATTGAACAGTGGCATTGGGGAAATTAAAAGTTTTGTGGTTAATCCCCGCTGTGCCGTCTGCTACAGAACAATCTGGCTTGGTGCATACGTCCGAAACGTCCAACGCCCATTAACCACAAAACAATTTAAATTTATCACGCGAATCGTCGTGAGGCGTCATTTTTTAGAAGTCTATTATTACAATCGCGTAAAAAGCAACAGAAAAAGACCATCCCAAAAGATGGTGTATCACTCATCAAGATTGATATGGCATTCTTTTAACCCATCCCATAACAAACTAAAACCTAACTTAGTCATCCAATCACCATATTCAAGATAGGCACAATATCCGCTTGATTGCTCAGGTTTGTATGGTCGATGACTAAGATAAGGGCAACCATCGCAATAACTCCCATTGGGTATAACATCCGTATCCATCAAGCCTAGTAACTGTTGTTTGGCCCATTGCAAATTGCCGTTTTCAATCTGGTTGAAGAAATTATTGTCGTCTTTGAATGGAAAGCTTGCATTTATACCAAAAATGGATAGTTCGACTGTGATTTCGTCAGCCATCAAGCGAAGATCATGCATAACTGCAGCCGCGTCAGGATACAAAAAAGGTTGCCCGCGTTATCAATGACGCCATTGAAGTAATAGCCCTCATCATTTTCCTTATTCAAAAACACTAAACCGCTGATGAAAAACCCATTGTTATCGTCATTGACAGTGAAAGCGACCTCAAGCCTATCTATATCGGAAGACCGAGTAACATCCACAATGGTTGTCAGGTTGCAAGCCGGAATGCTGTCAGGCAGGTTTCCTAAAAAATAAAAAGGTGATTGATGATCCATGCTTTTCCTTATTAGGCTTTAATCAAATATCAAAAATTTCGTTGAGACTACGTGTATTGGAGTCAGAATACCAAAGCTTGTGGTGTAACCAATAATCAACTAAAACCAGCCCCTTCATCAGCTGTCCATTTCTGTCAATAAAAGAAGCTATTCTATTGATATTTATAATAAAGAATGCAAGCTGACTGTTCGTTTTTTGATGATTTTCTGTCCGATTCCAAATATTCAACAGTTCTTCAGATGGTGTTGAATTCTCCCAACACATCGGTATAATTAATTGATTTACCAGCAATAGCTACCAGACATCTGTTGAATTACAGCTTAACAGCCGTTCCGAACGATTAAGCTTTAAGCCTGAGGTTATGATGGCGAATTACCTGCTCCCAGTTTCTAAATGGCCTTGGCGGCAAGTAACAGTTTTCATCTACATCGTAATGACCTTCAACACCGGTCATGGCATACATGGAACTGGTCGCCGCAGCTTTAACGCCATCATCTGTAACCCGGCTACCTTGATAGAAATCGTTGCCTGGCCAGGATACGTGATCCCACGCGACACAACTGAATAAGATTAACGAGTTGCCATTTTCGTCATGAGTAAATAATTCCGGATGACTCAACTGGTTAAGTTTGACACTGGCTCTGGTTAACGGGTTGACCACAAACGACAGTCCATCAATATCGACAACTTTAGGCAGGCATTCTTGGTAAGGATCGAAATAAACAAGCGCCACTGCATCTAATTCCGTTCGATAGCGGGTAAGAATTTGCAACAGAATGTTTTCCAGTTTTTCACCTAACTGACCAGCAAATTTACCGGCAAACTGGCCACACCCGAGACCTGGGATAGTAATGACGGCCCTCTTTCCTGCCTCCCAGCTGACAGTATTGGCATAAAGCAGCAATGGCAATAGACGGCGTTCGTAAAGTGCATAATAACGCCCAAAATCAATCTGACCTTGGCTATCAACGACATCCCAGTCGGCGGGCATTTGATGACGGCCATTTCTTAACAAGGCCCCAGCGGTGAAGAGCAAATAGCCATCAAAAGGCAACTCATGTATAGCTGGATTTTGATGGCGATCATCATCATATAGGATCACAGGACAAGCCACACCCACATCGCCCAGCAATTTCAGTTCCTGACGATTCCAATCAGAACCATCTCCAACCACAGCAGATTCTGCGAAGATTTGTGGTTTCTTCGTGTTGAGTAAGATATTAAAAAATCGTTGAGTATCCAGTTGCGAGAAGTCCGATAATCCAGTGGCTTTAAGCTCATGCAGCAGATAATTGCCAGGTGTGGCAGTGTTATTGATCAACTGCTGATGATATTCAGCCAGATTAGCCCAGCTTTGCTCATGCATTAAGACTTGGTAGGCAGGTAGTTCGTGTAAAGACATCAATGGCCTCCTATACTCAAAACCACTGGCTATTTCAGATTCTGGTATCGATACATCGCCGACCAAACGGCGAGGTAAGCATCATGCCGGTCCTGATCATCAACCTCATTTTTAAAGTTGGGATAGCGTATATTTTTGATCGAGGCTGCAATGGCCTCGGCTACTTCGTTTCTGTCTATTCTTGCCCGATAGGCATAATCAGTACCGCCGCCGGACTGAACTGCCGCATCCGGAAAAACCTGTTCAATATCGCCCTTACGCCTGCCTCGTACTAATAAGGTTTGGCCTGAGGTATCACACTTATCAACAACACTTAGAAATGAGTCCGGCAAAAAAATCCACATAAACTTATTTTCCTTGCTTTGCCAATAGGGCAAGCGCTTTTTCCATAATAGGTTTGTCATTTGGGTGATGTAAAAATTCTGACAAACAACTTTGCGGGATCAACCCTACAGCCTGCGACTCCCACCCCAGATCAGCCGGATTGCCACCAATCCGTTTAGCCAGATAATAACGTGTGACTGATGTCGTTCGCTCGAAATCACCAATCAGTCCGATTAATTCAACCCGCAGACCAGATTCCTCAAATGCTTCGCAAATGGCGGTGGCTTGTGCAGTCAACCCAGATTCAATCGTTCCTTTGGGAAAGGTACATTTATAACCACCAAATGCATTAGTTGGAAATACTACCCAAAAGCGTCCATCAGACTCAACCGTAACGACACCAGCTGAAAGCTTCTTACCCGGCTTGGGTTCAATGGGCGGCTCGTCAAATGGTGCTTGGACGCTTAACCAGGCTTGTGTATTACCCGGAACTTCTGCCCATGATGCCAATGAAATATCATTTAAGCTTTTCGGCACAATACCGTTCGGTTCGACTATGACTACTTGCTGAGAGTCTTCGCAATTAGATACTGGGGTAGCCTGAGTAGGTTTAGCAATTTTTACGGGCTGTCCTTTATGATCAGTGCGTGGATGTATCTTCATTGGAATTCCGATAAGTTTTTATTTGCAGTTTACGTCAAGTAGAAAAGCCTGGAGTTTGACCTGTCAGGATGTCCAATTAACCTCAGAATGAGCATTCAGCTAATACAATACGGGAACACCCAGTCGATTTATAAGCTCGACAATCTGTCTATTATCGACTTCGCCTGACTGATGTAATAGATTGGCTAACACCTCAACAGCATTTGCAATCCGAGGCATTTGTAAATAGCTCTTGGTTTTGATAATGACGTCTTCGCCTTCGAAACGTCCAATACCGTTATAAAGCATTTCAGCCACATAACCAGCAGACAAACCAATCACTAATCTTTCGGTCGCTAACTGGTCATCGCTGTTTTCTAAAAGATAATTTATACTACCTAAATGATCACGGATTCGGTCACCCGGCATCAACACACTCGCTGCAAGCACATGGAAACCCATGTGGTAAAACAGTACAGCATGGGCAGCTTCATGGATACAGGTCAGTCTGTGTAATTCTAATTCTAATTCGAGCTTTGGCATTTGAAGTGTTGCATTCTGCTTAATTTGCGGGGAAGGCCCCGACACTACTAGTTTTAACTGTTGCTTTTTTAGCTGAAACACCGTTTCCAACCGTTTCCAACCGTTTCCGTTTCTCCAAAAATCCTGCTTACAAAGCATGTTTATTAATTGATATTCTTGGCGATTTTTGCTCAGAATCCTTTAATACACCAGACTGTTTAGCTATCTTTGATTCCAGCAATTATTGCTTGAATCACATAAGTCATTTTCTAAATTGGGTAGCCTATCGGCAATTAGCCAAGTCTTTTGAAACACCCGCATTCTGCTAAAGACTTGTTTAAAGCGCATTAAAATATAGAACAACTAGCTGTTAATGAAACTACTGATTTTACGCAGTCACAGTTGAATCCGATATTATAAAAGGATGAAAAAGCAGAATTAGAGTTATACACGGATTACCTTATCAGCATATTTGGCGCAGCGACAGCGACGGGCATTTCAGCGATGTTGGATGGAGAAGTGAGCCATGATCGAGTGACGCGCTTTTTAGCGGAGCGCGAATACACGTCACGGGACTTATGGCGACAAGTAAAATCGACAGTCCGGCAGAATGGGGTATTGATTTTCGACGACACGATCCAAGAGAAAGCCTGGACCGACGAGAAAGAGGTGATGTGTTGGCATTATGACCATTGCAGCGGCCGCTCGGTGCTAGGCATTAACTTGCTGAATGCCTTGTACCACAGTGGCGGTATCTCGATTCCCGTCGCGTTCGAACTGGTGCGCAAACCGTTGCAATTTTGCGATGTGCAAACCCGACAGATCAAGCGAGCCAGCGAAGTCACCAAGAATGAAATGATGCGCAGCATGATTGCTGCCTGCTTGAATAATACCTTGAAGTTTCGCTATGTGTTGATGGATAGCTGGTTCGCAGCCACGGAAAACTTCGAATTTATTGTGAAAAAGAAAAAGCATTTTATCGCAGCGCTCAAGGACAACCGGTTGGTGGCTTTGAGCGAAGCCGATAAAAAGCAAGGTCGTTTCGTACGGACCGACACACTGGCATTAGCGGATAAACAAGCCGTGCGCGGTTGGTTGAAAGGGTATGCTCATGAAGTCCTTTTAGTTCGGCGGGTCTTTACAAACAAGGATGGCAGCACTGGTTGGTTAAATCTAGTATGCAGTGATTTGACCTGCGATGGCGACACCGTGAAGACGATCTACCAAAAACGGTGGCAAGTCGAAGTGTTTCACAAGTCATTGAAGTCCAATGCCGCTTTGGCGAAGTCGCCAACCCGACGAGTGACCACACAAAACAACCATGTGTTTATGGCCATTTATGCCGTCTTCAAGTTGGAATGCCTAAAGTTAAAGAACAAAACCAACCATTTTGCGCTAAGAGCTAAGCTCTTTATTAAGGCAACCCAGCAGGCTTATGCCGAACTTCAATGTCTAAGGGCTGCGTAACATCAGTTAAACTAGTTAACTCTTTGTTTATAAAGCAACCCAATGTTAATTGAGCGTATTTCAGCAAGATCCCAATAGTCACCTTTACAGACCATAATCTCACACGCATCACCAGATCCTCGGCATATGCTGATAGTGAATTGGGACTTTATTAATGTGGGTCAATTTACGATGCCAAATCCTTATCAGTTTTGGGTGTAATTCAACAATAGGCCAAATCATCTAGTTACAAATTCCCGCATTCTATGCATTGAATGGGTGACTTTTTCTCACTCGACCAGTATTGTGTCTTACCCTTCAGGGTGTTTGAATTCAATCTCCGAAACTTACTTTTTTCATCACTTCCTAATTCATGACCTCCATCAGCGACATCAACGCACAAAAAGTACTCGACAGCGGAAATTTTCAAGCTAGATGTCGCCTCAGTTAAATTATTTCGTAGCCATTACTCCCTGTTGTCTCTGATTCGTTTGTTTGCGCACTTTCAATCGTTACATCGGTGGTGGTTAGCAATCCTGTCTCAAACCTAACCGTATCAAGTACGCCAACGACCAAGAGACGTTGGCGTATGCTTGTCTGTAATGAAGATGCACAGAGTGAAGCCTTTTGAGAGTGCCTGATGGTTAGTTACTGGCTTAAAGGAATAACGAAACCCAAGTTAATGGTCAGATCATTCAGTACACCTTCCGCTCCAAGTTCACTAGGCAGGGTGTTGAGACGGTACCGGATGTCGCCGCGTAATTGAACGGTTTTTGAAAGGGAATAAAGTGCGCCGGCACCCGCTTCAAAAATAAAAGACGATTCACTGACTTTAAAATAACGTGACTGCAGATCGGTTGTCATGCCGCCGAATGAGGTTACGAGATAGGGCGATAAAGTATCGCGACTCAAAAAGTATTGAAGGTCAAGCGATGCCCCGGCTAAATCAGTTTCTGCCCCACCGCAGCAATTAAGACTGTTTTTATAGTTTTGCCAAAAGCCGCGCACTTCGACGTTAAAGTCGGCGTTAATGACGCGACCGATACCCATGCCAGCACCCCATCCACTGTAGCCAGCAGTATCACCGCCTGGCTCTAAATAACTTGCAAAAGGTGCTAAGTAATAGTCTTTCTTAGTAATAGTGTCATCTGCTTGGGCTGTATTTGTTATGCCAATTAAAAAACAACTGTAAGCAATTAAAGTGGTTAATATTTTCATAATAGGTATTTATTTAATTTTAAAGTGTTATTTTTTTAAAAAATAAAGTTTGATGCATTAAATTCTGACAGTTGTCCTTGTAATGTAATGGCTATTTCAAAATCAGACATACTGTCGCCGTTAAAATCGGCTTGAAGCAAGCCATTTGTGACATTGTAGCGAATTTCCCCTGCTTTATTAGAAAAGCTAGAGACAAAAGAAAAGCTTGGATTTACCGATTTAATAGCCGAACGCAATGCGCTTAGATCAAGCGTATCATTAATGGCAAAGTCGGTAATTACATCGCGATTGTTCGTTCCAATTCGGCTGTCAGTCGTTGAAACATAACGAAATACATCTGCTCCGACGCCGCCGCTCAGTGTGTCGGCACCTATGCCGCCAATCAAAACATCATTGCCAATACCGCCAGATAACGCATTATTGCCATCATTACCGGTTAACTGATTATCCAAGGCGTTGCCAATAGCCGATAAATTGGCCACTGTTTGGGTGGTACTAATGCCTTGTGATAACACATAGCCTTTTAACCAACTGGGTAAGCAATCCAGATTAACGGTTTCACCGATCAATACGTTATCCAAAATAACGTCATCAATTGTTGGCGCCAAGGTAATGTTGTTGTTGGCATGCACAACCGTTTTTTCGTAAATCAAAAAGCCCGGGTCATTAATGATACCAACTCGTGGATCAAGGTCGCCTGTACCGTTATCGGTTAGCGTGATTACGACACGATCTGTTCTGCCGTCACCGTCTTTATCAATCAATTCGGCGCCATCGTCAAAGGTTAAGAGATTGCCATCAGCCATGAATCGAAATGACTGCGCAGGGGTATTGGCTGTGGCTGGAATAACTTTAAGATAACTGGAAATCAACTGACCGCCGGCTGGCAATTCCAGCACAACGCGTGTCTGTAAGCCGTTGTTTGGAT
Organism: Methylomonas koyamae; assembly: GCA_945877625.1. Lineage (GTDB taxonomy): Bacteria > Pseudomonadota > Gammaproteobacteria > Methylococcales > Methylomonadaceae > Methylomonas > Methylomonas koyamae_C. The sequence goes on along the minus strand of CAMCSF010000068.1, from coordinate 1,546 downwards.
TATTATCAAGATCGACCAGCGTCTTGTCTGTTTGGGCGGAAACCGTGAATTGAATACGATTAACAACCTCGACATTGTCGGCAAGGCTTACCGTATTGATCGTGGGATTGCTAGGAGACAGTAGGGATACATTTGAGAGTTGAATGTTGTTATCTAAAGAAACAGACCCGTTTGCATTGTTTGAGCTAATATTGCCGCCCAATAGACTTCCAAAACTTGTAACAGGTGCTTGTGCGCCGGACACAAAGGCGGCGTATGAACTTAATGGAAAACTGGTGACGTTATTCTGATCAAGGTCGGACAACCCGTCGTTGTTAAAGTCGCCATTGCCTGCCGCAGCCGCTTCAATGATGGGCGCAATACCATCCATATCGGTACGAATTTCGGTATCGCGATCTGCGTCATCTTTAACATTGCCGGCTTGATCAAATAATGCCGCGCGAAAATGGTAAAGACCGTCATCCATTGATAGGGTTGTTAAACTGACTTGCCCCGCATTAACCTGGGCTTGGTTTAACACTTGGGTTGCAACCAACTGTTCTTGGCCGCCGGTAACAGGAACAGCAAATAATTTCAAAATATAACCGGCTGCGACATCAACACTCGTGCCTGGTGGTAAGGTAGTAATAAACGTGGGTATAGGACTAGCCGTTAGATAATTATTTGGATTGTCATCGCCTATTTTGTCCGATGCATCGGTTAAATCTAAATTCAACGGTGTGCTAGGCGGGGTCGTATCCAGCATTATCGTCAAACTAACAGCGGGTCCTTCTGTTCCTGCACTGTCAACGCTTTTGGCCTTAAATGTATAAGCACCGTCTTCTTTTTTAATACCATCGCAATCATCACCATCGATTTGGGTTAAATCAACTGAGGTTAATTGCCATATGCCGCGAGCATCGGTTTTAACCGTTGCCAACAGCATATTGTCAGGTTTATAAACATTAACAGTACTGTTTGGGCTGGCCTCGCCTTGCAAGCTGATAACGGTTTTATTTGTCAGATTATCGCTGTCCGACTCACCCGAATCATCGCTGGCCGGTAAGTCAATGATCAATTTACTGTTTGAATCATTATCGACAATTGTACCGATCGCACTGACATTACCAATCGTAAGCGCCAGTGTTTCGGTGCTTTCTATTAACAAATCATCTACCGTTCCAACCGATACCGTAAAGTTTGATACTCCCACCGGAATGGTAATGTTGCCGTTATTAATCGTTACGCCATTGCTAAATGACACGGCACCCCAGTCTTGATAGTTGCTAGTGCCATTGATCGACAAAGGAAAGGTTTGAATGGATTGAGTTGCCGCACTCAGTGTTACAGCAAAAAGCAAACTACCGCCTTCGGTAACACTGTCATCCGCCGGTCCGGTTCCGCCGATATCAATACGCGTAATAACACTGTCGTCATCACTATTGGTCACCGCCACGGTCGCGGTTCTGGCATTCGCCCCGCCGTAATTGCTATCGTTGGAACTGCTGGTCGCGGTCAAGGTATAGCCAATCGCGCCATCGACCAGCGCATCATCAGCCCCGGTCAC
>CAMCSF010000067.1 GCA_945877625.1 Methylomonas koyamae | reverse complement strand
ACATAAGTGGTCTGTTCGGTGACGTTAATTTTGCCGATTTGTTCGCCTTTAAAACCAGCGTCAGCGGTCAGTGCGCCGAGTACGTCGCCCGGTCTGATTTTGTCTTTGCGACCACCGAAAATTTGCAGGGTGACCATCGGTGGTTGCAGTGGGGCAGGGTTGCTGTTGCTTAAGTCGTTAAGCTGGTGCCATTCCAGTTCGTTGCCCATGAATTGACTGATGCTGTTGACTCTTGGTGTTTCTTGGGCGCTAAACAAACTCAATGCCCAGCCTTCTTCATCAGCACGACCGGTGCGGCCTATGCGATGAACATGAATTTCGGGATCGGGGCTGATGTCGACATTAATCACCGCTTCCAATTGGCTAATGTCCAAACCACGGGCGGCGACGTCGGTGGCAACCAATACCGAGCAACTGCGGTTGGCGAATTGAATTAACACTTGGTCGCGGTCGCGTTGTTCCAAATCGCCGTTTAAGGTTAAGGCGCTAAAGCCTTGAGCCAGTAATTCATCTAATAAGTCACGGCATTGTTGTTTGGTGTTGCAGAACGCCAAGGTGCTGACTGGGCGGTAATGTTTGAGCAATTTGGCCACTGCTTGTAGGCGTTGTTTGTCATCAACTTCGTAAAAACGCTGGCGAATTTTGCTGCTGGCGTGTTGTTCGTGAAGGTGAACTTGCTGCGGATTATGCAGTAATTGTTTAGCTAGTTTGGCGATGCCATTCGGGTAGGTGGCTGAAAATAATAGGGTTTGACGTTGTTTGGGGCATTGTCTGGCGATGGAATTAATGTCGTCATAAAAGCCCATGTCCAACATGCGGTCGGCTTCGTCTAGCACTAGGCTGGTGATGTGGTCGAGATTAAGGCTGCCGCGTTGCAGGTGATCCATAATCCGTCCTGGCGTGCCGACGACGATGTGGGCGCCGTGTTCGAGGCTGGTCATTTGTGGCCGCATCAGCGTACCGCCGCATAAAGCCAGGACTTTGATGTTGTCGGCAAAACGGGCTAATCGGCGAATTTCTTGGCTAACTTGTTCGGCCAGTTCGCGAGTCGGGCACAGCACCAAGCTTTGCACTCTAAACAGCGGTTGATTGAGGTTTTTCAGAATCGGCAAGGCAAAAGCGGCGGTTTTTCCGCTACCGGTTTTGGCTTGGGCGATTAAGTCAGTACCAGCCAACGCAATCGGTAAACTGGCGGCTTGGATTGGGGTCATGGTTAGGTATTGCAGCTGCCGCAGGTTTTCCAGCATCGCTGGTGATAATGGCAATTGCTCAAAACTAGGTCCTGCAACATCAGCAGCAGGCGTGGTCGATGGGGTTTGATTTGTATTAGTCATGCCCCATTATCCGCGCCCGTCGGTGTGATGTCTTGAAAATTTAACTTGTGCTCAGGGCAATAGCACTTAAATTCAATTTCAATACGGAGCAAGATGATATAAAACGACACGCGCACATTGGTCAATCGAAAACAATTTGCATTGGGTGCTTGATGTCGCCTTCGGCGAAGACAGCAATCGAACTCGCCAAGGTCACAGCGCAGCTCATTTAGCGGTGATGCGCCATATTGCCTTGGAGGTAGGTTGATTTAATAGCGAACCTTGATTTGACAAAACCAATAGTTTTTAGCTTTGGACTATTTTATAACCCAAACTGCGGTAACCCACTTTTCGTCGCTCACTCATTCTGCTCAGCATCGGCACCCGATCATCAATGTAGTCATAAATTCTGACTTCCGTTTTGGCGTGATGTAGCCGGTGTAGTCGCCCAACATACTGGGCTAATGTGCCTTTCCAGGAAATCGGCATCGCCAGAAACAAGGTATCCAGTCGGGCATCATCGAAACCTTCACCGAGATAACGGCCCGTTGCGACAATGACGCGAGGTTGTTCATCGGGTACAGCGTCTATTCCGGACAAAAGTTGCTTTCGCTGTTTAGCGGTCATCCCGCCCTGCATTTTAAACACATTTGGAGTAAATGCTCTGATACGTTCAGCCAATAACGACACATGCTCCTTACGCTCTGTTAACACGATAGGCGAACGGCGATCGGCCAGCGCCTGTTGAATATCGCCCAGAATTAATTGATCACGCGCATCATCTTCCATCAGCGCCTGATAGATCGCATGAATGGCGAGTTGGCTTTGATTTTCGAGCATTTTAGGCGTGTGAAATTCTGTAAAACGTTGGATTGCGATATGATCAAACGGTCTGGCCCAGGCTTGTTGCTTGGCGCTGACCTGATAGCGAATCGGGCCACACTGCATAAATACAATCGGATGGTGACCGTCCTTTCGGGTCAATGTCGCCGACAAGGTGCCGATATCGTATTGAAGTAACTGATTGGCGGCGGGAATTTGTTCTTCGCTCAATGCACCTTGGAATTGGACATCAGGCAAGTGTTCCCCTGTATAGCGTTCATCCCGCAAAACGGCTTTGATATTCAGTTCTTTCATCAGCGATAACAAATCTTCCAGACAGCCGCGCGGCAAGGCAATATGCTGGGAAAACAGCTCGGCGCAAGAAATGATTCTGGGTTTGTCATGGGTCGATAAACGCATGGCCTGCGCTTTGTAAAACTCAGGGTTCTGGAAGGCGGCCAATCTTAGCAATCTCGTTTGTAGAGCAGCAGGTAGCGTTTGTTTATCAATAAACAACTGATTGCCCAGCACGATGTCCAGTTGTTTGGGCAACAAGTTGGTATCGATAGCGACCGCTTTTAATTTTCGTGATGGCGGCAAATTCCAAGGTTGACTATCGTCTTCTTCAACCGGCAGTTTCACGCCAAGAATTTTGTTCTGCTGTTCGGCTTTGTCGAGCCAGAAGCGTAACTCGAATGGCGAAAGGCGTTTGATGGTAGACAGATGTGCCCACTGATCGGGATAAGTCACAAAGTGTTCGTCGATAAATTCGCTATTGCCGTGATCACGAGCCTTTTTCTGTAATGGCAAAGCAATCAGATTACCAAAACCACCTCTGGGCATCGTGTCTTGGTTGGGAAACAACCGATCGTAAGATTCAAAACCCAAATCGGGATATTGATCCATGGCTAGTGTTAATAAATAGGAGCCCAATTTTCTGGCTTCGATGGCCGGAACCGGCTCGCTGAAAAACACCCAAACATGGGCGCCTTTACCGGAGCGCGAACGTTCGATACTGAAGGGAACGTTTTCCGCCTTACAAACTGCACTAAATGCCAAAACATCCTGTTGCCAGGATGCCTTATCGAAATCCACCGCTAAAAACCAGCAACGTTCATCTTGCAACAAGGGATAAACGCCAATCACATAATCTTCATGGGGCTTGGCTGGATTGCCCGCGCCCATCAGATGATTTGTAATCACAGCGTCGGTTAATGGCTGATAAGCCCGATACTGGCAATCGCCGCATTTGATGCGCGGTTTATGACAGTGCGTCGGATGCCATTCGTTCAAACACACCGGTGAATAACCGGTCTTTCCGGTTTTCCTGCTTTCGAAACGTTTGGGATAGACATCCTCTCAGCCTTTGAACAAATCGCGAAACAGTTTGATTTTGTCTTGGCGAGATGATTGATGCGTAACCGTTGCCTCAGCGACACGTTGCGTAAAACTGTCGATTTGTTCCTGCCGACATTGCTTTAAAGTTGCTAAAGCTTGAGCCACCGTCGCACGCTCGGCATCTAAGGCATGGAGCCTTTGTTCTAACTCTGATATCTCTTGTTCGAGGCTATTCATGGGAGGAAAATACCGATCGGTAACGTTTACTTGGCAAAGGGATGTGCATCATCTAAAATTCCTGATCGGTAATATAACGACAACAAGATGCCATGACAAACTCAAAACCACCGCTCGGTAATATTCAGAATGTTATGGAGTTAGGGCAAATCGTTGCCAGTCAACGCAAAGCGCAAGGATTGACACAAATGGATTTAGCAGGACTCGCGCAAACCGGTACGCGCTTTATCAGCGATTTGGAAAATGGGAAAGGCACGGTGCAATTCGATAAGGTCATGCATATTCTTAACTTGTTGGGTCTGGATGTCGTGATCATGGATCGGCAATCATGAAACGCTTGGCTGTATTCGCTGGCGAGCAATTAGTCGGTTATTTACAGGAAAGCCAACAGTACGAACTGCTGTTTAGTTACGAGCCGAATTGGTTGACCAACCCCAAAGCCATTGCGCTTTCCGCCAATCTGCCACTCACAGAACAAATCTTCACAAGCAATACCGTCACCGCTTTTTTTGAAAATCTGTTGCCGGAAGGCGATGTACTGAATTTCATCAGCCAAGCCGCCCAGATTTCTCAGGGTAATATTTTTGGCTTGCTGGAGCGATTTGGCGGTGATACGGCGGGGGCTTTTTCGATTTTGCCAGAAGGCATGGAACCCCGGGGTGAGCCACATTATTTACCTGTTGCACCGCAAGCCATCAAAGCTTGGTTTGAGCGTTCCAGAGGCATTCCGCTGGATATTTCCGGCGAACAGGCCCGTATGTCACTGTCCGGTGCTCAAGACAAAATGACGGTGTTTATCGATGCTCAAGGCAATCTGTCGATTCCACTCGGTGCCGCGCCGTCCAGTCATATCATCAAGCCATCCATTCAACATCGGCAGGATATTCCCCATACCGCGATTAACGAAGCCATGGTGATGATCTTGGCGGAACGGATTGGCATGCAGGTCGCCAAGGTTCGCTATGTACCGGAATTAACGGCGGCGATTATCGCCCGCTATGACCGAACCATTAATGCTAATGGGCACTTGCAACGGCTTCACCAAAACGATCTTTGCCAGATTTTAGGCATCCCATCCGGCAAAAAATACGAGGCCGAAGGTGGACCTTCACTCAAAACCTGTTTCGAAGCGGTATTAGCGCGTAGCAGCCAACCGGCGCTGGATAAAAAACGCCTGATCGAGTGGGTCATATTCAATGTAATGGTCGGCAACATGGATGGTCATGCCAAAAACCTTTCGTTAATGACCCAAGGCAAGCGAACACAATTGGCACCGTTTTATGACCTAGTTTGCACAGCGGTTTATCCCCAACTAAGCCAGAAGTTGGCCTTTAAAATTGGCGGAGAAAATCGCCCTAAATGGTTGATGGCTCGCCATTGGCAGCGATTTGCCGAAGAGGTTGCCGTCAAACCCAAATTTGTCGATAAATTGATCGCTGAAATGATTGAGCGGATCGAGTCGGCATTGCCCAATGTCGTTGCGGAATTAAAGGGGATGATTTCCAATCAAGAAGAATTGCAGATGATTGAGAAGGTTAAAAACCAAATTGACCATTCAGTTGAACTAATTAAATCCAAGCTTGAATCTTAATTCGTTGATATTCACTATGGACAGTGATATTTGCAACATCTTCAACCAATAAGTGTAAAAGAGCATCGATTTTTTGCCTCAATTTGAACAAAAACGGCGTCCAATTTTTTCCAGTTAAAGACTCAAGTAATTGTTGAAAAATGAATTTATAAAATTTCCAGCACACCGGTCAATGGAAAATATTCAAAGCTTATTAACACCGAAGGTCAATTCAGTACCTTCATCAAGAGACCGAATATATGGCTGCAATCTTGATCGCTGTTAAAAGCATTAATTTTGATAATACTTGGTTTGCAAATTGGATAGGAGTCTATCAATGTGGCGAGTTGGCAAAGGGACAGGAAGTCCCTTTTGCCAACCCCAAAAAAAGCTTCGGAGCGCAGGATTCAATGGCGGTCGGGTGGGCTTTCTTTTGGTTACTGTTCTTTGTCCAAACAAAGAACAGTAACTCGCTTGTCGGTGCGAGAACCGACATTAAAATTGCCTCGCAAATCGAACCTTATTTAATTGTTTAAATTGTTAATCAAGTCCAAAACCGCTTGTGCATGGCCTTCTGGATTCACGCCATATTCGGCTGAAACCAACCCCCCATCTTTATTAATCACGAAAGTCGAGCGCACGATTTTCCATTTTTTAACGCCGTCTTTTTCAACTTCTTGCCAAACCCCATAACTTTCGCAAAGCTCACCGGATGTATCGGCCAACAGTTGAACGCTAAGGCTGTATTTGCTGATAAAGGCTTTGTGGCTGTCGCAATCATCTTTGCTGACACCTAAAACCACGGTATCTGCGGCGGCAAATTCAGCGGCCAAAGCGGTAAATTGGTTGGCTTCAATCGTGCAGCCTGGAGTGTCGTCTTTTGGGTAAAAATACAACACCAGATTTTTCTCACCGCTGAAATCATTCAGACTAATTAGTTGATTATCTTGATTTTTGGCGCGGAAAAAAGGTGCTTCTTGGTTGGCTTCAAGTAGTGTGCTCATGGTGTTATTGCCCTAGGTTGAAAACTGCAGGGTATGTCTATCGGGCTGGGTTTTCAAGCCCAGAGCTTGTGCGGTTTTAAACAGTAATTAACGATTGATTCAAAATCCATTCCATTCTCAAGGGCATTTCGTTGATAATAGCCGCCTTTCCAATCGTTTTGAGCATCTTTCCCCAGTCATGAAACTGGAAAAAATCAAACTTGCAGGTTTTAAATCCTTCGTCGATCCCACCACCATTCCGATTAATGGCAATCTAACCGCGATTGTCGGTCCTAATGGCTGTGGTAAATCCAATATTATCGATGCAGTGCGTTGGGTGATGGGGGAAAGCTCGGCTAAGCATTTGCGCGGCGGCAGCATGACCGATGTGATTTTCAACGGTTCATCGGGACGTAAGCCAGTCAGCGTGGCGTCGGTTGAGTTGATTTTTGATAACAGTGAAGGTAAAGCTGGCGGTGAATATTCGCAATACAACAGCATTTCCATCAAGCGCCAAGTCAGTCGTGACGGCCAATCCTTGTTTATGCTCAACGGTTCACGTTGTCGGCGTAAAGATATTACCGATTTGTTTTTGGGCACCGGTTTAGGTTCGCGTAGTTATGCGATTATCGAACAGGGCACGATTTCGCGGATGGTGGAAGCCAAGCCGGATGATTTGCGGGTGCATATCGAAGAAGCGGCGGGGATTTCTAAATATAAAGAGCGTCGTTCGGAAACTGAAACACGGATGCGTCATACCCGCGAAAATCTGGAACGACTTGATGATTTACGCGACGAAGTTGATAAACAAATCAAGAACTTGGCGAAACAAGCCGAAAAAGCCGAAAAATACACCGAATTAAAACAACAAGAACGCCGCTATAAACAAGAGTTGTTGGCGATGCGTTGGCAAAATTTTCAGCGTTCTGCTCAGCAATTAGAAGACAAATTACAAGCGGTTGCCGAAGAACATAATCGTTTGTTTGTGTTGTTGCGGGATACTGAAAAAGCCATGGAGTTAAAACGTGGCGAGCAAAAAGCCCAACAGCAACATTTAGACGCTACTCAAGCCGATTATTATTCGGTGGTTGCTGAGGTGAGTCGCTTAGAACAGGCGATTAAGCATAATGAAAAAAGCCACGAAGAAACGCTGATTGAAATCAATCGCTTAAAACAGCAAGCCGAGCAAGCCCAAGAAGATTGCGAGCAAGACCGTCAGCAATTAGAAGAAATTCGCCAGACTTTGCTGGAAGCCGAAGAAACCATGATTGTGGCGCGGGAGCGGGAAGAGGATTTGCTGGGGATTCAGCAAGATGCGCATCTGCAAAAGCGGCAATGGCAACAGCAATGGGAAGATTTTCTGGCTGAAAATGCCGGTTATCGCGAACAAGCCGAAGTGCAAAGAACCAAGTTGGTGCAATTGGATAATCAAAATCGCCAGTTGCAAATTCGTTTCGACAAATTAAACAGCGAGCGTGGTTTATTGGCTGATACTCAAGATGCGTTTGAGTTGGACAGTTTGGAAAGTAGCATCGAGTTGATTGAAACCGAGCGTAGCCAGTTGCAGGAACAATTAGATAGCGTGTTACAAAACATTGCTGAATTACGGCCTGAAATTAAGCAATTACATGACCAACTGCATCAAAATCGCGCTGAATTGCAAAAAGTCAATGGCAAAATCAGCTCTTTAGAATTGCTCCAGCAACACGCTATGGGCAAAGACAAAAAACAGCTGACTAATTGGTTAGAACAGGTCGGTTTAGCCCAGCAACCACGCTTGGCGGAATTTTTAGAAGCCGAAGTCGGTTGGGAAACCGCTTTGGAAACCGTGTTAGGTAGCTATCTGGAAGCGATTTGTGTTGATAGTGCAGAGAGCATTTTCAGTGCATTGGAGGATTTGGGTAAGCAGTCCTTGATTGTGTTTGAAACCCATGCCGCCAATGGCGTTGAACAGGCAGGGGTTAATTTAGCCAGCAAATTACGCAGTCGTTGGGATTTGTCGGGTTTATTGAGCGGGATTTATTGCGCTGATAATTTGCAGCAAGCGCGAGCGATGTCGTTACAAGCCCATGAATCGGTGGTGTTAGCTGACGGTACTTGGTTGGGTAAAGATTGGATCAAAATCAGCCGAGGCAGCGATAGCAAAGCTGGGGTTTTACATCGTGAAAAAGAATTACGCGAGTTAAAACAACGCCAAAGCGAGTTGCAGATGGCGATTGCTGAGGATGAGCAGCAAGTAGAAAGCAGTGAACAAGCGCTGAAATCTGCTGAAGCGAATCGCGAGCAATATCAACAACAAGAAAAACGCTTAAGTGCCGAGTATTCAGCGAAAAGTGCCGAATACAGCGCACAATCAGCCCGTTTTGAACAGCAAAAACGCCGTTTAGAACAGTTGGATTTTGAGATTGACGAAATCAGTCAACAATTGGCCGAAAATGCCGAAACCATTTCCGAAGCCGAATTAATTAAGCAAGATGCGGAAATGGCTTTGGGTGAGTTGGGCGATAAAAAAACCGAACTTGAGCAATTAAGCCAACAAATTCAGGCGCAACAGCAAAATACCGATGCATCGGTGAATGAAGCGCGTCAGCATTTGCATCGCTTACACGCACAAATTGAGTCGTTAAAGTCGTCAGAAGTGTTAACCGCTAAGCAGATTGAGCGCTTGCAAATGCAGCATCAACAATCGGCGGATCGCATCGCCGAATTGGAAAATAAATTGCAATACAGTTTGTCGCCTTTGGACGATGAAAAAATGCAGTTAGAGCAATTGTTGGAGCAAAAACGAGCGTTTGAAGATAATCTGCAAGCCGAGCGGCAGTCGCAACAAGCCAATGAACAAACAGTTACCGAATTAGCTGAACAATATTCGCAAACTCAGCGCAGTTTGGAAAAACAGAAAGAAGCGCTGGATAAAATTCGTTTTGAACAACAAGACAGCCGAGTGCGGCAGCAGACCATTGCTGAGCAGCTTGAAGAAGTTGATGCCGACCCTGAAGCAATTTTGGCTAATATCGTTGCCGATGCCAGCGAGTCGAAATGGAAAATAGCGGTTGATGATTTAACCGCGCAAATTGAACGCTTGGGTTCTATCAATTTGACTGCGATTGAGGAATATAAAATTCAGTCGGAGCGGATGAAGTTTTTAAATGAACAGCATGATGATTTGATGGAAGCGTTGACCACTTTGGATCAAGCGATTAGTAAGATTGATCGGGAAAGTCGTCAGCGTTTTACCGAAACCTTCGATAAAATCAATACCGGTTTGAAAGAAAAGTTTCCAAGATTGTTTGGTGGCGGTCAGGCTTATCTGGAATTGACCGAGCAAGATGTATTGGAAGCGGGGGTGAATATCATTGCCAGACCACCGGGGAAACGTAATAGCTCGATTCATTTATTGTCGGGTGGCGAGAAAGCCTTGACTGCGGTAGCCTTGGTATTTTCAATTTTTGAATTAAATCCAGCGCCGTTTTGTTTGTTGGACGAGGTGGATGCACCTTTGGATGATGCTAACGTGGTGCGATTTTCCAAGATGGTTGAAGATATGTCGGCAAGTGTGCAGTTCTTGTACATTTCCCATAACAAAGTGACAATGGAAATTGCAAAACATCTAGCAGGTGTTACCATGAAGGAACCTGGCGTTTCCAGAATGGTAGCGGTTGATATTGAAGAAGCAGTGAGCATGGCAGAAAGCTAATGGATAAAGAATTATTAAGACTTGTGATTGTTTTAATCGG
>CAMCSF010000066.1 GCA_945877625.1 Methylomonas koyamae | reverse complement strand
ACCAACGGCAAAGTGTTAATGGCTACCGTCAAAGGCGACGTTCACGACATCGGCAAAAACATCGTTGCCGTGGTTCTGCAATGCAACAATTACGAAGTCATCGACTTAGGCGTGATGGTGCCAGCAGAAACCATTTTGAAAACCGCTCGTGATGAAAAAGTCGATGTAATCGGCCTTAGCGGTTTGATTACCCCATCATTGGATGAAATGGTTCACGTTGCCAAAGAAATGCAACGCCAAGGTTTTACCATTCCATTGATGATCGGCGGCGCAACCACTTCCCGCGCTCACACCGCCGTTAAAATTGAACCCAATTACCAAGCCGCACCGACACTGTATGTCACCGATGCGTCCCGTAGCGTTGGCGTCGTTAGCTCATTATTAAGCGACGATTTAAAAGCCGACTTTATCGAGAAAACCCGCGCCGAATACGAAATCGTTCGTGAGCGTCACAAAGGTCGTCATGCCAAAGTTGCGCAACATAATTTAGAAGCCGCCCGCGCCAATAAATTTAACTATGCCGATCACCAACCAGTAAAACCTAAATTTTTAGGCACCAAAGTCATCGACAATTTCTCGCTGGCTAGTTTGGTAGATTACATCGACTGGACGCCATTCTTCCAAACTTGGGAATTATCCGGCAGCTACCCAGCGATTTTGACTGACCATGTGGTGGGCGAAGAAGCGGTGAAATTGTTTGCTGATGCACAAACCATGCTCGAACAAATCGTTGCCGAAAACTGGATTACCGCCAAAGCAGTAATCGGCTTTTTCCCTGCTAATAGCCAAGGTGACGATGTGATTGTTTATCGTGACGACAGCCGCAGCGAAACGTTGGAAGTGTTGCATCACTTGCGCCAGCAAAACGTCAAAGCCCCAGGTCGTCCAAACTATTGCTTATCCGACTTCATTGCCCCAGTTGGCAGTGGCGTTGCTGATTACTTAGGCGGTTTTGCAGTAACCTCAGGGATTGGCATCGAAACCAAACTGGCCGAATTTGAACAAGACCACGACGACTACAGCGCGATTATGTTGAAAGCCTTGGCCGACCGTTTTGCCGAAGCCTTTGCCGAATACATGCACCAAGCCGTGCGCCGCGATTATTGGGGCTATGCCGAAGATGAAAACCACGACAACGCCGCTTTAATCGACGAAGCCTACCAAGGCATTCGCCCAGCGCCCGGTTATCCTGCTTGCCCTGATCACACAGAAAAGGCCAAGTTATTTGAAATGCTGAATGTCACAGCCACCACCAGCATTGAATTAACCGAAAACTTTGCCATGCTGCCCACCGCCGCCGTCAGCGGTTGGTATTTCGCCCATCCAGCATCGCAATATTTCAATGTCGGCAAAATCGAACAAGACCAGCTTCAAGATTATGCTAAACGCAAAGGCATTAAGCTTGAAGTTGCCGAACGTTGGTTAGCGGCGCATTTGCATCATTAAGCAGGATTAAGCCATGCGTAGAATCGAATTTCTTTTAGAACGCAGCATGTACGCCAGTCGCTGGATCATGGCGCCTATTTATTTAGGCATGACTTTGGTGTTATTGGTGTTGGCAATCAAATTCTTTCAAGAGCTATACCATTTCTTACCGCAAATTCTGGCTTTACCCGATTCTGACATCATCTTGAAATTGCTGACCTTTATCGACTTAACCTTGGTCGGCAATCTAACCGTGATTGTGATGTTTAGTGGCTACGAGAATTTTGTCTCGCGGATGGATATTGAAAGCAACACCGAAAAACTCGAATGGTTGGGCACTCATGATTACGGTTCGCTAAAAACCAAAGTCACTACCTCTATCGTGGCGATTTCCTCGATTCATTTACTGAAAATCTTCATGAACATCAACGCCACCGAAAACGACAAAATACTCTGGTATGTGATTTTGCATTTAACCTTAGTCACCTCGGCGTTTGTGATGGGCTACTTAGACAAAATCACCAAACATTAATGAGCGATTACCTTTTATACGGCACCGAAGGCTGCCATTTATGCGAAGACGCCGAACAATTGCTAGTCGATGCCGGTTTGGTATTTAGCAAACAAGACATCATCGAAGACCCACAATTGCTGCAAAATTATGGCTTATTGATTCCGGTGTTATTCCACAGCGCCAGCCAGCAACCATTAAATTGGCCATTTGATAGCCAAGCCTTGCAGGACTTCATTAAAAACAATCGCCTATAATGGCGTCATCTTTTCATTTATCAGCGACTGCTATGACCGACACACCTGACATCTTAAAAAAAATTCTTGCCACTAAAGCCGAAGAAGTCGCTCGTCGCAAGCCGAATTTACCCTTGAGTTTGCTAGAAGAATTAGCCGGCACCGTACAAGGCCCACGCGGCTTTTACCAAGCCTTACACAGCAAAGCCTCGGCGGGTAAACCAGCGATTATTGCCGAAATTAAAAAAGCTTCACCCAGCCAAGGCGTCATTCGCGAAAACTTTAAACCCATCGACATCGCTCACGATTACGCTTTAAACGGCGCGACTTGTTTATCGGTGCTCACTGATAAATTGTATTTCCAAGGCTCGGAAGCTAATTTGCAAGCGGTGCGCGAAAAATGCCCGTTGCCAGCGATTCGCAAAGATTTCATGATCGACCCGTATCAAATCCACGAATCGCGAGCTTTGGGCGCTGATTGCGTATTGCTAATCGTTGCCGCTTTAGATGATGTGATGTTGAAAGAATTAGCCGATACCGCCACTGGCTTGGGCATGGACGTGTTGGTTGAGGTACATGATGCTGCTGAATTAGAACGGGCTTTAAAGCTGGATACCAAATTAATCGGTATCAACAACCGCAATCTGCGCACTTTTGAAGTATCGTTACAAACCACTTTGGAACTGAAAAACCAAATTCCTGATGACCGTTTAATCGTCACCGAAAGCGGCATTCACACCCCCGATGATGTGAAATTGATGTTAGAGCAGGGGATTTACAGCTTCTTGGTCGGTGAAGCGTTTATGCGTGCACCATCACCGGGGCAAAAAATGCGTGAGTTATTTTTTCCTAGAACTTACTAACTGATGTTCCGCAGAAATAACAGTTATCCGTCGATATAGTCGTCATTCTCGCGAAAGCGGGAATGACGAAGCTAATAGGGCATGTTGAAGGTTTTAATAGCTGGCTATTTTTGTTTAGCACTGAGTAAAACCATAAGACTTTAAAAAACCATCCCCCTTTTATAACTGCCTTAATTTTTGGTTTTGTCATTCCGTTAGGAATCCCTTGACCTCTAAGTGATTCAATACCTTTAAAACTAAGCGATCCCTAACGGGATGACAAAGCAAAGGTAGTCAGCTAATTCCAATGGTGTTAAAAATCACAAATGCTGGGTACATCAGTTACCAAGCCTGTTTCACTGGGCGAGACCAACAAAAGTTTCGCCCAGATTTTCAGCCAAGATTTATTTTTTAGTCATAAAGAAATAAACCGAAGGGCATTTCAAAACTAATTTGCTGCCTTCTTTTTCGACCGCGCTACAGGTTTCCATTTTTGAACGACCTGATGCCGCTTGTTTGATTAATTTACCATTTTCGACACTGTAATTTAATATTGCACGCAATTGATTAACCCGCGCATTGGCATCTTTATCCTCAGTAGTCCCTTCCATAGTGCCATCAGCTCTGAACGCCCATGTGGTGTTCATGCCGCGAGCATTACTGCCATCGCTATTCATCGATTCTTTATCAATCTGCCAAGTGCCCAACAAATCCGCTTGAGTCAATGGCAGATCGGCCATAACACTTGAAGATAAAAACAACAGTACCGCGCCAAGAAGAGTTTTAGCTTGCATGAGGATTCCAATAATGGAGTTAAAAGAGCGGTGATTGTAGCACAGCGCTAAAAGCTGACTTTTAAGGGTTATTGATTGTAATAAAGACCGACAGCTTTATGATTTAACTCGATCAAGTGGTTGGAATCACTTAAACAATCTAGGTTGCTCGGTATGATTAACCGACATGAGTAAAGATTTAAACGTTTTAATCGCTTCTTTTAAAGAAGCCTCAGCAGCGACTGAATTACCGTTCTTAATTTCACGACGCGCATTATTAAGTGCATTGGAGCCGCGTTCTTTTTTTGCTTCAACCGAACACCTTCCCAAGATGTCGCTGGCAGAGCTTCGCGTGGCATCAACATAATTTTGTGCCTCATTCAGCTTGTTCTCAGTCACTGCTTTCAATGCCGCTTCAAGGTTAACAATGGCCTCATTAGTCGCTTCCGTCGTCAATGCAATTTGAGTTTCTGTAACCGCCGCAACGGGATTCGCAGCGCCCAAAAACAGCACTAAAAAACCGACAAACAAGTATTTTTTTAATCTAATGTTCATGTTGTTACCTTTTTCTGTGTTGTTGTTTTCAGCTTTAGAAATAACGAGCATTATCAGCCCACCCGCTTTTGCACAAAACAGCGCGATTAAAAAACAGGCACGGTTCTGATTGACCAACCCTAGAATGCAAATAGCTTTTTAAGCAGCCATTAGATTCAAAGCATTCCCAACACAGCAGACAAACTTTTTTCCACTGCTAACATTTCTTGCTGGGTTAAGGTTGCCAACGGTCCGTCTCCAAAGCGGTTTCTATCCAAGGCTCTGGGTTGATCGGTAATCACTTGGCAAGGTTTTAATAAGCGATCTTTAGCTTCGATGGTGACTCGCCAGATTTTAAAACTGGGATAAATTTGAGTCGATAGCGGTAAAACCACAATCATGGGCGTCATGCTGGCGATTAGCTCATCGGCTTGGATAATCAATACAGGACGAACTTTACCGATTTCACGGCCACGCGAAGGGTTGAGATTAGCAACCCAAATCTCGCCACGCTTCATTAGCGCCACCATTTTTCATCAGGATCTATGCCAGCGTCTAATTCGGCAGCGATCACCGCGTTTAAACCTTCATCAACTAAATCATCGGCAAGCGTTTGTGCGTCATTGGCTATGGCAGGATTCGCATAAGCGGTTTGGATTTCTGCCACCATTTGCGTCATAAACCGTTCTTTTTCTCGTCGCGCTAAATATTCGGTAATGGCTAATCTGGCGATTTCTGAAGGAGTTTTGCCGACTAGTAATGCCTCAGCTTTCAGATTTGCTTCTATCGAGTCAGACAAACGTAGGCTGATTGCGGTCATAGTATTCTCCAGACAACTTCAAATCGATGACAAATTGTATTACATCATGAATGACAGCTTAAACACTAGCCCAAATCCGCCGCTCTTTCCCCGCTGCTAATCCGACCACCTTCCAATACATCAAAAATATAAACCTTGCCATCGCCATGATGGCCGCTATGAGCGACTCTCATCACGGTTTCAAAAATTTTGTCGGCTAAATGATCAGGCGCCAATATCTCAACCCTTTTCTTCGGCAAAAAGGGTTTGTAATCTTGAATATGTTCAGTACGCTCACGACCAAAGCCATCGCAATCAATCACTGTCATACCTGGGAACCCGGGAATTTCCATCAAAGCCAGCGTGACAGGGCTCAATTTGTGAGGTTGGATGTAGGCACGTATTTCTTTCATAAAAATCCTTTAAGGCTCGTCGGCCTCGGCAAAATAACGGCAAAGCGTGGTTAATGTTAATAGTGTAGCAGTGATTAAATCGCCGATAATCAACACCTAAAACGGTCAGAACCAAACGCTGTTAAAAACGAATTTGCTGGAAATAGCGATCTAAATCAATCCGAATTGGCATGAAATACACATGTAAGTCATTGGCAGCCGCTAATGCCATCACTTGATGAGCAAAATCGACATTCCATTGATAATCCGGCTGAAAATTTTTGGGAAACTTAACTTTGTTTTTCACTTCCCAATAATTCATCGAGGCTTTTGTGGTGATAGGGCTAATGCCGATATAGGTTTCTAAGCCTTGCATTTGTTCGGCATAGATTTCAATCATGCGCATATCGTAAAACGGCTGCGAGAAAAAACCACCGGCTCCGGCATCGACTTTACGCTGAATATAATCGCATTCGTCTTGCACGCCACTACGATGCGGATCAAAACCGGCATAGATATTCAGGGCAGGGTAGCGTTGACGCACGGCACGAATTAGATCAACAACATCGGTGTTGTAATAGGCGCGTTTTAAACCTTCCGGTGGATCGCCAGTAACCAGCAGCACGCTATCCAGTTGATAGTCATCGATAATCCGAAATAAATCACCGCTGCCGAGTTTAAAATCAATCGCTCGAAAATGCGGGACAAAGCGATACTGGCTGCGATCAATGCGGGCCGCCAATTCCCAGCTACGTGTATCAAAGCGCTGAATATCGGGGACATTAATGGTATTAATCCCCGAATCCAGCTGTTGTACAAACTGATATTGTTGGTCAAAAGCCTCTAGGCTTCTGGGCACAATTTCAAACGAGATATTCATCCGAACAACTTACTCCACTGTCACTGACTTAGCCAGATTACGCGGCTGATCCACATCAGTACCTTTCAATACCGCAACGTGGTATGACAACAATTGCAGCGGGATGGTGTAAATAATTGGCGAAATGATTTCGTTGACACTAGGCATTTTTTCTATCGTGACATTTTCATCGTCCGAGTCCGCCAAGCTTTCATCCATAAACACAATTAGCTGCCCCCCACGAGCGCTCACTTCTTGAATATTGGATTTGAGTTTTTCCAATAAGCTGTTGTTAGGGGCAACGGTGACGACTGGCATTTCGGCATCAATCAAGGCTAACGGACCGTGTTTCAACTCACCCGCTGGATAGGCTTCGGCATGAATATAGGAAATTTCCTTTAACTTCAAAGCACCTTCCATCGCAATCGGATAGTGAGTCCCGCGACCTAGAAACAACGCGTTATGCTTGTCGGCAAAACGCTGTGACAAGGTTTCGATAGACGAATCCAATTGCAAAGCTTTTTCGATATTGCCGGGCAAGCCGAATAATTCGGAAACGATTTGCTGTTCCAAACTATCTGATAATGAAAAGCGACGACCAATTGCCATCACCAGCATCAACAAAGCCACTAATTGGGTGGTGAAAGCTTTGGTTGAAGCAACGCCAATTTCTGGGCCAGCGCGAGTCATCAACACCAAATCCGACTCTCTGACCAATGAACTTTCTGGGGCATTACAAATGACTAAGGAATGTTTCACACCTAAACGCTTGGCTTCTTGTAATGCTGCCAAGGTATCTGCAGTTTCGCCAGATTGGGAAATTGTTACCACTAAAGTGTCAGGCGAAATCACTGGGTTACGATAACGAAACTCGCTGGCGACTTCGATAGAGCAGGGCACACGCGCTAATTCTTCAAACCAATAACGTGCGACCAAACCAGAATGGTAACTGGTGCCACAAGCCAAAATCAGCACCGATTTAATTTGGTCAAAAATCTCGGTGGCGTTGTGGCCGAAACTGGTTTCTTGCAGGCGATGGTTAATGAAGCGACCTTCCAAAGTTTCTGATACCGCCCACGGTTGCTCGTAAATTTCTTTGAGCATGTAGTGACGGTATTCGCCTTTGTCTACTGAGTCGGCTTTAAGCTGGCTTTCGGTTATTGGCCGTTCAACTAATTCGCCGGATTCATCAAAAATCTGCAAACTGTCGATTTTAATAACGGCAATATCGCCTTCTTTGAGGAATATAAAGCGTTGCGTAACTGGCAGTAGGGCGGCAATATCGGAAGCGATAAAGTATTCACCAATTCCAACCCCAATCACCAATGGACTACCTTTGCGGCAAGCGATTAAGGTATTAGGTTCTTCGGTGTAAACCACGCCCAACGCATAAGCACCATGTAGGCTGGCGATAGTGGTCTTGACTGCGCTAAATAAGCTATCCGAGGTTTTTAATTGTTCAGCAATTTTATGGACGATAACTTCGGTATCGGTTTCGGAAGTAAATTCATAACCATCCGATTTAAGCGACGAACGCAGTTGCTCGTGATTTTCGATAATGCCGTTATGCACCACCGCAACTTTATCGACGCTGATATGAGGATGAGCATTGCGAGTGCTAGGTTTACCATGCGTTGCCCAGCGTGTGTGAGCAATACCAATCGTCCCTTCGATAGGGTCTTCAGCAATTAACGCTTCTAATCCTTTAACTTTGCCTAATTCGCGTTTTCTAAAAATTTGCTGGTCACTAATTACCGCCAATCCCGCTGAATCATATCCGCGGTATTCCAAGCGTTTTAAGCCTTCAATCAAAATCGGTACTACGTTACGCTGAGCAACGCCCGCCACAATCCCACACATTGTTATTTCTCCTTTTTAACCGGACGCTGCCAAGTGGCAATACTGACTTGTTTCGCTCGACTGAGGGTTAGCTGATCGGCTGGCGTGTCTTTGGTAATGGTCGAACCGGCACCGATAGTGGCGTTCTTGCCAATCACCACCGGCGCAATCAATTGGCTGTCTGAGCCGATAAAGGCACCGTCACCGATTATGGTTTTGAATTTGTTTACGCCATCGTAGTTACAGGTAATGGTGCCGGCACCGATATTGACTTTGCTGCCGACTTCGCTATCGCCGACGTAGCTTAAGTGATTGATTTTGCTACCGCTGGCAACCGTTGATTTTTTAATTTCGACGAAATTACCGATATGCACATGATCAGCTAATTCTGTTTGTGGACGCAGACGGGCATAAGGGCCAATACGGCTATTGGCACCAACCACAGCATCTTCAATCAGGCTATTGGCTAGAATTTCAACATGTTCAGCGATAGTGGCATTTTTAATAATGCAGTTAGCACCGATTTTGACGTTTGAGCCAATACGGTTTACGCCTTCAAAAATCACATTCACATCAACATCAATATCTTGCCCAAGCTCGGCAAATTCACCTCTGACATCAATTCGATTGGGATCACGTAAGGTAACGCCTTTTTCCATGAGGCTATAGGCTTGTTGTTGCTGATAAACCCTTTCTAAATGCGCTAATTGATTGCGATTATTGACGCCTAGGACTTCATCCTGACTGCTAGCTTGGGTAGTTTTGATGCTTAAACCATCGGCAACCGCCATTTCGATAATATCGGTTAGATAATATTCATTTTGAGCGTTGTTATTACTTAGTCTGCCTAGCCATTCGATTAATTGCTTACCTTTGCAAGCGAGAATACCGGTGTTGCCTTCGTTAATTAGCAACTCGCTGGGATTAGCATCTTTTTGTTCGACAATTTTAGTCACCGCTCCGTCAGCATTTCTAACGATACGACCATAGCCAGTTGGGTCATCCAGAACCACTGTCAATAAGGCTAATGATTGTGAACTGACATCCTGCAATAAGGTTTTTAAGGTTTGTGATTTTAATAACGGTACATCACCGTACAAAATTAAAACGGTATCGGCATCTTCAACATGGTGAATGGCTTGCTGAACGGCGTGGCCGGTTCCCAGCTGTTGTTTTTGCTCAATCCAAGTCGCATCAAAATGATTTAGGGTTTGTTTAACGGTTTCTCCGCCATGACCATAAATAATAAAAACCTTGTTGTTTTCCAACTCTAAACTGGTGTCATAGACATGATGTAACAAGGCTTTATTGGCAATTTCATGCAACACCTTAGAACGGCTAGAGCGCATCCGAGTGCCTTGTCCTGCTGCTAAAATAATCGTTTTTATTGACATTGCTATATTCCTTAAACAAAAAAGCCCGATAACGAAAACGTCATCGGGCTTATATTTTTACGGGTGTAATAAATTACGAACCACGTTTTCTCAGTCTTTCCAAGGTTCTTAACTGCATCACTGCTTCAGCCAATTCAGCTTGAGCAACAGCGTAATCGTATTTACCTGATTTATCAGCCAACATCTCTTCGGCTCTCGCTTTGGCTTGCAAAGCAGCGGCTTCATCAATGTCTTTGGCTCTAATTGCTGTGTCTGCCAAAACAGTCACAACATCAGGTTGAACCTCTAAAAGTCCACCTGACACGTAATAGGCCAAGCTTTCTTTATCATTTAATTTAACTCGCACTTCACCAGGCTTAAGCTTGGTAATTAATGGCGCGTGCCGAGGCGCAATACCTACTTCACCTAATTCGGCAGGGGCAAATACCATTTCCGCCAGGCCTGAATAGACTTCTTGCTCGGCGCTGACGATGTCAACATGAATTGTCATTGCCATCTCGAAATTCTCCTGTGCTAATAAGCTTACATGCCTTTGGCTTTTTCAACGGCTTCGTCAATTGTACCGACCATGTAGAAGGCTTGCTCAGGAAGACTGTCGTAATCACC
>CAMCSF010000065.1 GCA_945877625.1 Methylomonas koyamae | reverse complement strand
GATGTTGGTGCGGCTTTAAACAAAGTCGGTATCGCCGTGCGTTCTGGTCATCATTGTGCTCAACCGATTCTGCGTCGTTTTGGCGTGGAATCAACCGTGCGTCCTTCATTAGCGTTTTACAACACCTACGAAGAAATTGATCGTTTGGTGGCAACGGTTAAGCGTTTGCAATGTAGTAAACACAGGTTCTAAGTAGTCGTTTAACCCTTCATGGTGTATATGCCATGAAGGGTTGAATATCGCATTACCTCATAATCATTTCAATATATATCATTTCACCTTAACTACTGGTTTCTCTATCATTTCATCATCTAATCAGATATGAGAACGAGATCACTTTATGAAACAAAGCAGGATCATGCCGGGATTTAAACCAGCGCTGTCATTCACCTTGATTTATTTGGTGTTGATTGTGTTGATCCCGCTTAGCACACTGGTTTTCAAGAGTTTGCAACTGAACTTTGATGATTACCTAGCCATTATCACCAACCAACGCATCATTGCTTCATTCAGAGTGAGTTTTTTAACCTCTTTTATTGCATCGATCATTGCGGGGGTGTTTGGGTTTATCATCGCTTGGGTGTTGGTTCGCTACAATTTTAGCGGTAAGCGCTTTTTAGATGCGGTGATCGATTTGCCGTTTGCTTTGCCAACTGCGGTAGCCGGTGTGGTCTTGGCGACGATTTATCAACCGAGTGGCTTTTTAGGTCGCTGGTTGATGGATAACTTTGGCATCAAAGTCGCCTATACGCCATTAGGGATTGTGGTGGCGTTAATTTTTATTGGTATTCCGTTCGTGGTAAGAACCGTCGAGCCTGTTTTGCAGGAATTTGATACCACAATGGAAGAAGCCGCCTCCAGCTTGGGTGCAACACGTTTAGTCATATTCAACAAAGTGATTTTCCCGAATATTTTTCCTGCTTTGCTAACCGGCGTTTCTTTGGCATTCGCTCGTGGAGTTGGTGAATACGGCTCGGTGATTTTTATCGCCGGTAATTTGC
Source organism: Methylomonas koyamae (assembly GCA_945877625.1). Taxonomy (GTDB): domain Bacteria; phylum Pseudomonadota; class Gammaproteobacteria; order Methylococcales; family Methylomonadaceae; genus Methylomonas; species Methylomonas koyamae_C. Next base: position 9,714 of record CAMCSF010000065.1, on the reverse strand, counting down.
CTTACATTTCTGAAATTGTGCCGCTGTTAATTATTACCAAATTGGAACAATACGATTATGCCGGCGCTACTGCGATTGCATTAACTATGTTATTGATTTCGTTTGTATTGTTACTGTTGATTAATTTATTGCAACTTTGGGCGCGTCGTCGTTCAGGTCAAAATTAAGAGGGAACCCGTTTATGCATAGCTTAGTAGATGCGCATGGCCAAGCCAGTCGTAGCGCTTTAAATGATCCGACATGGGTGCGGGTGGCGCTGACCAGTATTGCGGTGGGGTTTATTCTCTTGTTTTTATGCGCACCGTTGGTATTGGTTTTGTATCAAGCTTTTTCCAAAGGTTTGGACGCTTATCTTCATGCCTTGTCAGCCCCTGATGCATTGGCGGCGGTGAGATTAACCTTGTTAGTGGCGGTTGCCACTGTGCCGTTGAATACCGTATTTGGTGTTGCCGCCGCTTGGGCAATTACCCGTTTTGATTTTCGCGGTAAAAGTTTATTGACTACCTTGATTGATTTACCGTTTTCGGTATCGCCAGTGATTTCTGGTTTGATTTTCGTGTTGATGTTTGGTGCGCAAGGTTGGTTTGGTGAGTGGTTGTCTGCTCACGACACTAAAGTGATTTTCGCTACGCCTGGCATTATTTTGGCCACTATTTTTATTACCTTTCCTTTCGTTGCCCGTGAGTTGATTCCTCTGATGCAAGAAATGGGTTTTGAGGAAGAAGAAGCGGCTTTGTCTTTAGGTGCCAGTGGTTGGAAAACCTTTTTCTTAGTGACTTTGCCGAATATCAAATGGGCTTTGTTGTACGGCGTGTTGTTGTGTAACGCCCGCGCGATGGGTGAGTTTGGCGCGGTTTCGGTGGTGTCGGGGCATATTCGTGGTTTAACCAACACCCTGCCGTTGCATATCGAAGTAAGCTACAACGAATACGATGCGATTGGTGCGTTTTCCAGTGCCTCGATTCTAGCCGGTTTAGCGATTGTTACTTTAATTTTGAAAAGCTTCTTGGAATGGAAGCAGGGTAAAGCCTAAAGACGGGTTTAGTCTTTAATAGTCAAATTTATAACAATATATTTAATCACTTGAATAAAAGTAAATCGGTCATTGTGCAATTAAAATCTTGACTGATTGGCAAGCAAGTTAAGGCTTTCCCGTTCGTCCTGAGCTTGTCGAAGGATGAGCGGGAAAGCCGAGTCAGTCACCAACCATCGCCGTTCATGCTTCGACAAGCTCAGCACGAACGGCTTAAGTGGCAAGCAAGACTCTGGGTTGACTTCCTGTTTACTTTTGTTTAACTACTTATTTGAGAAGTCCATGAGCATTTTATTATCAAACATCAGCAAAAACTTTGGGCAGTTTGCAGCATTACATAACGTCAATTTAGAAATTCCAGAAGGCGAGTTAGTGGCTTTGTTGGGGCCATCCGGTTGCGGTAAAACCACCTTGTTACGGATTATTGCCGGTTTAGAAGCGCCAGATGAAGGGCAGGTGTTGTTAAACGGTGAAGATAAAACCGCCGAACACGTTAGTCATCGCGGGATTGGTTTTGTGTTTCAGCATTATGCCTTGTTCCGCCACATGACTGTGTTTGATAACGTTGCCTTTGGCTTGCGGGTTAAACCAAAAAAAGAGCGTCCAAGCGAGGCGGTGATTGCCAAGAAAGTGCAATCTTTGTTGGAATTGGTGCAATTAGGTTGGTTGGCAGACCGTTTTCCTGATCAATTGTCAGGCGGTCAGCGTCAGCGGATTGCTTTGGCGCGGGCTTTGGCGGTTGAGCCGAATGTGTTGTTATTGGATGAGCCATTTGGTGCGCTCGATGCCAGCGTGCGAAAAGATTTGCGTCAATGGTTACGCAATTTGCATCAAGAACTGCACGTCACCAGTATTTTTGTAACCCATGACCAAGAAGAAGCGATGGAAGTCGCTAGTCAGGTGGTGGTGTTAAACCAAGGGCAAATTGAACAGCAAGGTGCGCCGGCGGAAATTTACGATCATCCGGCTAATGCGTTTGTGTCTAAGTTTATTGGTCAAACCAATATTCTCAATCTCGAGCAAAATGATATGGCTTGGTTGGTGAGTGCTGGGATAACAGCGGATAACCGTCACGGAGCGATTGCTCATATTCGTCCGCATAATATTGATTTACAAAAAGCCAGTGCCAACTCGGATTCGCCGGTGTTGTTAAAAGATTGGCAGCATTTAGGCGCAACGATTCGGATTGAATTATTCAATCCGCAAGTGAAAGGCGGTAACTCTAGCTTATTCGCTGAAATGCCTAATGAGCGTTTCAAGCAATTAAACATCAATCGTGGCGATCAGGTTGTTGTTAAAATTAGACAAGCACACTGGTTTAATTAATTTTGAGATTAATTAAGCACAGTCCACAAGGTAGTGATGGTGAATCAATATGAATCTTAATCAACTGGAATTACTGCGTATTTTGCAGGAAACCAATTACAACCAGTCGAAAGCGGCACAAAAATTAAATGTCGTGCAATCGGCTGCGAGTCGTCAATTACAATTATTTGAAGAAGAATTAGGTTCACCTTTATTCGAGCGACACGGAAAAAAACTGTTAGGTTTAACCCCGCTGGGTGAGCGGGTGATGCAGGAAGTCGAGCGGATTAATTTAGCCAAAAAGAATATTCAAGCGATTGCTGATGATTTTCGTGATAATCGTAATGGCGCTTTACATATTGCCACCACCCATACCCAAGCTAAATATTTATTACCAACACCGGTTCAGCGCTTTCGGGATAAATATCCTGGCATCAAAATTTATATGGTGCAGTCCTCTCCCGATAATTTAATTGAAAATCTCCATCATCATCGTGCTGATTTGGCGATTTGTACTGAAAAATTGGATGAAGATGATAAGTTGGTAGTGCAACCGTGCTACGAGTGGCATCACGTCGCAGTTGTGCCTAAAGATCATCCTTTAGCGCTAGGTGATATAACTTTAAGTCGTTTGGCATCTTTTCCAATCTTGACTTATTCGCCAGGCTTTACAGGGCGTTCTAATATCGAAAAAGCCTTTAAAAATGCCGGACAACGCTTGGATATTACTTTGTCGGCGGCTGATTCTGACATTATTAAAACCTATGTTCGGCTTGGTTTAGGGGTAGGGATTATTGCTAGTATGTCTTACGAGCCAGCGGTGGATAGCGATTTACAAGTTATCGATTTGGCACATCTAATACCTAAATCAGTGACAAAAATCGCTTATTTAAAACAGATGTTTTTACCCGATTACATAAAATATTTTATTAAAGAGCTAATCGCTAGTTCTGCGCATTATTCCTAAACATCTTCTTTTCGATCATTTTCAAAAAGCCGCTGTCTTTAATTAGGCAGCGGCTTTTTTATTGACCGCTGTTTCTGAAATCGATTTTATCGATATTCAATTCGATTTATATCGTTTCCAATTGCTTGTTTACGCTTGTATCATTTTCACAACAGTTATTAGCAACAGTAATAACCGTGAAGATTTATTCGTAGTGATTTTTCGATGGAGGCTATATGTCCAACGGGCTTGGTAGCAATGGTTTAAAAACTGATGACAACAAGGAAATTGCTTTGCACATCGCGTCACTTTTGCAAGAAATACGCTATGGCTCGGTTGAAGTTGTAATTCATGACGGTCGCATCGTTCAAATAGACAAACGCGAGCGTTTTCGGATTAACGAACAAAAGAGTGGAAGCTAATTCATCGGCTTAGACAGAACAAGTTAAATCTACCGGACAACCGGTGAATAAATTTAAAAACTATATAAGCAGTTAGCTGACCGGAAAGCCGGAAGTTATTAGGTAAAAAAGTAATTATTAATAATTTCCTAATTATCTGTGAAAATTTTGGAATAAGTATATGTCAGAAAAAATCAATCTATCATCAGTAAGTATATTAAGTTTTTTGGCGGTAGCTAATATCGCTAATGCTGAGGATTTTTATGTACCTACCAAAGGCTATCGTGTTGAACCGGCTGCTGATACTCCGGCTTATGTTAGAAATTTAAGTAAAACTCAGTTTGAAGAATTTAGGAATATTGATTGGCTTAATGTTGGTTTGGATTTTAGAACGCGTTACGAGTATCGTGAAAACGATTATAGACCAACAGGCGATAAAAAGTTTCGTGAAGATGCCGATAATCTTTGGTTATTAAGAACTAGAGCTTTTGTTGGAGTTAAAGATATATTGGACCCGTTGAGATTCGTGGTCGAGATGGAAGATTCAAGAAGCTATAATAGTTTGTATCAAAAAACAGATGCTGATGTTAATGAATTTGAAATGATTCAAGGTTATGGTGAACTATATTTCGATAATGCATTAGGTAATAATAGACCGATAAGTATTCGTGCCGGTCGTCAACATTTAGAATTGTTAGATAGACGACTAGTGGCAAATAATGAATTTCGTAACACAACCAATAACTTTGAAGGTTATAGAGTTAAATTTGGCAAAAGACAAAATAATTGGGACCTAGATGTTTTTGCATTACAACCAGTTGATCGCTTGAAGTATGAGTTTGATCAACCTGATGAGGATGTTTGGTTTTATGGTGGTGTGCTCAGTTTAAAGCAATGGTCTGAGTATGTCACTATACAACCTTATTTTTTCGGTAAGAAAATTGAAGGCGATATTACTAATAAAGTCTTAAGTAATCGTAAAGCAGATACTGATATTTATGCGCCAGGTTTAAGGGTTTATGGTTTATTTGGGGCGAGTGGTTATGATTTTGATGCCAATATTAATAAGCAATTTGGTGTAGTGGGTGAGTTGTCAAGTGATAAAAAAACTCAGAGTATTAAGCATCATGATGCCTTAGCTTATTCATTAGAATTGGGTTATAGCTTTGATCATGACTGGAAACCTAGGGCAAGCCTTTTTTATGGGTTTGGGACAGGTGATAAAAGCAAATCAGATGGTTATAACCAAAGATTTGATGCCTTTTATGGATTTAATCAGCCCTGGTCCAGAAATGATTATTTCTCTTGGGATAATATTCGTGCACCAAAAGCAAGGTTAGAATTTACGCCTTATACCGATGTAAGAATTGATACTGGATATAGTGCATATTGGCAAGATAGTGAAACAGGCGGATGGAACCGAGCGGGTTTGAGAGATTCAACAGGTAAGAGCGGTAGTTTTTTAGGTCATGAATTTGATATTCGGTTAAGACATAAACTTAATTCTTATGTCGATTGGAGTTTAAGCTATGGCCGATTTACCCCAGAGGATTTCACCGTATCTCAAAATGGCATAAAACAAGATAATGGTTCGAAACCTTTTACATCTGAACCAACTAACTTCTTTTATTTTGAAGTGTCTTTAAATGCATTTGGTGATGGAAAACCAAAATATAAATAACTTAAAAACAATTAGGAGATTTTATGAAATTTAAGCAACTATCTATTATATTATTTATCAGTGCTTTTTTTGTGAGTGGAGTGGCTTTTGCGGATAGAACAATTCTAAACGTATCATACGATCCGACTCGTGAGCTATATCAACAGTTTAATAAGATTTTTATTAAATATTGGAAAGATAAAACCGGTGAAGATATTAGTGTCCAACAGTCTCATGGTGGTGGCGGGAAACAAACTCGTGCTGTAATTGATGGTTTGGAGGCTGATGTCGTAACTTTGGCATTGTCAGGTGATATTGATCAAATTGCTGATAGATCAAGGGTTTTGCCAAAAGATTGGCAGTCGAAATTACCTAATAACAGTTTACCTTATACATCGACTATGGTTTTTGTGGTTCGAAAAGGTAATCCGAAACAAATCAAAAATTGGGATGATTTGGTTAAGGAGGGTGTGTCGGTTGTCACACCTAATCCAAAAACATCGGGTGGTGCTCGTTATAACTATTTAGCTGCTTGGGCTTTTGCTGTCAAAAAATTCGGTAATCAAGATGCAGCTATAGATTTTGAAAAAAAATTATTTAAAAACGTTGCTGTTTTAGATTCAGGTGCGAGAGGGTCAACAACAACATTTGCTGAGCGTGAAATTGGTGATGTGCTACTTACTTGGGAAAATGAAGCTTACCTAGTACTGAAGGAGTTCGGTCAGGATAAATTCGATATTATTGTCCCTCCGTTTAGTATTCTTGCTGAGCCGCCTGTAGCAGTGGTTGAAAAAGTTGCGACTAAAAATGGAAATCTGGATTTAGCGACCGAGTATCTTAAATATTTATATTCAAAACCAGCGCAAGACATTATTGCTCAGAATTATTATAGACCTAGTGATAAAGAAGCGCTTGCTAAATACGCAAAACAATTCCCTGCAATCGAGCTAGTGACTATTGCAAGTCTGGGGGGGTGGGCTGATATTCAAACCAAACATTTCGCTGACGGCGGTGTGTTTGACAAAATTTACGAACGTTAAGATTTTTTTGGATGATTTGCTGATCAAGGATGATCTAAAGAAATTGTTAAATCCCGTGTGTTCTCTTAATGATTTTTTTACCCGCCATTGGCGGGTTTTTTTTGCCCTTTTGGTGTTAACCGATTTTGTCGATATACTTGAAATTCACCAATAGACTGCGCTTTGAGCGCTTGTTATTCAGTAATCCATTTCACCAATATAGAGTTAACCCATGACACACCGTGATGACGAAGCTACCCGCAGAGCGAAAAATATAGCGGCGATTGTTTATATGATAGTGCTGATTTTTGTGGTGGGTGGTTCCTATATTCATCAGCATAGACAAACCCAGAGCAGCGAAGCAGCAACTAATCCTAGTCAATTAGAACAGTGATTTAGCGTAGTTGTAAGTTAATTTAGGCTGTTTCAAATTGACAATCCCCAGCAACACCAGTACCTTAGCCCACTTTGTTTAGAATTTATCAAACTTGCCACAAGAGTCGTTAATGGAAGAATTTCAACGTATCAGCCGTCTCCCGCCTTATGTTTTTAATATCGTTAATGAACTGAAAGCCAAAGCCCGAGCGGAAGGTGAGGACATTATCGATTTTGGGATGGGCAATCCTGATCAACCAACACCACCGCATATTCTGAAAAAAATGCTGGAAGTCGCCGAGCGTGGCGATACTCATCGTTATTCAGTTTCTAAAGGTATTCCGCGCTTACGCAAAGCGATTTGTACTTGGTACAAAAACCGTTTTGATGTCGATTTGGATTACAACACCGAAGCGATTGTCACTATCGGTTCTAAAGAAGGTTTATCACATTTAGCATTAGCCACTTTAGGCCCCGGCGATGTGGTTTTAGTGCCCAATCCAGCCTATCCGATTCATCCTTATGGTGTGGTGATTGCCGGTGCTGATTTGCGCCATGTGCCATTAACCCCGGGCACCGATTTTTTTGAAGAATTAAACAAAGCCATCAGCGAATGCTGGCCTAAGCCAAAAATGTTGATTCTTAACTTTCCTGGCAATCCAACTAGCCAATGCGTGGAATTGGATTTCTTCGAGAAAGTGGTAGCAATTTGTAAAGAACACAATATCTGGATTGTTCACGATATCGCTTATGCCGACATCGTCTTTGATGGCTATGTTGCACCGTCAATTTTGCAAGTGCCGGGCGCGAAAGAGATTGCGGTTGAGTTTTTCTCGTTATCAAAAAGCTACAACATGCCAGGTTGGCGGGTAGGTTTTATGTGCGGTAATCCGACTTTGGTGTCGGCATTAACTCGGATTAAGTCTTACATGGACTACGGCACTTTTACCCCGATTCAAGTCGCGGCGATTACCGCTTTAGAAGGCCCACAAGATTGCGTTAAAGACATTTGCGAAATGTATCGAGTTCGTCGTGATGTGTTGTGCGATGGTCTAAACGCGATGGGCTGGAAAGTTGAAAAACCTAAAGCCACCATGTTTGTTTGGGTGCCGATTCCAGAGGCTTATAAAGCGATGGGTTCCATCGAATTTGCTAAAAAATTAATTATCGATGCCAAAGTAGCGGTTTCGCCGGGTGTTGGTTTTGGTCAATATGGCGATGACCATATTCGCTTTAGTTTGATTGAAAACGAGCATAGAACGCGGCAGGCGCTTCGTAGCATCCGCAATATGCTCAAGAAAGACAACGTCATTGTATAATCGCCGCCATTTTTGGTTTAGCAGTAGGAGTCAGGTTTGAAGCCGGTAAAAGTAGGTGTTTTAGGATTAGGGACTGTCGGTGGTGGCACCGTCAATGTACTGAAAAGGAATGCCGAGGAAATTGCTCGCCGCGCAGGTCGGCAGATTGTCGTCACGCGTGCCTCAGCGCGTGATTTGAGTCTGCAGCGCATTTGCGACACTCAGGATATTGATTTAACTACCGATCCATTCGAGATTGTTAACGATCCCGACATTGAGATTGTGGTTGAATTAATCGGCGGTTACGACTTAGCCAAAAAATTGGTGTTGACCGCGATTGCTAATGGCAAACACGTCGTCACTGCTAATAAAGCTTTGCTTGCATTGCACGGTAACGAAATTTTCGCCGAAGCCAGCAAACAAGGTGTGATGGTGTTGTTTGAAGCCGCAGTTGCAGGTGGTATTCCTATCATCAAAGCGATTCGCGAAGGCCTCAGCGGCAACCGTATCAAATGGTTGGCGGGAATTATCAACGGCACAGGCAACTTCATCCTGACCGAAATGCGCGACAAAGGCCGTGATTTTGCTGATGTCTTAGCCGAAGCCCAAGCTTTAGGCTATGCCGAAGCCGATCCAACTTTCGATGTTGAAGGGATTGATGCTGGCCACAAATTAACCATTTTGGCTTCTATTGCTTTTGGCATTCCGTTGAATTTTGACAAAGTGTTTACCGAGGGTATTACCCAAATTACTCGTGCCGATGTTGAATATGCCGAAGCTTTGGGTTATCGAATTAAACATTTAGGTATCGCTCGTAACACCGAAAATGGTGTTGAATTGCGGGTTCACCCAACCTTAATCCCAAGTCGTCGTTTAATCGCCAATGTTGATGGTGTGATGAATGCGGTATTGGTCTGTGGCGATGCGGTTGGCCCAACCTTGTATTACGGTGCTGGTGCTGGTGCAGAACCGACCGCCTCAGCGGTGGTATCTGATTTAGTTGATGCGGTGCGGGCAATGACTACCGCGCCTGAAAATCGTGTGCCTTATTTGGCGTTCCAAGCGGATGCAGTGGTTGAATTGCCGATTTTATCGGCTGACGATATTAAAACCGCTTACTACTTGCGCCTAACTGCCGAAGATAAGCCAGGTGTATTAGCCGATGTCACTCGAATTTTGGCCGCACACAACATCAGCATCGAAGCCTTGATACAAAAAGAACCACTCAAAGGTGAGTCATCGGTATCTATCATCATGTTGACCCAACTAACACTCGAAAAAGAAATGAACGCCGCGATAGCGGAAATCGAAGCGCTGGCAACCGTCAGCGGCAAAGTTGCCCGTATTCGCTTGGAGACATTGGGGTAGGTTGGGTTCGGCGATAGCCGCAACCCAACGCATTGGCCTTCGATTGTTGGGTTCGCTCTAATCGAGCGAACCCAACCACGGTCTGCGAGAAAAAATTAATCAAGCATGACAGACGAGGGGAAAATGAGCAAAGTTTCTCGTCGCTCAAGATATGCGTTACCACGCAGCCCGTGGCAACGAGGATTGAACCAAATAACACGATTTATTATTTATAAAACACAACATCATCATGGCTAAACATACACGTTACACCGGTCTGATCGAACACTATCGCGACCGCTTGCCGGTTTCAGAATCCACTCGCTTAAT
>CAMCSF010000064.1 GCA_945877625.1 Methylomonas koyamae | reverse complement strand
TTTTTTTATGTCGGAAAATTGCTCAGCTAATATTATTGTAGTAATGTTGCTACATTGTCTTGCTTGAGGTGTTTCCGATGTCGATTACTACATTATCCAGCCGCGAATTTAACCATGATACTGGCAGAGCTAAGCAAGCGGCTAAAAATGGCCCTGTGTTTATCACCGATCGTGGTCGTCCAGCGCATGTGTTGTTAACCATTACCGATTATCAAAAATTGAGTGGTCAGCAGGCTAATCTGATTGATTTGTTAGCGATGGCTGACGCCGAGTTGATTGAGTTTGAAGCGCCGCGTGCTGAGAGCCTTTTTCGCCCAGCGGATTTAAGCTGATGTATGTTTTAGATACCAATGTCATTTCTGAATTACGCAAAGCCAAGACCGCTAAAGCGGATACAAACGTCATGGCTTGGGCGACTCGGATACCGGCTAACCAAATGTTCTTATCAGCGATTAGTATTTTAGAACTGGAAACCCGTGTATTACTGATTGAGCGTCGTGATGCCGTTCAAGGTGCACAGCTTAGGAAATGGTTAAATCAACAAGTCATTCCAGCATTTTCTGAGCGAGTATTGCCTGTCGATATTGCAGTGGCCCAATGCTGTGCCAAACTTCATGTTCCTGATCCACGAGCCGAGCGAGATGCTTTGATTGCTGCAACCGCTTTAGTGCATAGCATGGTTGTTGTTACCCGTAATGTCGCTGATTTTGTCATGACAGGGGTACAGATCGTTAATCCTTGGCAAAGCCAAGATTAAGCGGTAGCGTTGCCGGCGAAGGCTTATGGGTTTTAATAAGATCTTCGCCCGAAACGCTATGCTTATTCGGGACTACATGTTAGCCCAACGCCAATTCCCGTTTCGGCGTAAAAATCCCTTTAAAAATCGGCATAAAACTCGCGGTAATCGGAATCGAATAAAAACAATACATCGCCGCCGCTTCACCGGTACTCACCCCAAAAAACCATTGCGGTACGAATAGAGTGAAAATCGCCATCACAAAATGATAAGAAGCAATTCGCCAGTTGTTTTTCCAGACAAAACCACTTAACGCCAAGCCAAACAAGGATCCGTGCGTTACAAATAAGCCAAAGGCGCTGGGGATTGCGTAGCCGATGTGGTAAATGCCCATGAACAAGCAAGCCACTTTATCGCCAATAAAATTGGCATCCAGACCAAACAACTGCCATTCCTTCGGTAGAAAGCTACAGATAATGAACAAGCCGCTTAAAATTCCGCCCACCCAAGTGGCTTTTTTCAGCGCATTTGCATCAGTCGAGTAGGTGGCGAGAGCCGGCATAATCGCAAATGCCTGCAAACTGATATGGTAGGTCGAGAGTTCGCTGAGCAATAAATTGGTCCCGTAGCCGCATTGATCGGCAACGGGATACGCAAAATATTGAATCAACTCCATCAAGGAAAAATGGAAGATGGCATAAGCTCTGGCGACCCGTACCCAAAATGGTTCGTTTTTATCAAGATAAGTGATGCTGGATGCGATAAGGCCGGCAACTCCCAAGCCTAAAGACATATTGGCACTAAAACACATAATTAATCCGTAATTGTTTGTTTAATGAAGAAATAAAACGCCCTAAAACTGGGCGCAGTGGAAAAGATACACGGCAATTGTGGATATTGCAGTATTTTTTACAGCCAAGCCGCCAACCAAAGCCTTAAACGTAAGCCTAATTCGCTGGTATAGCCGGTGGTGGTGAAAACGATTTTACCGTTGCTGTCGGTGAAAAATAACGCTGGCACAGCGCTTACCCCGTAAGCATTGGCGATCAAGCCTTGTTGGTCGTTGACCACTGGCCAGTTTAATTGTTTGCTTTGTAAATACTCAGCAAGCTCCGCATCATCGCCGGAACGTAGCGCAACCGTTAATAGCGGATAATCGGGGTTAATCGCCGAAATCGCGCTTTGCATCAAGCGACAGACGCCACACCATTCTGCCCAGAAATAAATCACCGCTGGCCCTTGGTTAATCGAGGCGAGGGCGGCTTGATTTTGCAGAGTGCTTTGAGCAATCGCTGGCGGTGTCCCCGTGACTAAATTGTTGCTACGCAAAAATTGACCAGCAAAAATCACCACCGTGAACAGTAAATACAATCCGTATTTTTTTAACATTAAAGTCCTTGCATGACTCGTGCGCCGTGTTGTTTAAGCCAATGGCGCTGTTGTTGATAATTTGGCAAATGTTCAGCAACTAATTGCCAGAACGCCGCTGAATGATTTTTGTGTTTGATGTGGCATAACTCATGAACCACCACATATTCCAAAGCAGCAGTAGGCGCTAACATCAGCAACCAGTTCAGATTAATGTCGTTATTCGGCCCACAACTGCCCCAGCGGCTTTTTTGGGTTTTGATTCGCAAACTGCGCGGATGCAAGCCAAAACGTGGCGCATGTTTTTCAATCATTAACTGCGCTTGTAGTTGCGCTTGGCGTTTCATCCAGTGACTTAAGGCATGACGGATATTGTCAGAATGTTGGTCAGGCGCAAGGCTAATCGGTAATTTAACGAGCAATTTTTCCTCACTGACTAGGTGATGGACTTTTAAAGTTTTGGCGGGATGGAAGCTTAGATTTAACAACAACTGGCTATCTTGAAACGGCACTAAAACCCCGTCGCGATATTCGCTGGGTGCCAGACTATTGGCGCTGGCTTTGTCCGTCACCCGTTGCACAGCTTGACGCAGCCAATCCTGATGTTGAGCGACAAAGGTTTTAATCTGTTTTTCCGAAACATGCGGCGGTGCAACCACTTCAATTTTGTCCGGCTTAACCACCAAACGGGTGTTTTTCGCCCGAGCGCTTCGCCTAATTTGATAATCAAAGCTCATCAATTATGCGGGCGGCTGATTAATCATGTGAGTCGCTAATTGCTGCAATGATTCCCGCAAATTAGCCCGCAAAGCTTGCGGCATCGGCACTTCGGCCAACGCTTTATTCATACACAACATCCATTGATCGCGTTCCACTTCGCCAATTTTGAAGGGAAAATGTCGACGTCTAAGCATAGGGTGGCCAAATTCTTCGATAAACAAATTCGGCCCGCCCAGCCAGCCGGATAAATATTTGAACAATTTATCTTTGGCGGTGGTTAAGCTTTCGCCATGAACGGCACGAACCGCTGCCGCTTCGGGCAAAATGTCCATGTAAAAATAAAAACGATCAACTAGGCTACGAACCGCGGTTTCGCCGCCCATTAATTGATAGGGAGTAGTCTCTGTCATCAGCTTTAAAGGTAAATTTGTATGATTGTTGGGTATACTAGGCGCTATCTATCATGCCTAACGGGAATTTAATCTGGCTTGATTAGTCTTATTGGCTCTATTCTTTTTTGAGGACACATTATATGCGCTTAAATACTGTAACTGTTCGTTCCGATGCCAGCGTTTTGGCAACTAACAAGGTTTTGAAAAACACCTACCTATTGTTAGCAATGACTTTATTGTTCAGTGCGGGTACCGCCGCTGCCGCGATGGCGTTTGATTTACCGCATCCGGGTTTAGTCGTCACTTTAGTCGGTTATTTTGGTTTGTTGTTTTTAACCAATCGCTACAGCAATAGTGCCTTAGGCATTGTTTTCGTGTTTGCCTTGACTGGTTTCATGGGCATGACTTTAGGCCCGATTTTAAGTATGTACGTTAAAGCTTTTAGCAACGGTACTGAATTAATCATGATGGCTTTGGGTGGCACTGGTGTGATGTTCTTAGGTTTATCGACTTATGCGTTAACCACTCGTAAAGATTTCAGCTTTATCACCGGCTTTTTGATGGTCGGGGTTTGGGTGGCCTTCTTTGCTGGCATCGCGGCATTATTATTTTCAATCCCGATGTTGTCATTAGCGGTTTCAGCAATGTTTATCGTTTTAATGTCGGGCATGATTTTGTTGCAAACCAGCCAAATCATTAACGGCGGCGAAACCAACTACATCTTGGCAACCGTGTCTTTATACGTTTCCTTGTTTAATCTGTTCACCAGCTTATTACAAATCTTGGGCGTTTACGGCAGCGATGATTAATCCTTGTTGAGATTGCGCCTGTTTTAGCGGTGATAGTGCAACCACTATCACCGCTTTGATTTTCCATCACTTCTACCTTCATTAGCGATCATCTCGCTTATTTTAAAAAATAACATCACATGAACGACTTTATTCCTGGACAGCGCTGGATTAGCAACACCGAATCGGAACTCGGTTTGGGCATGATTTTGGAAGTAGCATTTAATCGCGTGACGGTTTTGTTTTTAGCGACCAGTGAAAGACGGGTGTACGCTAAAGACAATGCGCCTTTAACCCGGGTGCGCTTTAATGAAGGTGACGAAATTGAATCGGTCGATTATGTCAAAATCACCGTCCACCAAGTGCAAGAAAACAGTGGTTTGTTGACCTATATCGGCTTGGATGAAGACGATAATTTGTATCAAATTGATGAGATGGAGTTGAACCATCACATCCAGTTCAACAAGCCTCAAGATCGTTTATTTACCGGACAATTTGACCCTACCGCTTGGTATCGTTTGCGTTACCAAACTTGGCAGCGTCAACAACAACACCAACAATCGGCGGTTAAAGGCTTGAAAGGTGCCAGAGCTTCGTTAATTCCCCATCAGCTATACATTGCCCAACAAGCCGCGAATCGCGCTGCGCCGCGGGTGATGTTGGCCGATGAAGTCGGTTTAGGTAAAACCATCGAAGCTGGTTTAATCATTCAACACCGTTTGATTAATGGTTTGAGCAAACGGGTATTGATTTTGGTGCCTGACAGTTTGTTACACCAATGGCTGGTGGAAATGCGCCGCCGCTTTAATTTGCGATTCAGTATTTTTGATGAAAGCCGTTGTTTGGTGAGTGACGGTGAAAACCCGTTTCAAACCGAACAATTGGTATTGTGTAGCCAAGGCTTTTTTTCTGACTCGCCACACCGTCAACAACAAGCTTTAGATGCCGGTTGGGATTTAGTGGTGGTCGATGAGGCCCATCATTTGGAATGGAGCGAAGACGCGCCGAGTGCTGATTATCTGTTCGTTGAGCAATTGGCTTTGTCGACGCAAGGCTTGGTGTTGTTGACCGCGACCCCAGAACAATTGGGTAAAGAAAGCCATTTTGCCCGTTTGCGCTTGCTTGATCCTGATCGTTTTTATCAATTCCAACAGTTTCTACAAGAAGAAAGCCAGTTTGAGCCGGTCGCGCAATTGGCGCACAGCTTATTAAGTGAGCAAGCTTTAGATGATGCAGAATTAGCGCGTTTAAAAGAGCTATTAAAACAAGACAACGTCGATAGCTTGCTGCAACAGGTCAATGATTTTGACAGCAACTCCCGCGAAGAATTGATCAAATTATTACTCGACCATCACGGCACAGGTCGAATTTTGTTCAGAAACTCCCGCCAAACCGTCCAAGGCTTCCCTGATCGTGAACGTTATGGCTATCCATTAGAAGGTGATGAAACCACTGATTTAGCCAATAGCCCGTATTTGCATTGGCTGGTGGACAAACTCAAAGCCTTGGGCGATGAAAAAGCCTTGTTAATCTGCAAACGCGCAGAAACCGTGATTCAGCTTGAACAAATTTTAAGACAGCACGTTGGTCACACCGCTGCTACTTTCCACG
The DNA here is from genome assembly GCA_945877625.1 of Methylomonas koyamae. Classification (GTDB taxonomy): domain Bacteria; phylum Pseudomonadota; class Gammaproteobacteria; order Methylococcales; family Methylomonadaceae; genus Methylomonas; species Methylomonas koyamae_C. Next base: position 5,117 of record CAMCSF010000064.1, on the reverse strand, counting down.
AAGGCATGAGCATTGTCGAACGCGATCGCGCGGCGGCATTTTTTGCTGATGACGAGAGCAGGGCGCAGGTGTTGATTTGTTCGGAAATCGGCAGCGAAGGCCGCAACTTCCAATTTGTCCGGCATTTGATTTTGTTCGACTTGCCGGATAATCCAGATTTACTGCAACAACGGATTGGACGATTAGACCGTATTGGCCAAAAACATGTGATTCAGCTCCACATTCCTTATCTGCTCAATAGCCGTCAGCAAGTGTTATACCGTTGGTATGACGAAGGTTTAGACGCGTTCCGTCATAACTGTTCAGGGGCTTCACAAGTCGCCAAATTGCTAGGCGACAGCTTGCCAAAAGCCTTGGACAGCCAAAGCGTGGCAGAAATTGAAGCCTTAATCGCCAATACCCAAGCCTTAAGTCAACAAGTAGCAGACGAATTAAACAAAGGCCGCGATTTGTTGCTGGAGCTCAATTCCTGCCGTGATGAGATTGCGATTAGCTTGGTGGATGAGATTCGTCGTAAAGAAAATGACGGCAGTTTATGGCCTTATATGGAAGCGATTTTTGATTGCTACGGGGTTGATGTTGAAGATCATTCCCGCGATTGTCATATCCTTTGGCCGAGCGAAAATCTGCGGATTGCGCACTTTCCGATGCTAGAAGATGACGGTTTAACCGTGACTTTTAACCGTGAAATTGCGCTGGCGCGCGAAGATATGCAATTCATCACCGCAGAACATCCAATGGTGTTGTCAGCGATGGATTTGGTGTTATCCAGCGAAACCGGCAATGCGGCGGTGAGTGTGGTCAAACATCCGCAATTGAAGCCCGGTCAGTTCATGATGGAGTTGTTATTTGTGGTCGAATGCAGCGCCCCTGCCGAATTGCAAGTTGGCCGCTTCCTGCCGCACACGCCCGTGCGAATTTTGATTGATCAAAACAAAAAAGACTTAAGCGCAACAGTGAGTTATGAGAGTTTGGTGGAAACCGAAAACAGTTTCGATAAAAACCAAATCAGCCAATTTTTAAACAGCCAGCGTCAGCATATTCAAGACATGATTAAAGTCGGTGAACAATCGGCTAGTCTGCAAATGCAAAAACTGATTGCAGAAAGCAGCAAGCTGATGATTACCGCTTTGACTGGCGAGATTAAACGCTTGGTGCGTTTGAAGAAAGTGAACCCAAGCATCAAAGATCAAGAAATTGAACAGCTAAAAGAAATGACCATGCTGGCTCACGAAAGCATCCAAGACGCCCAATATCGTTTAGATGCGGTACGGTTTGTGATTACCAGTTAAGTTTTATTCGATTGAGTTTGTAGAATGCCAACATGAACCTGATTTATAGGAAACATGCCATTATTCGAATGTTTGAGCGAGGCATAACGGATGAGGATATCCGTTCAGTTTTATTGTCGGGTGAAGTGATTGTTGAATACGCTAATGACAAACCGTATCCGAGTCGATTGATTTTAGGTTGGTTAAATAATAATCCTACTCATGTTTTAACAGCAGAAAACGATGACGGTGATAGCGTTATTATCACCGCATATCAACCCGATCCTATGCTTTGGGAAAACGATTTCAAGAGGAAAAAATCATGATCTGTCCTATTTGTAGACATGGCGAAACAGTCAATGGTACCGCCAGTTTGACATTGGAAAGAGGCGCTACAACGCTGGTGTTTAAAGCGGTTCCTGCTCAAATTTGTAACAATTGTGGTGAAGAATATTTTAGTGATGAGATTACCCAATCGATACTAAAACAAGCTGAATCGGCTGTCGCTCAAGGTGTGCAGATTGATGTTCGACAGTACAAGGCGGCTTAGCGCGTCGCCCAACCTTCAAGGATTGTCATTTAGCTTAGTTACACCTCTTTAATTCATTTCCCCCTGCCCAAACGGGCAAACAACCAAAGGTTTATTCATGCTATTTTCAGAATTAGGCTTGTCCGAGCAGCTGCTTGAAGCGGTTGCCGAACAAGGCTATCAAACTCCAACGCCAATTCAGGCGCAGGCGATTCCAGTGATTCTTCAAGGCCGCGATGTCTTGGCTGGCGCTCAAACCGGCACTGGCAAAACCGCTGGCTTTACCTTGCCTTTATTACAAATTTTGCAAGGCCAGCCAGTATTGAAAAAGCCGCGTCCGGTGCGGGTATTAATTTTGACCCCCACCCGCGAATTGGCTTTGCAAGTCTACGAAAGCGTCAGAACCTATGGCAAAAACCTGCCGTTCTTTGCCGAAGCGATTTTTGGTGGCGTCAGCATCAATCCGCAAATTCAAAAACTGCAACGTGGCACCGACATCGTGGTTGCCACGCCAGGCCGATTGCTGGATTTAATTCAGCAAAAACATTTGGATTTATCGCAGATTGAACATTTTGTCTTGGATGAAGCCGACCGCATGTTGGACATGGGCTTTATTCGTGACATCCGCAAAATCATTGCCTTATTGCCAAGAAAACGCCAAAACCTGTTGTTTTCCGCAACCTATGCGCCAGAAATCAGCGAATTAGCCGGACAGATTCTTAACGATCCAGTAGAAATTTCAGTCGCAAAACGCAACGCCGCTGCCGATACCGTCACCCAATTGGTTTACCCGCTAAAACGCGAATACAAACGTGAATTGCTGTCTTATCTGATCGGCAACGGTAATTGGCAACAAGTGTTGGTATTCGTTCGCACTAAGCACGGCGCTGATCGGCTTGCCAAACAGTTAATGAAAGACGGCATCCGTTGCGCGGCGATTCATGGCGATAAAAGCCAAGGTGCCCGGGTTAAAGCCTTGGACGATTTCAAACAAGGCAATATCACCGCTTTGATTGCCACTGACATTGCTGCGCGAGGCATCGACATCGACCAATTGCCGCATGTGGTGAATTTTGATTTACCGCAAGTTGCCGAAGATTATGTGCATCGAATTGGCCGGACGGGAAGGGCTGGCGCGGATGGGCAAGCGATTTCTTTAGTTGATCCAGAAGAAGCTTATTTATTGGCGGCGATAGAAAAACTGCTAAAACGTGAAATTCCCAGAGTGGCCGATACGGGCTATGAAAAAGTGTCGCTAGAAGTGACCAACAGCAAACCCAAGCCCAAAGCTCAGCCTGCACCAGTTAGAAAACCCAATCAAGCGAAACCAAGAGCAGGGCAACGGCCTTATGGCGCTAAAAAGCCGCAGGCTGATGGTGAAGGTAAACGGCAAGGGGCGGGGCGTAGGTCAAGACCGGCTAGATAATTATTAACTGATGTTACGCAGCATTTGTGATTTTTAACGCCATTGGAATTAGCTGACTACCTTTGCTTTGTCATCCCGTTGGGATCCCTTGGTTTTAAACCTATTGAATCACATAGAGGCCAAGGGATTCCTAGCGGAATGACAAAACCAAAAATTAAGGCACTTAATAAAGGGGCTGATTTTTTAAAGTCCTAGGGTTTTACTCAGTGCTAACAAAAATAGTCATCTATGTAAGGTCACAGTGTGGCCTTCAACATCATTAACCTGGTTATCTCCTATTGGTTTCGAAGTCTGGATTTCCGCTTTCGCGAGAATGACGACTATATCGACGGATAACTGTAATTCCTGCGTAACATCAGTTAAATAACACACACCAGTATTGAACGGTAGAATCACTGCTAATCGATCATTCAATGGATTACACAAGGTGAAACATGAGCAAAAATAATTCCGATAAAGAAACTAAACACGCTTATAAAGAAAACCTTAAATTGCTACAAATTGAATTGGTCAAACTGCAGAAACATATTATTAAGCATAATGACAAGATTCTAATTGTGTTTGAAGGTCGTGATACCGGCGGCAAAGACGGCACTATCAAGCGAATTATTCAACATTTAAGCCCTCGCGAAGTGCGGGTGGTTGCTTTAGGCAAACCGTCGACTCGTGACTTAAGTTCTTGGTATTTTCAACGTTACACGGCACACTTACCGGCTAGTCAAGAACTGGTGCTTTTCAATCGCAGTTGGTATAACCGAGCAGGGGTTGAACGTGTGATGGGATTTTGCAGCGATACTGAATATCATGAATTTATGGAAACCGTGGTTGATTACGAGCAATTATTGGTCCGCTCAGGCATTAAACTGCTGAAATATTATTTAGATATTAGTAAAGATGAACAGAAAAAACGCTTAAAAGAGCGTAAAGAAAATCCATTAAAACAGTGGAAAATCAGTCCGATTGATAAAGCGGCTCAAAAACAATGGCATCAATACAGTGAAGCGCGAAACATCATGTTAGCCAGAACCCATCATCTAGTCGCACCGTGGACTGTGGTTAGAGCCGATGACAAACCCGCTACCCATATCAATGTCATTAAAGACATGCTGTTGCGATTGGATTACAAAGATAAAGATCACAACTTGGTTTTACCCGACACCCAAATTGTTTTTAATTACGAAGAAGCCTGTTTGCACAATGGCATGATTGCTCCCTAGATGGCGTTAAAAACCAATGCCGATAAATTAAGCCGTTGGCAGTGGGTCGGAACCTCCCCGTCTGCCGCGCCGAGCACCGAAGCTTTTGCTGGGAATAGCCCGTTAGGGTCGCCGCATGGATGCGGCGAGTTGGCAAAGGGACAGGAAGTCCCTTTTGCCAACCCCCAGTAAAAGCTTTGGCGCGCAGGATTCAAGCGGCGGTCGGGTGGGCTTTCTTTTGGTTACTTTTCTTTGCCCAAACAAAGAAAAGTAACTCGCCTGTCGGTGCGAGAACCGACATTAAAATGGCCTCGCAACGCGAATCCTGTTTTATCGACGACTAAAAAATGTGCTCAATGCTGATAGCGTTGCGTAACATCAGCTAATAAACCCGAAACTACCCGCTAATTTCTGATGAATCTAAAATACAAAGTCCATCCTTGGCATGGCATATTTCCCGGGCCCAAAGCACCAGAAACCGTGACTGCCTTTATCGAGATTGTGCCTTCCGATACCGTCAAATATGAAATAGACAAAGAAACCGGCTATTTGAAAATTGATAGGCCGCAAAAGTTTTCCAACATGATTCCAACCCTTTACGGTTTTATCCCGCAAACCCTGTGCGGCGAAAAAATAGCCAATAATGCTACGTCAAAATCCGACGGCAAAGTAATACGCGGTGATGGCGACCCACT
>CAMCSF010000063.1 GCA_945877625.1 Methylomonas koyamae | reverse complement strand
CCGTCCACCCTTTACGCGGCACGGTAGCCTAACGCCATGACCACTTTGGCTTTTGACACTCATTCGTTTGTTAAACGTTTGCATGATGCGGGTTTTACCGACCAGCAAGCAGAAACCTTGACGACTTTACATCAGGAATTAGTCACCGCAACTTTAGAGCAAATTCACAATAAGGAACTTGCTAGTAAACAAGACCTGAAAGAAACCGAATTGAGACTTGAACTAAAAATTGCCGAAACCAAATCAGACCTAATCCGCTGGATTGTTGGCGCAGGCCTATTGCAAACAGCCCTGATTACCGCTTTATTACTTAAATTGAGTGCTGGAATATGATTGCTAATTTTACTTAGCAAGCTAATACTAAAAATCAAATTCGGCTTAATGAACTTCGGAGCATCTACCCCATGACAACAGACTACCGAAATACCATTACACTTGAACCGGGCAAACGTGGTGGAAAGCCCTGTATTCGCGGTTTGCGGATTACGGTTTATGATATTTTGGCATGGCTTGCCGATGGCATGAGTGAAGCGGAGATTTTGGAAGATTTTCCAGAACTTGAAAGCAATGACATTCACGCTTGTTTGGCATTTGCCGCTAATCGTGAACATAGTTTGTCGGCGATTATTTAATGAAGCTATTGTTGGATGAAAATTTATCACGACGCACGGTTGCATTTTTACTGGACTCGTTTCCAGAATCCACCCAAATTGCTTTACTGGGTATGGAAAATGCTAATGACCGTGCGGTTTGGGATTATGCAAAAACCAACCACTTCGTTATTGTCACCAAAGACGCTGATTTTTTTGAAATGTCCAATATTTATGGACAACCACCAAAGATCATTTGGTTAAAAACCGGTAATCAATCAAAGGCAGCGACAATCAATGCCTTATTAGCCAATCAAAAGGCCATTGAAGCCGCATTACTTGACGAAGACAAAGCTTGTATTGAAATTTACCGTTGACCTTAAAAAACCCATAGCCAGCAAAACAGATTATTGAACAATGAGTACAACCCATGATTATTAACGGTGTAACCATCGATAAAACTTTCGCGGAAGCTTTCCCTATGAAAGCGACACGCGCCATCATCACCGCTCAAAACGAAAAATGGGCGATGATTTCTGCACAAGCCATGACCGGCTTTGCCACCTCTGTAATTGCTTGCGGTTGTGAAGCGGGTATCGAACGGGTGTTAAGCCCAGACGAAACGCCAGACGGTCGCCCCGGTGTTGCAATTATGATTTACGCAATGGGCGGCAAAGGTTTGGCAAAACAATTAGAAACCCGCGCTGGACAGTGTGTTTTAACCTCACCGACTTCGGCACTTTTTGCTGGCATCGAAGGTGGCAAACCGATTCCATTAGGCAAAAACTTGCGCTACTTTGGTGACGGTTTCCAAATTGCCAAAAAAATCGCTGGCAAACGCTATTGGCGGGTACCGGTAATGGACGGTGAATTCTTAACCGAAGCCACTACCGGCATGGTTGATGCCGTCGGCGGTGGTAACTTTTTGGTACTGGCCGAATCACAGCCTCAAGCCTTAGCTGCTTGCGAGGCGGCGATTGAAGAAATGCGTAAAATCCCTAACGTGATTATGCCCTTCCCTGGCGGCGTAGTACGTTCAGGCTCTAAAGTCGGCTCTAAATATCCTGCTTTGGGCGCATCTACCAATGACGCTTTCTGCCCAACTTTAAAAGGCATGACCCGTACCGATTTATCACCCGAAATTGAATCGGTGATGGAAATCGTTATCGATGGTTTAAGCAAAGAAGACATCGACAAAGCCATGCGAGTCGGCATTCAAGCCGTCTGCGATTTAGGTGCCACCAACGGCATTAAACGCATCAGCGCTGGTAACTACGGCGGCAAATTAGGCCCATTCCACTTTCACTTACAGGAGATCATGGCATGAGCGCTTTAACTTTTACTTTAAAACAAGCCACGACTCAACGCATTGATCTATCACCGCTAGTCTGCCAAAACTTGCAAGATTTAAGCGCAGCCGAGATTGCCGCCATCGAATTACAAAACGGTAAAAGCCGTCGCCGAGTTGACGAATTATTCACCATTAGCGGTAGCGACAGCCAAAACATCGTGATTGTTAACAGCAACTATAAACTCGACTTTATCGGCAAAGACTTAGCCAGCGGCAGCATTACCATCAATGGCGACGCTGGTGCTTATCTTGGTCTTGGCATGAAATCTGGCAGCATTACCGTCAACGGCAACGTCGGCATTTACGCCGCTTGCGAATTAAAAAACGGCTTAATCGAAATTACTGGCAACGCTGGTGACTTTGTTGGCGGCGCATTACCGGGCAACAAACAAGGCATGAAAGGCGGCACCGTATTAGTTAAAGGCAATGTCGGCGCTCGCGCTGGCGACCACATGCGTCGCGGCCAAATCCTAATCGAAGGCAATGCTGGCGATTACTGTGGCTCAAGAATGTTGGCTGGCACCATTGCGGTAATGGGTAACACAGGCCGTTACTTAGGTTACGCCATGCGCCGCGGCACCTTGTTACTTTGGAACCAACCCCAACTATCCGCCACTTTTAACGACTGCGGTTCACATACTTTGGCGTTCTTGCCGATTTTGTTCGCATCGTTTAAATCGCTTAACTCCCGTTTTGCTGATAGCGCCACCGCCTTTAACCGCGTGCAACGTTACGGCGGCGATATGGCCGAAACTGGACGTGGCGAAGTTTTAGTCCGTCTTTAAATCCTATCTAGCAAGCTGGGAATTTAACTCAGCTTGCTAAATCCCATGACTCAAATTCTCACCACCACCGACCATAACCGCACCATCGCCGGTTTGAAATACCTATATCCCGTGATGTCGCGTCGGGCGGGTGGATTGTCCATTGGGGTTAACTTTAATCCTAACAACGCTTGTAACTGGCGCTGTATTTATTGCCAAGTGCCGGATTTGCAGCGTGGCAATGCGCCAGAAATGGATTTTGCGTTGCTCGAACAGGAGTTGCGTGACTTTTTAGCCTATGTACAACAAGGCAGTTTTTTTGCCGATTTCAAGGTTGAACCTAGCCAGCAAGTGATTAAAGACATTGCGATTTCTGGCAATGGCGAATCAACCAGCCTTAAACAATTTGATCGAGCGGTTAACTTAATCGGCACTATCGCTACCGAAGCCGGCGTCTTCCCCAACAGCAAATTTGTCTTAATCAGCAACGGCAGCTTGATTCACCAAGCTCAAGTCCAAGCCGGATTGAAAGCCTTGAACAACTTCGGCGGCGAACTGTGGTTTAAGCTCGACAGCGCCACCGAGCAAGGCCGCAAGCTGATCAACAACACCGGTCAAAGCCAAGCCAAGCTAATCGAACATCTAACCATCGCCAGCCGTTTATGTACCACTCGTCTGCAAACCTGTATGTTGCATTATCAAAACGCTTGGTCTGACAGCGAAAAACAGGCTTATTTAGATTTATTAAAACAACTGAAACAGCAACAAATCGCCATCAAAGACGTAATGCTCTACAGCGTAGCGCGACAATCGTTTCAACCCGAAGCCACGCAACTCACCAGCGCCACACTAGAGGAACTCCAGCAGTTTGCTGAACAAATCCAAGCTTTAGGTTATCCCGTCAGCGTTAGCCCGTAATTGTGAACTTTCTAAAACGCACCAAAACCCGCTATATCCTGCATCGCTACCGGATTTCGCATAGCTTATGGCTAGAAACTATTGAAAAACTCACTATCACTCATCGACTAAGCGCAGTTGAAAAAGCCCATTTGCGTGAATTAAGCACCTTGTTTATTTACCAAAAAAACTTTATCGGCGTCGAAATCGAGATTGACCAAGCCATGAAGGTATTAATCGCCGCCCTTGCCTGTTTGCCGATTCTGCATTTAGGCAATAGCTTATTGGCTGGCTGGCGCGATATTGTGATTTATCCCTCTGTGTTTCGGGTCAATCGCGATGAAACCGATGAGGCTGGCGTCGTCCATCATCAGCAAAAACTGTTGAGTGGCGAAGCTTGGAGTCGTGGGCCGTTGATTATTTCTTGGAACGATGTGCTGCATGATCTACAAAACCCACATCAAGGCCATAACGTCATTATTCACGAACTGGCGCATAAACTGGATATGCTCAATGGTCGTTGTAACGGAATGCCGCCCTTGCATCCCAATATGTCGATAGCCGATTGGTCGCAGACTTTGAGCGCGGCTTACCAACAACTGCATCAACGCCTCGACCATCATCACCGGATTAGAGTTAATCCCTATGCAGCCACTAATCCAGCTGAGTTTTTTGCGGTGTTTAGTGAATATTTCTTTTCCAATCCAGCGGTTTTGTCAGAACACTTCACGGCGGTTTATCAACAACTGCAATGGTATTACCGACAAAACCCACTGCATGAAGCCGATTAGAAACACTAACAAGATGCCCAGTTTTAATCACTGCTAAACTGACTCAAGATTCACTACCAATCACATCTGGCTAATAAAACCTCTCATGACAGCCCCAGCTAAAACCCATATCAGCTATTTAGACAGTATTCGTGGCCTTGCCGCGCTGAGCGTGATTAATGAACATTTTGTGATTGCTTATGGTTTGCCCTGCCAAAACCTGCTTTGCCAAGCTTGGCTGGATGCGCCACCATTGAATGTTTGGTGGAATGGCACAGCGGCGGTTTCAATGTTTTTTGTGCTCAGCGGCTTGGTGTTATCGCTGAAATATTTTCGCGACAGCTCAAACCCCAATCTGCAAAATCTGGACTTAGCAACGTTTTTGATTGCGCGGATTTTTCGCATCTGGCTGCCGTATTGTGTGGTGTTAGCGATCAGCGCCCTGTTATATCTGCTTAGCGTCAACCATCCGCCGTTAGCGACACAACTCAGCGCAACGGATTGGATCACGCAAATGTGGCGCGGCCATCCGCTATCGCCATTGGCTATGTTGAGAGAAGGATTTTTATTAAAACTACCGACTGAAGTGGTGTTATTGCCGCAGGCTTGGACTTTAACCATCGAATTAGTGTTATCAATGTTATTGCCGGTTGGTTTAATTGTCGCAGCAAGAAAAACTCAATGGCTGGTGTTTTTTACGCTGTTTTCGGTGCTGTTTTTGGACGTATCGATTTTTTTACTGCATTTTTTAACCGGCTTACTGATTGCGCGTTATTACCATCCAATCATTGCTTATCTATCGGCTAGAACGATTTTACGGCGCAGTTTTTTAATGCTGGGCTTCAGCTTTTATGCCAGCAGTACCGCATTGGAAGATTTTATCGGTGATGATGGGATTTGGCTGGCATCAGGCTTGGGCGCTGGTTTGATTTTATTAGCGGTTTTAGGCTCAAACAGACTACAACAGCTTTTAACTTTGCCGATTTTAAGACTGCTTGGCAAAGTGTCTTACAGTGCTTATTTGATTCATATGGCGATATTAATTTGCTTAACACCGTATTTATTACTGGCTTTACAGACCTTCACCAGTAATCATTTTTTACTCTGGCTCGGCGGGATTAGCCTGACCATTGTCATCGTGCAAAGCTTGTCGCTGCTTAGCTTTAACTATTTAGAACAGCCTAGTGTCGCGCTGGGTAAACGCGTCACTAAGCTGTTTCAATCTAAGCGTTAACCTTTAAGCTTGTGATACCAAGCCTTGATCGCTGGCAATACTTGGTTCCAACTATAAACGGTGGCTTGCTTGCTAAGGGCTAATGCTTTATTAAAGGCATCTTCTCCACCCCATTGCTTAAACTTGCCTTCGACAATTTCACTCCATTTTGGATGATGATCGCCCTCTGTATTCACAAACACTTTATCAAACGCCCACATTTCCAAAATCGACACCGTCCACATAAAGAAAAACGATACCCCCATCCCAGCGCCAGCCAAAATCACCAACCAAGCAAACATCGGATGTAATTTGGTTAACCACCACGACAAAATATCAAATAATAAAAACACATACGGCATCCCTATCGCTATCGATTTGTATTTGGTGGTACTGGTTTCGGCAAAGCTAAAAATCAGCCCAACAAACATAAAAATAAAGCTGATGCCGAATAAATGAATATGCGAAACCCGAGTTAAGGAGCTAAACGTAGCACCTTCATCTTCCTTGGCTAATTCTTTAATAACATTAAAATCACTAAAATTGGGAATCGACGCATCTTTGTTATGACAAGTTACGCAACGCTTTTCAATAACCGCTTGCACACCTGATTTAGCATAATCCGCTTGATCAGCGCCATCGCGAACCCATTGCATAATTAAAAATCGCTCTTGTTCGGAGGCATTTTCTTTCATCGAGCCATTGAGTTGGGTTTCGATTACCGAACCCGAGCGGTTACCGTAATAGCTATACACAATATCGTCGATGGATAAACCGAATTTGCCATCGGCCATGCCATGAGTAAATAAGATTTGAATTAAGGCCATTAAGTAACCGACGGCCACCGTGGACAGATAACCGGTAAACAAAACCTTAACCGGTGTATCCAACTGTTTTAACGAGGAAAAATCGCGTGCCATCTTCAAACTCCTGTTTACTAAGTAAACTTCATTATACCGAGCTAAAATGACAATACCTTAGACATAAAAAAAGGCGCTTGAAACAAGCGCCTTTTTTCACCGAAACAAACTTACAGTTTATTTAGATGACACATTTGTAGCAGTCAAGCCTTTAGGGCCAGATTCAACATCAAACTGAACCGACTGACCAGGCATTAAGGTTTTGAAGCCTTCTCCCAAAATAACCGAGTGATGTACAAATACATCATCGCCACCATCGGCAGACTCGATAAATCCAAACCCTTTCGTGTTGTTAAACCACTTTACAGTGCCTGTTGCCATTCAAAAAACTCCTACAAATTAAAACTAAAAACACTCAAAAACCCACAACTGCAGGGATTTGAGCGGCGCTCATTGTACTGATTAATGGTTATCGCGGCTAGAGCACAGACTAAAACCACCCGATTTACAAATAATCACGCTTGAAATATTCCACGCTCTCCCCATATCAGCAACAACTTATAAAAAACTTCCACTGAGGTACGCACTATGCGAATGGATAAATTAACCAGCAAATTTCAACAGGCCTTAGCCGACGCGCAGAGCATGGCTTTGGGTAAAGACCATCAATTCATTGAACCTTTGCATCTGATGCTGGCTTTGCTGGATCAAGACGGCGGCAGTATTCGGCCTTTGTTGATGCAGGCCGGTGTTCAAGTCAATAGTTTGCGTAATCACTTGCTTGAAGAAATCGACCGTTTAGCCTCGGTTTCTGGTGCCGGCGGCGATGTGCAGATTTCCAATGAATTAAACCGGGTCTTAAACCTAACTGACAAACTGGCACAAAAACGCCAAGATGCGTTTATCTCCAGCGAATTGTTTCTATTGGCCGCATTGGAAAATCGCGGCACTTTGCAAAGCCTATTAAAAAATGCCGGTCTAAATAGCCAAGAAGTTGCACAAGCGATCGACAAACTGCGCGGTGGTCAAAACGTCAACGACGCTAACGCCGAAGACCAACGCCAAGCCTTGAAAAAATACACCATCAATCTCACCGAACGCGCCGAACAAGGCAAGCTTGACCCTGTGATTGGCCGCGATGACGAAATCCGCCGCACCATCCAAGTCTTACAACGCCGCACTAAAAACAATCCGGTATTAATTGGCGAACCCGGTGTTGGTAAAACCGCGATTGTCGAAGGCTTAGCGCAACGGATTGTTAATGGCGAAGTGCCGGAAGGCATTAAAGGCAAACAGCTATTGTCTTTAGATATGGCGGCTTTAATTGCCGGCGCTAAATTCCGTGGCGAGTTTGAAGAGCGTTTAAAAGCAGTGCTCAATGATGTCGCCAAACAAGAAGGCCAAGTGATTTTGTTCATCGACGAGCTGCACACCATGGTTGGCGCGGGTAAAGCCGAAGGCGCGATGGATGCGGGCAATATGTTGAAACCGGCTTTGGCGCGTGGCGAATTGCATTGCGTTGGCGCGACGACTTTGGATGAATATCGCCAATACATCGAAAAAGACGCCGCGCTAGAACGCCGCTTCCAAAAAGTCTTGGTGGATGAGCCAACCGTTGAAGATACCGTGGCAATTTTGCGTGGCCTAAAAGAACGCTACGAAATCCATCACAGTGTCGATATTACCGACCCAGCCATCGTCGCTGCCGCCACCTTATCGCACCGTTACATTACCGACCGCCAATTGCCGGACAAAGCGATTGATTTAATCGACGAAGCCGCCAGCCGAATTCGGATGGAAATGGATTCCAAACCGGAATCGATGGATAAACTAGACAGACGTTTGATTCAGCTAAAAATCGAACGCGAGGCAATGAAAAATGAAAAAGATGCCGCCTCTAAAAAACGCTTGAGCATTTTGGAAGTCGAAATTGCCGAACTGGAAAAAGAATATTCCGATTTAGAAGAAATCTGGAAAGCTGAAAAAGCCTCATTACAAGGCGCGGCCAGCATCAAAGAAAAACTCGAACACGCCCGTTTAGAGCTGGAAGCAGCTGGTCGTAACCAAGATTACACCCGTATGTCGGAACTGCAATACGGCACCATTCCTAGCTTGGAAAAAGAATTAGAAGCTGCAAATCAAGCCGAAACCCAAGAAACCACTTTGCTGCGTAGCAAAGTCACCGAAGAGGAAATTGCCGAAGTAGTGTCGAAATGGACGGGGATTCCGGTTTCAAAAATGATGGAAGGCGAACGCGAAAAACTGTTACGCATGGAACAAGAATTAAGCAGCCGCGTGATTGGACAAACCGAAGCCTTAAAAGCCGTTAGTAACGCAATTCGTCGTTCTCGCGCTGGCTTATCCGATCCCAATCGCCCCAATGGTTCGTTCCTGTTTTTAGGCCCGACAGGGGTTGGTAAAACCGAGCTATGCAAAGCCTTGGCTAATTTCATGTTCGACACCGACGAAGCGATGATACGCATCGATATGTCCGAGTTCATGGAGAAACACTCGGTGGCGCGTTTAATCGGTGCGCCTCCCGGCTATGTCGGCTACGAAGAAGGCGGTTATCTGACCGAGGCGGTGCGTCGCAAACCGTATTCAGTGATTTTGCTGGATGAAATTGAAAAAGCCCACGCCGATGTATTCAATATTTTGTTGCAAGTATTGGATGATGGTCGCTTAACCGACGGCCAAGGCCGCACCGTCGACTTTAGAAATACCGTGGTGGTGATGACCTCCAACTTAGGCTCACAAGTGATTCAAGCATTGGCGGGCGAAGATAATTATGCGGAAATGAAAGAGGCAGTGATGGAAATTGTTAGCCAACATTTCCGCCCTGAATTTATCAACCGTATCGACGAAGCGGTGGTATTCCATCCACTCGGCCAAGGCCAAATCCGTAGCATCTGCAAAATCCAAATTGATTTGCTGCGCCAGCGTTTACAAGAACGTGATCTTGGTTTTGACATCAGCGAAGCGGCATTGGATTTGCTGGGGGAAGCGGGATTTGATCCGGTTTACGGCGCACGACCATTGAAACGAGCGATTCAACGACAACTGGAAAACCCACTGGCTAATCAAATCTTGTCTGGGCAGTTTGTGGCGGGGGATGTGATTAAAGTGGATGTGGTGGATGATAATTTAAGTTTTAATAAATAATTGAAGCTACGCAGCCGCAATGCTTTTTAAGACACAATGATCTGGTAGGCTTTTCTTTTGTCATCCTGTCAGGGATCACTGAACTCTAAATACACAGGATAACTTAGAGGCTAAGGGATCTACGGAATGACAAAATCGAAGACCACGGGCAACTAAATCAGGCCTTTGGTTTTTTAAAGCTCTCAGGTTATGACTTAGCAGTATAAAAATAGCTTCGCTACGCGAAACCTTTTAAAACAACAGATTCGCAATCAACACTTAAGCCTGTTGTTCAACATCAGTCAGATAAGGAATACACAATGACCGACCTGTTTAACCCGGTTCAAATCGGCGCATGGCAACTTAACAACCGCATTGTCATGGCTCCTTTAACCCGCTGCCGAATTCAAAACGATGGCATTCCAGGCGCATTACAAGCCAAATACTATGCCCAACGCGCCAGTGCCGGTTTAATCATCAGCGAAGCGACCAATATTTCCCCGCAAGGCCGTGGCTATGCCTTCACTCCGGGCATTTTCACTGCCGAACAAGTCACGGGCTGGAAACAAGTCACTGATGCGGTACATGAGAAAGGTGGCAAAATTGTTTGCCAACTTTGGCATGTTGGCCGTTATTCGCATCCTAACTTACAACCGAATGGCGAATTGCCAGTTGCGCCATCAGCAATTGCTCCCGAAGGCGATACCTTTACCGAACAAGGCATGTTGCCTGTGCCAACGCCAAGAGCGTTAGAAACTGACGAAATCCCTGGCATCATTGAGCAATATCGCCACGCGGCTTTATGCGCTAAACAAGCGGGTTTTGATGGTGTCGAAATCCACGCTGCCAATTGCTATTTACTTGACCAATTTATCCGCGATTCGACCAACCACCGCAGCGATGCTTACGGTGGCAGCATCGAAAATCGGGCACGTTTGGTTTTGGAAGTGACCAAAGCAGTGGTCGCTGTTTGGGGTGATGGAAGTCAAGTTGGGATTCGCTTGTCACCCGTCACACCCAACACCGGCAACACGCCGCTAGATAGCGATGTCATGGCAACTTTTAGCTACTTAATCCCACAGCTAAATCAATTTAAACTGGCTTATTTGCATTTTGTAGAAGGCGCAACGGGCATGTCGCGCGAGATACCAGACGGTGTTGATTTACAGCAATTACGCAGTTTATTTAACGGTGCTTATATGGCTAACAATGGCTACACAGCCAAATTAGCTAGAGAAGTACGTGAACATAATCAAGCCGATTTGATTTGTTTTGGCCGGCCGTTTATGGCTAATCCCGATTT
>CAMCSF010000062.1 GCA_945877625.1 Methylomonas koyamae | reverse complement strand
ACCCATTCATCATCGGCTTGGTCGTACCAAAAATCATCGGGGCTGCGATGGCCTTTGGAAACGATGCGCTCAATCCGTAAATTGCTGGTGCTGAATAAAGTTTGGATTAACTCGTCGGGTAGATTGGCGGGAATCTCAGCAAACAAATTGCCCATTAAGCCTGTACCAAAATCCAAGGTCTAACCACCACCGCCCAGACTTCGCTATCATTTTGATACCAATCGCTGGCTTGTTGATCGGCAACGGGAGCGACTAAACCCGCCTGCAGCCATTGTTCCACCTGCGTTTTGTTATCGACCGAAAATTGAAAAGCCACCTCAACCAAATCCAACTCAGCGGCGACCGAAATCGCCAAACCAGCAGCAAAAAAGCGTTGCAATTCTTTCCAAGCAATTGGCGAAGTTTCCAAATTGACCTTGGCTTTTTCCAAAGCGATTAATTCATCAGACATTTACATTTTCCGGTTTTGAAGGGATGTTGTAGTATTCACGGCTATTTTATCGCAACCCTACTATTGAGGCATTGGGAGCTGTTCATGTCATTACTTTCATCATTTACCAAACGATCCACTTTAGACGCCGCTGTTAAGCAAGTGGCCAAGGCCCGCAAAAGCGACGCGGCGATGGCCGAGCAGCTTTATAAAGGCGCTTACCAAGGCTTTGCCAGCGTAATTGCTGATAATTTGATTCTGTCAGAAGCGCTTTACAGTTGGGGCTTTGCCTTATTGCACCAAGCGGAAATTCAACCTAAAGATCAAGCCGTCGAAACCTTGGAAGACGCGATTTCCAAATTTTCATTTTGCTTACTGACTGCGCCAAACTATTTAGGTGCAGCGATTGATGGCGGCGTGGCATTTATGGAATTAGCCCGTTTAAGCGCCGAAGAGCCATCCAAACAATATTTGTACTCAATGGCGAAACAGTTCTTTGAAAAAGCCGGCACTATCCAAAAAGGCAGCGCGGCTTATAACTTGGCTTGTTTGTATGCGCTAAGTAACGACCATGACGCCTGTTTAGCGGCGTTAAAACAAGCCAAAGAATTTGGCAGCTTACCCGATGACGCGGTGATTTTGGCCGATGTTGATATGGCATCAGTGATTGAGCAAACATGGTTTAAAGAGTTTCTAATCGAAGCACGCAAAAAACCTGAGCCAGAAGCCAAAGCCACTAAAGAACAGCAGGAAGCGATTAGCTATGAGCCGAAGTTGAATTTAAGAAAAACCGAAGATTTTGATTATTACGCCAAGGATGAATCAAAATAATCGGCTAGCTTGGGTTGCATCCTGTTCGCAACCCAACAAAGCTTTTATTTCCGCACAATCCCTCTGTGTAATCCCAAAGAACTGTGGTTCTGGGTAGTTTAGCTATACCCCGCACCTTGGTCTTCGAATGTTGGGTTTGCTCTATCGAGCGAACCCAACCTACAGGACTTATAACAATAAAACCAATGGAACAGTCATAAAAGTTTAAGGAGATAGCAGGATGAATAAGCCAGTTGAATTATCAGAAAAAACCTATCACGGTGGTTGTCCTCACGATTGCCCTGATACATGCTCAATGGTATTTACAGTCAAGGACGAAAAACTCATCTCAGTCACTGGTAATCCAGATCATCCAATGACACGCGGTGGTTTGTGCGTAAAACTTAAAGATTACGAAAAACGTCACTATCATCCTGATCGTTTGTTATATCCAATGAAAAGAACAGGCCCTAAAGGCAGCAAGCAATTCACACGAATTACTTGGGATGATGCATTAGATATGATCGTAGATCGTTGGCAAGGATTAATCTCTGAGTACGGCCCACGCTCGATTTTACCTGCCAGTTATCTTGGTAATCAGGGTCTGGTTCATGGACTCAATGGCGGCGATGCCTTTTTTAACCGACTTGGCGCAACCGTATGTGAACGTACTTTCTGCGGTGAAGGTTCCTGTACGGCTTGGCTACTCACTGTTGGCCCAACTGCTGGTGTTGATCCTGAAAGCTTCATTCATTCTAAGTACATTGTGATTTGGGCGTGTAATTCGGTTTCAACCAATTTACATCATTGGCATATTGTTAAAGAGGCACAAAAAAAAGGTGCCAAGGTTGTCGTGATTGATTCTTATGCGTCTAAAACCGCAAAAGAAGCTGATTGGCATCTAGCGCCTAAACCCGGCACTGATGGGGCGCTTGCCATGGCAATGATGAACGTTATTATTGAAAAAGGGCTCGTTGATCAAGACTATGTAGATCAATACACGGTTGGCTATCAAGCGTTAGCAGAACGGGCAAAATCGTGCACGCCTGAATGGGCAGAAAAAATTACAGGCATTGCTGCCGATGATATTCGCCAATTTGCTACCGAATATGCCACGACACCACCCGCAGCGATTCGTTTAGGGGTTGCGCTAGAGCGTAACTATGGCGGCAGTCAGGCCATTCGCGCAGTCACTTGTTTACCGGCATTAATTGGCGCTTGGCGTCATGTTGGTGGCGGTGCTTTGCAATTCACCGTGTGGGAACACCCTTACCGTTTCGATGTAATTTCTCGTCCTGATCTGATTCCTGAAGGTACGCCTGTTGTAAACATTTTACAGTTGGGAAGAGCCCTAGTGGGTGAGCTGAATCTTGAAACGCCGATTAAATCGCTCATGGTATGGAATACCAACCCAGTAACCCAATCACCAGAGACTGACAAAATTATTGCTGGTCTAATGCGTGAGGATTTATTCACGATTGTTGCAGATCATTTCATGACAGACACGGCCGCTTATGCAGACTTAGTATTACCAGCGGCAATGGGTGCTGAAATGGAAGACATGATTCTTTCATGGGGCCATCTTTACCTCACCTACAACACCAAGTGTATTGAACCACCGGGTGAAGCTTTACCCAATAATGAAATTTTCCGACGCTTGGCTAAACGCCTTGGCTTTCAAGAAGACAATTTCAAATGGTCAGATAGTGAATGTTTAGAAAACTATGTTGCTTGGGACGCCCCAGCATGTGAAGGAATAGACCTCAATTATCTCCGTGAGCATGGCTTTGCCCATCTTAACCTTGGCACTCCTGACAATCGTGCACCACACAAAGCAGGGAATTTTCCAACCCCCACTGGCAAATGTATGCTCTACGTTGAAGGGGCTAAAAATTTCGTGGCTGGACCTTTCCGTCAAATGTACGAAGGCTTTCAGCCGCTTGAGGATCTTGATCCACTACCAGGCTATGTCCCTAACCGTGAATCTGTTGATACCAATCCTAGCCTAGCTGCCAGATATCCGCTCAACATTATCTCGCCTAAGAGCCATGGCTTCCTTAACTCATGTTATGCCAACGTCGCTGAAAAAATTAAAGCCCAAGGTGAGCAATTTGTCATGATCAATCCAGCAGATGCAGATATGCGTGGCATCTCAGAGGGTAAAGTGGTCAAGGTATTTAATGACAGAGGCGCTTTTGAAGGGGTTGCAAAAATAAGCAAAGACGTTAACTCCGGCATTGTCGTCGCAACCTTAGGTTATTGGCGCCAACTTAACAATGGTACCGTCAACTGCATCAGTTCAGCCGAATTTGGTGATATGGGTCACTCCACCAGCTTTTCTGACAATCTTGTAGAAGTGGAATTAGTGTAGTTGGGTAGATTTTTTTTAAATAGGTAATAGGGATTTTTATGAATTACTATCAAATTTTGGGTGTAGATAACAATGCGGAATTGATAATAATTAGAGCTGCTTATAAAACTTTAATTCAGAAATATCATCCTGATAAAGCAAAAACACCTAAAGAATCTGATGAGTTTCTATTGAAAACAAAGGAAATAAACAAAGCATACAGCACGTTAAGTGATGAGAAATTAAGATCCAGTTATGACGAAAATTTTAATAATTATACAAAAGAGTCATATAAAGAGCATTCAAAAGAAGAAACATTACAAACCAATAAGAATAATTATGCAAATTCATTATATCGTTTTTTTAAAGAGTACGAAGATCATTTTTTGTTAGTTTCTTTTATTTCTGGAATTTTTATTCCCTCTGCCTTGGTAATTACTGCTGTCATTTTATTAGCAATTATTTTAACTTAGAACCATGAATTACTATCGAATTTTAGGTGTAGACAGTAATGCTGAGCTAATAATTATTAGAGCTGCTTATAAAACTCTTATTCAAAAATATCATCCCGATAAGGCTAAGGACGATAGCGAGCGTAAGATATTCAACGAAAAGACAAAGCTTATTAACGAGGCTTATGATGTTTTGCGTGATGAAATTAAAAGAAAAGCTTATGATCAGAATTTTAGCAGCAATAATTCACAAAAAAATGAACATACAAAAACCAATAATTATGATGCTGATTGGAGTGTTGTTATTGATAATTTTCCTGTAATTAGATTTGAATATGAAGAGCTGCTTGTTTTATCTCAAGAAGTGACTAATGAATTCAAACAGATAATTATCAAAAATAAAAAATTTTCTGAATCAAAATCATTAGCCAAAAAATTGAAATATGATTTTTTCAGGAAAAATTATGGGGACAACACAGATTGTCAAGACTTTGCTTATTGGCTACATAAGGCTGATAGAATAGATATTGCTAATGAATTGAAAAACTTTGTAAGAATACTGGGATCTGACATTGATAATGAAAAGTTAATCGCTGACCTATCAGATAAGTATGATTTGAAGTATGAAACTAAAAAAAAGATTTTGAGCAGAAAGATCAGAAAAAAATTTAATTCAACTTTCTTCTTGATTAAGTACCTAATAGCAATACCAAGCTTATTGCTTTCTTTTGGGTTATTGAATGTTTCTTTTCAGAAAACCAATATCTAGGCATAGCGTTTATTGCTTTATATTGGGTTGCTTTATACTACCTAAGCAATTTTGTTTCTTTTCTGATTAATGGTAAATATGGCTCAAAATACCGACCTAATAAGTCTAATAATAAAAAAAATATATTGGCTTTAGTTGTTTATTCTTTTGTTGTTGTTTTTCTTGCTGGCTGGGACGGTTTTGTTTTTATTATTGGCTTTATTTTTTTAATTATTTCAATTAATTTAACAAAAAAATTGCGAAAACTATAATAATAGTTGGGTAGGTTGGGTTGCATGCTGTTCGCAACCCAATATTCGAATGCCAAGGTCTCCGACAAATCACAATTATTGCATCTATCGAAGCCAAGTTATTGATAATTAGCGTGCTAGACTATTGGCAATTCATTAAGGAGGCTTTATGGCCATAATTACTTTTGATACCTTAAAATTTACTCAGCGCTTAGAGCAAGCAGGGATTTCTCACGATCCAGCGGTTGCAATGGCGGAAGCCCAGTCAAGTAGGTTGGGTTGCATGCTGTTCGCAACCCAGTTGTTGATCCAACAAGAAAAGCCGACTATGAATCTGAACTGGTTTTAAAGTGAAAGCAATGCATAAGTCTATTACTTCACTTATTCCACCTGAAAACTGGGGGGAAGATACGTTGACTGAATTTTTCGATAAAGCCCGGTTTTCAGCATGGGCTACTTTCACACAGGAAAAATATGGTTGTTGGGTTTTTTCACTAATTCAAATCGATAAATTGTTTTTGAATTTAATCGACTCATTGAATTATAACAATCAGAATACTTTTGAAGGATTAATGTTACTTAGTTCTCATGCTGCTTTTAGGTCGTCTGCGGAATTTGCAATGCAAGGGCGAACAGCGGAGACAATGGGTTTAAACAGGAATGTAATCGAGTATGGTGCGTATGCAATTTATTTTTTTGCTAATCCGGAGTTGGTTAAAGTTTGGTCAACACGAGAAGATAGCATTGAAAATAGAAAAGCCGTTAAACAAAATTTTACATTCAACAAAATGAAAGATGCAATTTTTAAGCTTGATACTTGCATTGGTGAAAGTGTTAGCGGGTTGTACGAAAAAACAATCGATTTAGGGGCACACCCCAATGAATCCGCTTTGTTTAGAAGATTACTGTTGCATAAAAATTCTGATACAAAAAAAGTAACTATGGGGATTAAGTATTTGCAAGGTGGTGAGCTTGCTCACACCGATACTTTAAGGGTTACAGTTGAAACAGGAATTACTGTTTTGAAATGTTTTGGACTGATTTATTCTGACGAATACAAACAGAAAAACTTAAGCGTTCAACTCGAACAGCTAAAAAAGCTAGCTAATGCTGGAGGAAGTTAACCCAGTTTCCGCTTATCCCTCGCATGTAAAGCATCAGCTAAGTCCTCATTTTCCAATGTCGACAAGTAATGCCGATTTAACATTAAAGTTGGCTTTGTTGGGTTGCATGCTGTTCGCAACCCAACAAAGCCTTTATTATTGCCCAATACCTGTAGCTCTGCATAGGTGTTAGTATACCTAGCACCTTTGGCCTTCGATTGTTGGGTTACGCTCTATCGAGCGAACCCAACTTAATTTTTAGAATTCAACTGCCCACACGCCGCTAATACATCATCACCTTTAACCCCTCTGATTAAAGTCGGGATTTTAAAGGTATCTAACACCGCTTTAAAATTTTCCACTGTATCCAAATCAGGGCGTTGGTAACGTGAGCCGGGATAAGGGTTAAATGGAATGATATTGATATAAGCACTTTTCCCAGCCAGCAGATTTCCAAGTTTTTCGGCATCATTTGCCGAGTCATTAAAATCTTTTATCAGAATATATTCGTAGGTAATAAACTGTTTTTTATTTAAAGGCACTTGGTCAATATAGGTTAATACGTCTTCTAGCGGGTATTTTTTATTAATCGGAATCAGTTGATTGCGCTTTTCTGCAAACGGCGAGTGCAGCGATAAGGCAAGGTTTACTCTAGGAATTTCCTCGCTCCAGCGTTTAAGCCCTGGAATATAGCCAGCGGTTGAAATGGTGATTTTTTGCACGCCAATTGAGGTGCCGTATTGGGATAAGAAAATTTCACAGGCTTTTTTTACCGCATCAAAATTATGTAACGGTTCACCTTGGCCCATAAAGACAATATTTAAAATCCGTTCTTCTCCGGCTCGATTGCTGGCTAACCAGCGCCAAGCTTGTAGAAACTGGCCCATAATTTCACTGGTGGTTAAATTTCTTTTCAACCCTTGTTCGCCAGTAAAACAAAAAGAACAATTCATGGCACAGCCGACTTGCGATGATAGGCAAATCGAGTATTTATTATTGAAAGGGATTAAGACGGTTTCGACTTTGTGATTATCTTGGAGTTTAAATAGAAATTTGACGGTGCGATCTTTTTCGGATTCATAAACGGTATCGATTTCGGGTAGCGAGAAATCAAAGTTTTGTTGAAAAAAGGCTAATGCCGATTTGGAAATATCAGGGCAGGCGGTATTTTGTTTTTTCTTGTAATGCCAGTTAAACAGAATTCTCGCAACCGAGCTATTGAAATGATTGGTATTTATAATAGTTTCTAAATCAGGATAATTTAGATCGTAAAAAGACGGTTTCAAACATTTTCTCCGAGTAATACAGTGCGCTGACTATCTGTTATCTGAAGTGTGGCAGTTTGCTAATAAGGATTGCAATTTTTCTAAGCCGAGTTTGCGGGTGAGTTGAATATTGCGTTCTGGTATTTGTTCGGGATTTGGATATTTCGCTAGGGCTTTTTCTATGCTTTCTTCGCGAATAATATGCAGCATCGGGTAAGGCGAGCGATTGGTGTAATTGGCGTCGTCGTCGGGTTTGGAATCGGCAAAGCAATAATCAGGGTGAAAGCTGGCGAGTTGGTAAACGCCTTCGTAGCCTTGTTCTATCAGTAAGTCGTCGGCAATCGCGACTAAGTCTAAAAAATCATCAAAATCTTGATAGCCATCGCTAAAAATTAACAA
Source organism: Methylomonas koyamae (assembly GCA_945877625.1). Taxonomy (GTDB): domain Bacteria; phylum Pseudomonadota; class Gammaproteobacteria; order Methylococcales; family Methylomonadaceae; genus Methylomonas; species Methylomonas koyamae_C. The sequence goes on along the minus strand of CAMCSF010000062.1, from coordinate 3,094 downwards.
GCTGGTTTCGCTGTCTGGGTGGTTGTCCAGATATTCCGCTTCTACAATTAAAGCCTCTAAATGCTGTTCGGTGTCGTCGCCTTCTAAAACTAAGTAGCGAATGCTGTTTTTTTCTTGTTCGCGGCGGGCAAATGGGCAGATGTTGTAATGAATCACAAAGTTGTTTAGCCAAGCTTGGCTGGCGCTGATAACGGCTTGTTGTGGCATGGTTTGGGCTTAAAAATAAGGAATTTGGATATGGTAAATAAAAAACTGCAACGCTGTGGCTTAATTTTGTTGGTTTTGCCGTTGGTGGCTTGTGCTGAGGTGTTTCAATGGACTGATCAACAAGGCCAGCCACATTACAGTGATCAAGCTGGAAATAATGCGCAAAAGATGGCGATTGAGGCGCCGCCGACCACTTATTATTACGTTGAGAAGGTGTTTGATGGCGATACGATTTTGTTGAGTAATGGCACAAAAGTGCGGTTTTTAGGGATTAATACCCCCGAAGTGGCGGGCGGCCGTAAAACCGAGGAGCAGGGCGGGCAAGCGGCCAAAAACTGGCTTAAACAGCGTTTGGAACATAACAAAGTTAGTCTGCAATTTGATGTTGAGAAACAGGATAAATACCTGCGCAGCTTGGCTTATGTGTTTGATGAGCAGAAACGCAATATCAATTTGGAATTGGTGAAACAGGGCTTGGCGGCGGTGAGTATTTTTCCGCCGAATTTGAAGTATTTGGATCAGTTGTTAGCTGCTCAGCAAAGCGCGGAGTCGGCTAAGTTGGGGATTTGGGCTTATCAGCAATATGCGCCTAAGTCGTTTCAAAGTTTGAATCAGGATAATTATCACGGCTGGCAGCGGATTACTGGAACGATTCGGGCGGTTAAAAAGGCGCGTAAAAATTTTTATTTGCAATTTTCTGAGCAGGTTGCGTTGCAAGTGCCGGATGAGTTTGTTGATTTATTTCCAGATTTAGACAGTTATGTGGGTAAGTCGATTGAGGCGCGGGGTTGGGTGCATCGCTCTAAAGAGCGTTTTGCTTTATTGATTAGGCATCCAGGGGAATTGAAGCGCTTAAATTAGCAGATAAAAAAAGGGAGGCCGAAGCCTCCCTTTTTTGTCGCATTACCGTGAGGTGTTATTTAACAATTTTGTAAGCAACACGACGGTTATAAGCGCGACCTGCATCGGTTTCGTTGCTATCAACCGGTGTTGATTCGCCGAAGCCAACCGTGCTTAAGCGTGAACTTGCGATACCTTGTCTGACCAGTTCGTTTTTAACCGCCACGGCTCTGCGTTCTGAGAGCTTTTGGTTGTAAGCGTCTTTGCCGTAGCTGTCGGTGTGACCTTGGATTTCAATCGCTAATTGTGGGTTTTGTTTTAAAACCTGTACCGCATTGGCGATGAGTGGATCGTTGGTTGATTTGATTTTGTCACTGTCAAAGTCAAATAACACGCCGTGGAAGGCCCAGCAGCCGTCTTTATCAACGATAGCGCCTTTGGGTGAATCTGGGCATTTGTCTTTAGGATTAATCACGCCGTCTTTGTCGTCATCTAAGGTCGGTGCAATCGGGGTGCCGGGTTTTAAGAAGACGTTTTTAACGAACTCGTTCATGCCGGCAGGGGTGCTGATATTGGCGGCGGTGGTTGCAAAGCCACAGCTTGATGCGCTGGCGATTTGGTTTAGATTGGCTTGACCGATGCTGTCGTTCTCGTTGCCTACCCAGACGGTATAAATGCAAAGTTTATCGCTGTGTTGGTTTTTCAGTGCTTCTGCGGCAGGTACTGGTGAAGAGTCATCTTTGCCGTCACTGAATACGATTAAAGCGATATTGCCGGGTGCTGCGCTAATGTCTTGGGCGGTGGTGTTTAAAGCATCAGCCAACGGTGTGCCGCCGCTTGAGCAGCTTAGCGAGGTGATGGCATTGTTAAAGCCAGCTTGGCTGTATTGTTGTAGTGGTTGATTGAGTACGCTGCTGCTCCATGACAAGCAAGGACCAAAACCAAAGCTACGCAAACCTGAGTTTAAGTTGATGGCTGGGATGGTTTTGTTGAATTTGTTTAACAGGTCTTTTTCAGCATCTAATTTAGTGCCAGCGATATCGCCTTGGTAAGTGTGGCTCATGGATGATGATGAGTCATTGATGACGAAGAAACTGTCGGTTTTTTGAACTAATTGGCCTGATTTGACGAGGGCGTTTAAGTCTTGCGCTTGAAATGCTTGGAAATTGTTACTGGATTGAGTGGCGCAGCCAGATAGTAATGTCAGTGTAATTGCTGTGGTCAGGGTAAGTTTTTTATTCATCGGTGTCTCTGTTTTTATTATTGATTGGTTCAGATTTAGGCTTGTGGCAATAAATCTGAGTTTGATTCTAATTTAAGTTGAGGTTAATGATGGTTAAATGATGTTAAGTTGTTATTTTTTATGCAGTTAGCTGGTTTGTATCGAATCGTTTGTTCAACTTGTTGGATGGCCGTGAAATAATGATGGCTTAGTCTTATTGTTTGCTTAAGCATTTGGAGTGGTTGTGATGTGCAGAAAAGCGTGGTTTTTAGGCGTGTGTTTGTTATTTGGGCAAGTGCATGGCGTGTTTGCGGAAAATGCGGTTGAGGTAAAGCAAGCGGCGGAGCAGGGTAGTCCTCAGGCGCAGGCGAGGTTGGCGTCTTTATATTTGTTGGGTCGCGAAGGTTTTGCGGTTAACGAAGCTTTGGCGGCTGAATGGATGGAAAAAGCCGCTAAACAAGGTTTGGTCGATGCTCAGGTGGTGATGGGGGCAATGTATGATCGTGGCTTGGGCGTGATGAATGATAGAGATAAGGCCACTGCGTGGTATCAAAAAGCCGCAGCGCAAGGCCATTCCACCTCGTTGGCGATTTTAGGCAAAAATGATGCCGCCCAAGGCAGTGTACAATTCAACTATCAGGCGATGCGCTTTAGTGCGGCTCGCACGATTCCAACTGAATACGCGAAGAAATTTTTAATTAATAAGTAAGTGATGATGAGTATTAGAACCCGTTTTGCCCCAAGTCCTACCGGTTATTTGCATGTTGGTGGTGCGAGAACTGCTTTGTTTTCATGGTTGTATGCCCGTAAAAACGGCGGAAAATT
>CAMCSF010000061.1 GCA_945877625.1 Methylomonas koyamae | reverse complement strand
TGTTCCGTACCTCTTCATGAAATCGGTCAGACTGAAACCTTTTTGAAATTGGATCAGGTTCTTTTTCATGGCGAGATCTCCTGCTAATTCAATATATCCGTTAGACTCTCGGGAGGCTCAAAAGTTGCTGAAGGTTATGGGTAATCAGGTAATGTTTTAGGTTTTATGTCCACACAAGGATCTTCATATTTTTATCCGATTGAGCAATCCGTTAATTCCCAACAAGTGATCGCCGCCTTTGATCAATTTACGGCTCAATATGAAGTCTGCTATCGAGAACACCACAAGCCTTGTATTGTCGTTCTCGACAACGCGCCAACTCACACCAGTCATGCATTCCAAGAGCAAATCAATCAATGGGCCGCTCGAGGCGTCATCCTCCATTTTCTGCCGCCTTACTGCCCAGAATTCAACTTAATCGAAATTCTTTGGCGCAAAATCAAATATGAATGGCTTCCATTTTCATCTTATTCCAGCTTTACAACTTTGAAAGTGGCTATCCTAGAAATCCTTAATGAATTTAAGTCAAAATACCAGATTAATTTTGTTTAGGTACTTACTATTTCACTTTAGTTTTGGAATGCGCGTGGCAATACGTAAAGATAAACACCCACAAATTGGCAATCAGGTTTTCATCGACGATAGCGCGGTGTTGCATGTGTCTCATGCAGGGAATTTTTCGCCGAAAAGTCATCCTTTAAGCTAGGCAAAGGGGTGACGATTAGTCATCGCGAGTGGTTCATATTTGTAGAGTCTGCGATTATTTAATACTCCGACGAAAAACATTTATCTGTTTTTTTAAATCTTTTAGGCAACACCCTATCGATAGGCAGCATTCGCCATTCAATCCGACACAAAGCATTCAACAACTTTTCCAAAAAACCATAATCCAGATATTCATTAGATCGATGCTCATTGAAGTAGCCAATCGACAGGTTGGTACATTCGGGAATGCAATCACGAAAACAATAGCTATCGGTGTAACCGCCATTGGGATTAGCTGAATAAACTGGATAACCTTTAATGTGTTGACTCAATCCTTTCGCTAACGCCGTCGCAAACGCCGAAGAACAACATTCTTGATCCATTTGATGGGTTATTACATCTGAATAACCCTTTCGATCAAAAGAAACCGCGATTAAACAATGGGTAAACGCCTCGCCACGAATCCGACAAGCCATCGATCCATAGCGCCCTTGCTCTTCTTCTGCAAAAAAGCCATAGCAGCCCGGTATTTTTGCCTGAATCATCCGAATCATTAAATAGACACCAGCCCCACAATCAGCACCCAAAATACCGCCACCGGCGACTTTGATGCTTTTAGTCAACGGATTGATACGCAGTTTGTTAAAGCCAGAACCGATTTCAACGGTATCGTAGTGACACATAAAACCAATCTGACTGTCAGCGCCGACTTGATAAATAAAATTACCATCAGCATCACGCTGTGCCTGTCCAAGCTGGCGTTTTAAAAGCGCTTCCATGTCATCAACAGTAGAGGCTAAATAAGTCGAGCGCCGAAGCGTCAAAATTTCTTTTAATAGCGGATTAGGCAAAAAAGCGTCCATTACTAAGCTTGCAATATTCATGATTCGCAAAATTTGTTTAAAAAGCGGCTTATCTTAATCAATTGCCACGACAAAATAAGACGCACAACAAATTAGTAAGCGCCCCTATCTCTTTGCGTCGTATTCTGACGCAGTAAAATTAGATACTATCCAAACACTCCCGCTCCCGATTTGCTCAAGGAAACGCTAATGCCGATTCGAAAAACCCAAAGCACTCTAGCCAGACAATGGGAATTATTGAAACTATTACCCACCCGTGGCAGCGGTAAAACCGCTAAACAATTGGCGGAAGCCCTGAATAATGCCGGATTTAAAATCAGCAAACGCCAAGTTGAACGCGATTTAGCGGATTTGTATGACGCCTTTAAACTGGATTGCAACAATAGCAGCATCCCTTACGGCTGGCGTTTACCACCTAATGCCGCCATCGACTTGCCCGGCATTACCTTGGCAGAAGCCTTATCGTTACAGTTGGTTGAAGATACGCTGAAAACCTTAATGCCGGTTGCGATGATGAAAGGCCTTGAACCCCGATTTCACCAAGCCAAACGCAAGCTGAATAACTTAGAACCCGAACTTGAAACAGCCCAATGGCTAAACAAAGTCGCCATCACTCAGCCGGCGCTACCGCTAATCCCGCCCAAAATCAGTCCCGAGATACTGGAAGTAGTACAAGATGCGCTGCTTGAAAATAAACAGCTAAAAGTCAGCTACAAAAAATTAACCGTCGATCAAGCCACAGAACAAACCTTACATCCTCTAGGCTTGGTACAACGCGGTGCGACCACTTACTTGGTTGCCACTGCTTTTGATTACAGCGATGCCCATCTCTACGCCATGCACCGCATCACCGCTGCCAGCAAAACCGATCAACCCGCAACGATTCCCACTGGCTTTAATTTGAGCGATTTCATTGACCAAGGCGCTTTACAGTTTGGCAAAAAACACCGCATTGCCTTAAAAGCCACGCTAGAGCCCGATTTAGCCAAGCTATTAATGGAAACCCCATTATCAGAAGATCAAATCCTTGAGTTTGATGGCAATCGCTATCAGCTCAGCGCAACCGTCAACGATACTTGGCAACTACGCTGGTGGATTTTGTCGCATGGTCCAGAAATTGAAATATTAGCGCCGACCACCTTCAGACATGAGATTGCTGAAACCTTACAGCAAGCCGCCAATCAATATACTGAAAATCTGCAAAATACTTAACACATATTCTCAACAATAAGCCGATGACCTATATACCAACCCCTATTGATGCAATTGCCCGTCAACAACAACGTGACGTTATCACCCTATTATTTGATGCTATTGATAGCCATGATGAAAATACAGGCTTTGATCTTCGTTATCGATATCACCAAGACCCAATAAGAGATCAAATTATTGAATGGCTGGATCAACAACAAATTAGTTGGCATGTCTGCGGTCGAATTGCCGATACTACAGGCTGTTCAATGCGCTATCGAGGTCAGATTTATATTGATCTTCCGGTGGATGAAACAAATCAGAAATTTTGTTTATTACGCGATTATCTTGATTATCCCGATGGTAAAAGTCGTTTTAAATCGGTGATTTTATTGATTGTTACATTGGAATTCGCCATGACCAAAGCTCATCATGATGAACCGGGGTTTTGGGAGGATAGACCGGATGATTGGTAAAGAATAACCAAAAACCAAAGAAGCCTAAAAATTGAAATAATATATTAAATTGCTTTTGATGAATTCTGATTGTATCTTGAAATTTCTGATAGATTTATACGATTGAAAATCGTATTATTCCATTATCTGCCACTGAAAAGTGGATAGAAAATTCACACCTGTTACTTTTTATAATTTAATCTCGGATAAAAAATGAATCACACATTTAAAAAATTTAAAGGATTTTTAGATGCTATCAAAAATGAAGCTTTATTACTTAAACTATGGCAATCTGGTCGTGAATTGTTTCATAGCAATATGCTGGCATATCTTATCGAAAATGAAAGCTATAGAGATCATTTATTGAACTACTTGACTGACGAAACAATTAAGTGGTCTGAAACATATCACATCAAAGTTAAACGTAAATACCTAAATATGGATATAGTCATAATATGTATCCCAAAAAATTCGACCGATACCCCAGACAACATCGATTATTGGCAATATTGGGGAGAGAACTTTACCAATGAGTGGCACCACATTGTAATAGAAAACAAATTCAAAAGCCTTCCTAGCAAACAACAATTAGATAAATATGATAAAAAAATTAAACCGCATCACTCTCAGGACAGCTTGACTGAAATCAGTAAAATATGGGATAAAGAAAATAACTTTAAACTCAATAAAAAACCAACCATAAAACCAACCAAAAAACTAACCAAAAGACTTCTGATACCAAACAATTTTTCAACCAGAATCAATTACAATGATTGGGAAATAAAAACATGGAAGAGAATATCAGAAATAGCAAAACCTCAAAATACTGTAAATAATTCACTAGAATATAATTTCATTGACTCTTATTGCAAAATTATTGAAGAATCTTGCAATATTCATGACTTACTCTATAAGGTAATACATAATTCCGATACAAGCTTTTCAAAACTTGATGAATATAGAAATGAAGCATTCGAACTGAAACTTCATGACTTTGTTGATAAATGGCGTTATCAATGGCTATCTAAATTGATAGAAGAAAAATTACTGGTTAGTGGATTTAATGTATTAACTCCCACCACATGCAAAAATATCAATTTACAGGGCACTTGGCTTGAACATAATAAAATTCACCTAAAAATAGAGCCAATTTTTTCACGAGGAACTGCAGGAGTTGATATAGCTATTTATTTAGAGTCCGATACATTAGGCGTTCAATTACAAGGAAACACATTAAAGATATACTATTTAACAGACACTAAACAAAACGAAACCGATGACACAAAAAACAAAAAACACGTTACAAAAACACGTAAAATAAATACTTCACTATTTAATGAAACTAATAGAATTACCGGAAAGATCAACAAAGATACTGATACTGATACTGATTTACAGTATTTTCAAAAAATCCTTGTTCGCTATAACAACTGCTATAACTATGTAGACGGTTATTTTTATTACAAACGAGTACAAGTATGGAATGAAAAAAAATTTGGTAACCATGAAGAACCATGGGGAAACTTATCAACAGAATGCATTGCTTACCAACTAATCAAAATTATTGATATTTTAAAAAGTTAAAAACAACATTCCCTGTGTATTTATAAGAATACACAGGGCTAACAAATCATCTACTCAAAAATAGATGGCAAAATTTCATAATCAACAAATTTAGAATAACGACCTACATCATAAAAATCATGCATAGCATGAGGAAAAACCCGAAAATGATTAAAATCTTTATAAGCCAACTTAAGCAAACGTAAAGCAGTTGGATGAATGACATATTCTAAAAGCTGTTTTTCATAATCCCTTCTATCTTTGAAATTAACCCAATCTCTATAGCCTGGCGCGCTATATTGATAAGCAAGATTCAGAAAATCTTCTCTTAGTTTTTTTGGCACAGAATCCCAACCTGTATTCCAACCACCACCATTCCATTCTACTTCAAAATAACTGGCTGCGACAGCAAACGCTTCTTCTCTAAGATATTCTTTACGAGTGCCAAACAGAATAGTTAAAACATCGGATTTATGATGGAACATTTCATGGTAGGCAGTTTTAGCAACAGTTGCTTCTGCTAATTTTAATAATTGATAGGCGGTAATTTTATGCTTTTTATTATTCATAAGCTCACTAATGATATGCCAGAAAAAACTACCTATCCGCTCCCAATACAATACTATTTTTCCTCTAGGGGACATTGAATAGTAAACACCTAAAACAATTTTTTCATTATCTTCCCCTAATTCAGAAACTTCGCCTAACGTAGGTTTTAACTGTTTGATCAAAACTCCACTTTCAGGAGAAATACTAACCAGTGAGTCTTTATAATCCTTTGATTTATCAATATTCCCTTCTTTATCAACCGCATCCCAAGGAACCATTTTTAAGATTGCTTGTGCGCTATCTTTTATAACATCACCATCACTCATTTTATGACCTCTTAAAATTAATTATTTATTCAACAAATCAACCAATAAAGGCAATACATCCCCCGACTTAGCTTGCAAACGATATTTCGCAACCTTTTCCAATCCCATTGAATCTAAATTAATTTTAATCACCGTTGCCCCAACTTTAGCCGCCATCACCGGTAAACCAGCCGCAGGCATCACCACACCCGAAGTACCAATAGCAAAAAATACATCACAGTTTTTAGCCGCCGTTTCAGCTTGTCGCCATTCATCGGTTGGCAAGTTTTCACCAAACCAAACAACGCCGGGGCGTATCCGTCCATGACAATGCTGACAACTTGGCGGCGCTAAACAGCGACCGTCGATGGGTTCGTCTAATGCTGTATTTTCAAATTGATAGGGTCTGGCACAAGCAAAACAGCGGGGTTGAAATAAGCTGCCGTGTAAATGAATCACCGTTTGAGAGCCTGCTCTTTCATGCAGATCATCAACGTTTTGGGTAATCACTGTTAAGTCGGGAACCTGTTCTGCTAATTGAGCAATTGCATAATGACCGGCATTGGGTTGAGCTTGCATGACCTTCATTCGCCGCCATTCGTACCAACCCCAAACCAAATCTTTATCCGCTCGATAACCCTTGGCGCTGGCCAGTTTTTCCGGATCATATTTTTCCCATAATCCGCTTTGAGCATCGCGAAAAGTCGGAATACCGCTTTCAGCCGAGATACCGGCACCAGTAAATACAACCACTCGTTTAGCGGCTTTGATGATGTCGATTAACGCTGGGTCGATCATCGGTAAACTCCTAATTTTTGATTAGCTTGATGTGCTGGATTGGGAAATGATTTTTTACTGATGATGTTAATCAATCCCCACGTCAAATTAAGACGCAGTCAGGCAACTAGCATCCAAACAATTATTTGCGTAACATCATCAGCCTTTTTTACCGCTTAGTTTTGGAGTGCGCGTGGCAATACGTTCGTTTAAAGATAAACACCCACAAATTGGCAATCAGGTTTTCATCGACGATAGTGCGGTGGTGATTGGTGACGTGACAATCGGCGATGATGTTTCAATCTGGCCTACGACTGTAGTGCGTGGTGATGTGGAGAAAATCAGCATTGGCGCGGGGACGAATGTGCAAGATGGCGCGGTGTTACATGTCTCTCATGCGGGGGATTTTTCGCCGAAAGGTCATCCTTTAACGATAGGCAAAGGCGTGACGATTGGTCATCGTGCTGTGGTTCATGCTTGTACGGTGGGTGATTACTGTTTGATTGGCATTGGCGCGATTGTGATGGATGATGCGGTGATTGAAGATTATGTGATGTTGGGCGCAGGGGCTTTGGTCCCACCGGGGAAAAAACTGGAATCGGGTTTTTTATATGTAGGAGCGCCAGCTAAGCAAGCTAGGGCTTTGAGTGAGCATGAAAAAGCCTTTTTGGAATATTCTTACCAGCATTACATTCAGTTAAAAAATCAGTATCTTTAAATAGCTTAGCCAGACGGGGGTTAAACCTCGTCTGCAATGTTTTCAACCACTTAATAGTAGTTTGAAACTGAAAGGACGGGATAAATATCCCGTCCAGCATCCATCTAAACAAACCTCGCAACGCGAAGATAGCGACTTATACAAACTAGCCCGAGTAACCCCCTTGTTTGGCTACTTCGGTCCATACCCTTGGCTCGGGCAGCAATATCAAACGTGGCAATGGCTTCTTTCATGGATCAATCTCATTATCTGGAAAAATATTGTTTGAAATTGCTGAATCACTTTTGTTTTGTCATCCCGTCAGGGATCGCTTAACTTTAAAGGTATTGAATAACTTAGAAGCTAAGGGATTCCTTCGGAATGACAAAATCAAAGGCTAAGGTATAAAGAAGGCACGCAAAGCCAATCAATTTCTAAACCTTCGCCTGATAAGCCGCCAACGGATCAGCCCCCAAACTTCCAACCAAAACCTGCAAATAAGCCGGACTTTGCACTGTTTGTAACTTAGCTTGCGCGGCTTGATAGCGTTGTTCTAAGCCCAAACTTAAAGTCGCGCCTTTATTGCGTTCATGGCTAATAAACCCTTGCAAGGTATCAACATTGCGCTGCCACAAAGCAATGTCACGTTGCTGTTTAATTAATAAACGCTCTTGATACCAAGCCGATGCCAGCAAATATTCGCGGGTAAACATCGCCCGAATTTCAGGATGATGCGCATCCTTACCTTGATAGTCGCCATTCGCCATAATATGCAACAAGGCATACAGCGGCGGGCAAGCGTCTTCGATACTGCCATCAGCGATGTACTGTTTAGCGACTTTTTGCTGGGTATCGACGATGTTATTGACGCCATCGACAAACACCGCCAAATCTTGGCGCTCTGGTTGCAACAACTCATCGGTAAACACTGCATAAGGATTGTCGAAAATCTTACCCATTAAGCCATGCACGAATCGGCTGGTAATTCGGTAGCCTAAACGACTGGCTAACACGGTTTCACCTTGATATTCAAAATCGGCTAACGACTCTAAAAAGCCGTGTTTGATTAAATATTCTGGCTGACGTTCTTCGTGCAACAACCTCGCCCAGATTTCAGGAATCAATAAACTGATGTCGTGATCGACACGAATATCAGGGCCGATAAAACCCGCTGAGCTAGAAAACCCCGGGTAGCCGGTCAAAATAAACGACACCAAGGCATTGTTTAAATCGGCAGTCGGTCGCAAGGCATTAAACGGCCCTTTGGTTAACGCCCCTTCACTACCCGCGCCAGTAGTCGATGGCGATTTGCCAGTTAATGAACAAATAAAGTCCATGAATAATTCTGGCAATTCTTGATAATGAATCGGGTTGTAAACCGCTAAGGAACGAATCCCCGGCTCAGGTGGATTGTTACGGCGACCGGTTAACACCGCATCAACCGGATAACAAACCGGTTGCTGTAACGGAATTTTACGGTGCAATCTGGCGCCTACTTCCGCTAGATATTTACGCATCGGCTTAACAATATCGGCACGGGTTTCTAAATAACGCGGGTTTTTCGATGGCTTACCATCAACCAAACGCGGATGCGCGGAAGAAACCACATAGCCCTCACCTTCTGCATAGGCTGTGGCTAATAAATCGTGCATCGGCGCAGTGAATTTAGAAAACGCCATCACATCATCGACTACAGCCGCCAATTTTTCGCCATGCAAAGGTTCAAAATTGGCCATGAAATTACCCGCTTCAGACATATTCGCTTCGGTTTGCTTGTCGTAACCGGGAATAATCGCGTCATCAGGGCGCTGGAATAAACGGTATTCGCAGTTGCTGACTAATTTGACGCTGTGTTGATGCTTATCGTCTGCCATCCAAGGGCAAATTTGTGCGACCGGCACCACCACCGAAGCGCTGATGTCGTCTTCCATTTGGATTTTTTCAGCGGCGATATAGTCTTGACGCACTTTGAAAGTACGCCAGCCACCTTGCAGATTGAAACCAATTCGCAAATAAGTGGCGACGATTTTGCGTTGTTCTAATTTCAGCTCATGACCCGGTGCGCCATCAATCACATCGACAGATAAATGCTCGCGCCAGTTATCGCCCCATTCAGGCCGATAAAAGCGTTTGATTAAAAATACCAAGGCCAAAATGCTCGGCGGAATCGATTTTAACCAAGCGTTATATTCATCGGTATGGGTTGGCGATGGTGTCAGCAATTTAATCACCGAACCTAAACTGCGCTCGGCACTCAATAATTGACGGCTTGGGGTGCGATCTTCATCGGCAATCGGCGCGGCGAAACGATAGCTGTAATCGTAATCAAAAATCGCTTGGACTTTGTCCAAATCATTTTGTAAATCATCGACATACAACGGCGCGTAAATCACCGCATCTTCAATCGATTTAGAAATTTCCGACTTACCGCCACCTGAAACTGTGCAAGGTTTGTGGCAGAAAGTGCCTTCGGCTTTAGTCCCAATCAAACGCCAAGACGGTGCGCCCGGGTGTTTGGCCATTTCAACTTTGTAACCGTTAGGCTGAACGTAAACTTTACCCGGTTGCAAACGTAAGGACTGGGTTTGGCCTTGATATTGCCAAGTGATTTGCTGGCCGTTGACGTTCATCCGCAAGTCTTGCGGCACATAGATAATCTCAGGGAAGCGCTTATCAATCCCGTAACCTTCCGGTTTGACGGTCATTAAATCGCCATAGTGCGCGACCATGTCATCAAAATCATAGCCAGCTTCACGAGTAACGCTGCCAACTCCGTATTCATCACCATGATTGATCCGCTCAAACGCCAAAGCGCCGCCTGCGTGTTCTTCTTCGGCAGAACCGAATAGATTCGCTGAATAGCTGATTTGGGTTTTGATTTCTTTTTTGCAGTAACCGTAATAGTTATCGGCCAACAAGGTCACAATCACGCCACTGCTATCGCGAGCGGTTAATTTGAAGGCTTGACCTTGGTTATACAGTTCATCTGGCTGTTTCCAGCACATACCATCATCACGTTGACGCTGAGTTGCATCATCCCAATGCGGTAAACCGAGTTGTTGTTTAGTTAGGGTCGATAAATGCGGCGCCAAAATCACGCAACCGCTGTGGCCGATCCAATGATCCACATCTAAGGCCGCATCGCATTCAGGCAAAGCCGGATTGCCGCCATTGCCAAAAATACTTTCAACAAAATCCAGATTACTAACCAAATTACCCGGTGCGAAAAAGCGAATTTCCATCGATTTTTCAGCATCGACACCCGGTACTTCGGGGCAAACAATCGGTCTTAACAATAAAGACGCAAACATTTTTGCCGGTTGCGCTTGTTCGGCAGTAAAGGGCAATACCATCAGTTGCTCTGGTGGATTCAACGCTGCTTCCAGCATCAAGGCAAACGTCAGTTTCGGCACCTGTTTTTTATCACCCGGAACAGGCAAGCCGCCTTCGGCAATATGAAAAGAGCCTTCGGTAGTACGACGATCACGGGCTGGATTATGCAAAACCCCTTGTTTAACCCGATAGCTAGAAACAATATCGGAAACAAATTGATCTTTACCCATTGGCAATGACAGCTCACGCGCCACGCCATGGCGATCAAGCTCAAAAGTCATCGCCGGTAAAGTGGGAATACTGGCTAAATTCAGATCGGCTAAATAGCGCTCCAAGAAATCTTGTATCCGTTTATCTGCCGGATACAGCGCTGCACCAGCCAGTTGCCGACTTTTTTCGACATAGCTATTTAACAGATCCTGCGCGGTAGCCATAAAGCCTTGCGAATGCTCATCAACACAGGTCGGCTGACCACACGA
>CAMCSF010000060.1 GCA_945877625.1 Methylomonas koyamae | reverse complement strand
CGTCACTATTTCGATCTTAACGAGCAACCGATTATCATGCGCCACATGAACGCTACTGGCGGTTGAAAGGAGGAAAAAATCATGTCAAATAGCAAAGCCCAACAAATTGTCGCCGAAGCTCGACGCAATAAAGAAGAACGCGAAAAAGGTTACCGTGAACAAGCGTTAAAACTGTATCCATGGATTTGCGGGCGTTGTACTCGCGAATTTGATTTAAAAAATCTCCGCGAACTGACCGTACATCACGTTGACCACAATCACGACAATAATCCCAGCGATGGCAGTAATTGGGAATTATTGTGCGTTTATTGCCACGACAATGAACATCAGCGCTTTGAAGAGCAAATTCGTTACGGTGGAAAATCGGCTGCGGAAGCCAAATCCGGTGGAGGTACCTTTAATCCGTTTGCCGATCTCAAAAGCCTAATGCAAAACAAATAATGCAAAAGTGCCGCTGGGCGTTGGCGAGTGCTAACGAAGCGCATTATCACGATACCGAATGGGGCGTTCCGCTCCACGACGATAGGCAATTGTTTGAATTTCTGATCTTGGAAGGTGCTCAAGCCGGATTAAGCTGGCGCACCATTCTTAATAAACGTCCGGCTTATCGACTAGCGTTTGATGATTTCGAGCCAGCCATCGTTGCCCATTACGACCCTGATAAATTACAAAGTTTGCTGGAAAACCCTGGCTTAGTGAGAAATAAATTAAAACTCCAATCAGCGATTATCAACGCCCAAGCTTTTCTCAAAGTCCAACAGCAATTCGCTAGTTTTGACGCCTATCTCTGGCAATTTGTCGAAGGTAAACCGATTCAAAACAATTACTTAACTCACGAACAAATACCTGCTTTCACGCCAATTTCCGAACAACTCAGCCGCGATTTACAACAACGCGGCTTTAAATTTGTCGGCAAAACCATTGTTTATGCCTATATGCAGGCAGTGGGAATGGTTAACGACCACACGGTAGATTGTTTTCGGTATCGACAGTTAGCGGGTGAATAATTGTTAAATTTTTGTAAAATACCAAAAACTTAATTCTTTAATCACTTTGCAAAACCATCCTCGCCCAACTTTCTCGCTTTCCCTAATGCTTATCATGGTGATGATGAGTTGTAAGGTGTTTGCTGCGCTGGAAACCATCGACTTTCAGTTACGCTGGCATCATCAGTTTCAATTTGCTGGTTACTACGCGGCTGTCGAAAAAGGCTTTTATCAAGAAGTCGGCTTGGATGTGAGAATTCATGCGGCAGGCCCTGGCGTAACCACCATCGAAGAGGTATTGGCAGGACGCTCCCAATATGCCGAAGCCAATAGCGAACTGCTTTACGCCAGAATGCAAGGTAAGCCGGTGGTTGCTTTAGCGGCGATATTTCAACATTCACCATCGGTCTTGCTGGCTAGAAAAGACTCTGGCATCAATACGCCACATGATTTGATCGGCAAAAAAGTCATGCTCAGTAGCAGTACCGATTCTGATTTTCTCGCGATGTTTTTACGCGAAGGAATAGGAATCAAGCCCAATGTGATTAATATTTTGCCTTCGAGTTTTAATTTTGACGATTTAATCAGTAGCCGAGTCGATGCATTTAATTCCTACTTAACTAACGAACCTTTTTACATGATGCAAAAAGGGATTGATTACACCATTATCAATCCCAGTAATTACGGCATTGATTTTTATAGCGACATTTTATTTACCAGTGAACAGGAACTAAAACAAAACCCACAGCGGGTTGCCGCGTTTCGCCAAGCCAGTTTAAAAGGCTGGCGCTATGCGATGGACCATCCTGATGAAATCATCGATTTATTAATCAATAAATACCCAGTCGAAAAATCACGCGCCCATTTGCAATTTGAAGCAAAGACCATGCGTAAATTAATTTTGCCGAATTTAATTGAAATAGGTCATATGAATCCAGGGCGCTGGCAGCGGATGGCGGATGCGTTTATTGAAGTTGGGATGGGAGATAAAGATTTTTCCTTGGATGACTTTATTTATCAGCGCGAATATGGGGCTGAGCATGTCGAAAAACTCAAACAAACCATTGTGATTGAAACCTTGTTGGGGGGCATTTTGTTATTGCTGGTCACGGTGTTGGGATTTGCTTGGTTAAGTTTGAGAGGTGAAATTGCCAGACGAAAGATTGCCGAAGTGTTAAAGCTAGAAAAGGCTAATGCTGAAGTCGAAAAAGAACGATGGTTAAGGGTTGAAATGAATCGATTTATGTCGATGTTAGGCCATGAATTACGCACACCATTGGCGGTGATTGATACGACTGTACAGAGTTTGGAATTACAGCCCGGTGCCGAAATGCCAGCCTTAGCTAATCGCCATGAACGGATTCGCCAAGCCATTAGACGATTAGATAAGCTTATTAATGATGTCTTAGCCCGAGATAGATTAGAGGCAAGTTCATGGACAACTAATCAACAAGTTTGGCCCTTATCGACATTAATCGATGCCGTATTATCAAGCTATGGTCTTAGTTTTCCTGATAATGTTGATTATGGTGAACAAGTTTTTGAATTAGTATTATCTGAAAATCATTGTCGATTGGTGATTAATGCCAATAATTATTGGGCTTCTGGCTATGGTGATTTGCAGTTATTGCAAGTTGCCATTAATAATCTAATTGATAACGCCGCTAAATACGGTGATTTTAATAGCGTTATTAGCGTGGATTTTAAAATGGTTAATCAAACTAGTTTACGGATCAGTGTTGCTAATCAATCTGAGCCATTAACCAAACCACAGTTAAAACAAATTTTCGATAAATACATGCGAATTGGTGAAGATAAAGCGATTGCTGGCGCCGGTTTAGGTTTATTTCTAGTCAGACATATTGTCAACTTGCATAAAGGCAGTGTTAGAGCGATTAGTTTACCCAATCGATGGTTATGTTTTGTAATCAGATTGCCATTGAATTTAAATAATGAGTTTGACGATGTCTATTGATCGACCTATTACAGTCACTTTGGTTGAAGATAACCTGATTTTACTGGAAGAATTAATTTATCAACTAATGTTGAATGGTTTTTCTGCGCGTGGCGCTAAAAATGCCTACGAGTTGGATCAACTGATGCAAGTGTGGCAAAGCGATATTTATGTATTGGATATTAATTTACCCGGCGAAGATGGGTTTTCAATCGCCAAACGCTTAATCAATCGTCAACAGCGTGGCATTATTATGCTAACCGCCAGAACCGATATAAACGATAAATTACAGAGTTTAGACGATGGGGTTGATTTTTATTTGACCAAGCCAGTTGATTGGCGCGAACTGTCGGCGTGTATTAAGAATTTATATTATCGAATATCACAAGAAGCCAAACCACCGCATTGGCTATTAATTTTAAACGCTCGGCAATTATTGGCGCCAGATAATCGGGTTTTGAGTTTAACTGTCGACGAAATCAAGGTGTTGCAGGTCTTGATTGAAAATCCAGCACAAATTATTGATAGAAAAGCCTTAGAAGCTATTTTTCTGACAGGTTCGAATAGTGGTGAGGGAATCTATGGACGACTTAATACTAAAATGAGCCGTTTGAGAGATAAATTATCACGCTTTGATTCGAGTTTGACCATACAACCCCATCGCTCGATTGGCTATGCGTTTGTTGGCCCAAACATACAAATTAAAGCCAGTTATTAATCCGATTACCGGATTCAAAAAACACCGTTGCAAATGTAGGGTACGTACCGCGTACCAAAATGCCTACGTGTTATTAAAAGCTTTCAATGGTTAGCGGTGCGTACCCTAGGTTTTTTATTGGTTAAGCGTTTTGCTAAACTCTTACGCATAGTTTCAAAAATTAACATCACTAAACAACAAGGCACAATTAGCCACCAAACATCTAAAGAAATCGGTGCGGTGCCAAATAATTGATTGCCCCAAGGCGTATAAATTATCAACATAATCAAAACTATCTCTAAAACAACGCCCGATAAAACTAATGAATTAGAGAAAGTTTCGATACGCAATAAAGGGCTACTGGGGGTTTTGCAAATAAACACATTCACGACTTGCATCAAAATAATTGCCGTCAAACAGGCGGTGGTTGCCTGTAAATAAACCGGATTATGTGCATCCAAACTTTGACCCCAAACCCAACCCGATTGCTGTAACACAAAATAATAAGCCGCCATTGCCGCTGCCGCTTCTAATAATCCTAAAAATAAATAAGCTCTTAATACCAAAGGCCAGTTTAGCAAGCGTTCTTGAGAAGGGCGGGGCGGTTTCGCCATGATGCCCGGTTCCGGTTTATCAGCGCCTAAGCCTAGTGCTGGCAACATATCAGTGCCTAAATCGACGGCTAGAATCTGAATAATGGTTAATGGCAGTGGAATTTTGAATAAGGCAAAGGCTAAATAAGGCACTAATTCCGGTACGTTAGAGGTCAGAATATACGTTAAAAACTTGCGGATATTGGCATACACCGCTCGGCCTTCCTCAATCGCCGCGACAATGCTGGCAAAGTTGTCATCTAACAAAATCATGTCTGCCGCTTGTTTGGCGACATCGGTGCCGCTAATTCCCATCGCAATGCCAATGTCGGCCATTTTCAGCGCTGGCGCATCATTGACGCCATCGCCGGTTACCGCAACCACCTGTTTTTTGTTTTTCAAGGCTTTGACAATTAGCATTTTTTGATCGGCAGCGACGCGAGCAAAAATCAGTTCCGGCGCGTCCAAGGTGAGCTGTAATTGGGTGGGCGACAGTTTGCGTAATTGATCGCCAGTCATCACTACTGGGTTGTCAGTTTCGATTTGGCCTATTTGTCGGCCAATCGCTAAAGCGGTATGCGGATGATCGCCGGTGACCATAATCACTTTAATCCCCGCCGTTTTACATTTTCTAATTGCAGCAGGCACGGCGGCTCGCGGCGGATCGGCTAAGCCAACCAAACCGCCTAAAATCAGATTTTGTTCGCTGTTAGCTAAATCATCCGTATTGTCCAACTGCCGCCAAGCAAACGCCAACACTCGCAAGCCATCGGCCGCCATGGTTTCCAGCGCATGTGTAAAACCTTGGCGATGTTGAGCGCTAATCGGCACAATCTCAGCGCCGATTTGCACTCGATTAGCCAATGGCAACAACATTTCCAGCGCACCTTTGCAATACAACATGATGCCAGTCGGGGTTTGATGAATCGTCGATAGCCGTTTGCGGTAGGTATCAAAGCCGATTTCATTGATTTTTTGGTAATTAAAACTGTGCTTTAAATGGCTGTTCGCCATCGCCACCAAGGCCATTTCCATCGGATCGCCGCTTAATTGAGTTTTGCCAGCGACGTTTACTGGCTTTAAATTGTGACAAAGCAGGGCATCGATAAAAAAATCCTGATATTGCTGCTGTAATTCGGCTTGTTGTTGGATTGCAGTCGATGAAATCAGTTGCTGATTAAGATACAGGCTGACCGCTTCCATGCGATTTTCGGTGAGCGTGCCGGTTTTGTCGGTGCAAATCACGGTCGCTGAACCGAGCGCTTCAACTGATGGTAAATGCCGAATCAAGGCATTGCGTTTTGCCATTCGCTGCGTCGCCATTGCTAACGACAAAGTGACGGTTGGCAATAAACCTTCCGGCACATTGGCGACGATAATGCCGATCGCAAAAATAAAATTGTCCCAAAACGACAAGCCCATGCTTTGGCCAATCAAGAAAAACACCGCGCCCAAGCACAAAGCCATGATTGCGATGATGCGACTTAAGCGCATGATTTCTAATTGCAAGGGCGAAATCGACGCGCCAGCGGTTTGGGTTAAATGGGCGATTTTGCCAAATTCGCTGTGCATTCCGGTGGCAAAGATGGCGGCGGTGGCTTCGCCGGACATGATGGAAGTGCCAGCCAACAAAATATTGCGAGCATGAAATACATCATCGCCCTCACAAGGCTCGGCGTTGCGGGCTTGTGGCATTGATTCGCCGGTGACGGTGGCGTTGTTGACCCGTAAACTCAGTGATTCGATGACTCGACAATCGGCGGGAACGTTATCGCCTTCTTGCAACACAATCAAATCACCGGGTACTAAATCAGCGGCTAAAATCGAACCGATCTTGCCATCGCGCATTGCTTTGACGGTTTGCGGTAACAGCTTTTGCAAAGCGGTCATCGCTTGTTCAGCGCGGAATTGCTGCCAAAACGCGAACACGCCGTTAATCAAAATCACCCCTAAAATCGCAAAGCCCAAGGTGTTCATACCGCTACCCGGTTGCTGCGATTCGGCAAAAAATGCCAAGCCAGCCGCTAACCACAGAATCAAGGCAAAAAAATGTACAAATTCTTTGGCAAATCCCCACAGCAAGGATTCGCGCGGCGCTATGTCAATTTGGTTGGCGCCGTATTCCAGCAAACGCCGTTGGGCTTCATGGCTGGATAAACCAGTGGCTTTGGTTTTGAGGCTGTTGAGGGCTTCGTCAGTGCTGAATTGGTGAATTTTCATCGCTTAAACCTCGCT
The DNA here is from genome assembly GCA_945877625.1 of Methylomonas koyamae. Taxonomy (GTDB): domain Bacteria; phylum Pseudomonadota; class Gammaproteobacteria; order Methylococcales; family Methylomonadaceae; genus Methylomonas; species Methylomonas koyamae_C. The sequence continues at coordinate 4,474 of CAMCSF010000060.1, read as the reverse complement.
TGTTTAAGCGCTGAAACTAGCAAGTTTTGCGCATTGAAACTAGCGGTTAGCGAGCATTGCTTGGCTCTATTTTGTTTGTGCCAAGAAGCTGTCTAATTGATTAGCAAAGGCTTGTACATCGCGCTGATTCATCGCTGCCAAGCCGCCTGTGTCGATACCACTGGCTCTCAGCGTGTCCATAAAATCACGCATATTCAGTCGCTGTTTAATGTTTTCCTTGGTATAGCGTTCGCCGCGCGGGTTAAGGGCATGAGCGCCTTTATCAATGGTGTCATTGGCCAGCGGAATATCGCCGGTAATCACCAAATCGCCAGCGGATAAGCGTTTAACAATTTCGTTATCAGCAATGTCGTAGCCGGATTGGACTTGTAAAAACTTGATGTAACGGGAGGGTGGGGTTTGCAGGTATTGATTAGCAACCAAAGTAACCGAGGTTTGCGTGCGCTCAGCCGCTCGGTAAAGAATGTCTTTTATCGCCTTTGGACAAGCATCGGCATCGACCCAGATTTGCATGGTGGTGGAAGAATGAGAGTGAAAGAGGGGGTTATCTTAGCCTATGCCCTAAAGTTCAAAAATAAAAACGACCATTCAAAATTGGCAATTCACTTTTCTTTTGTCATCCCGTTAGGGATCGCTTCGTTTTAAAAGTATTGAATTACTTAGAAGTTAAGCGATCCCTAACGGGATGACAAAATCAAAGGTTAAGGCAATTAATAGTAGGAGGTACTTTATAACAGCGAATTCCATCGTCGAAATAAATGCAGCGTGTCTGGCGAAGGCTTTTGGAATTGAATCAGCTCTCTGCCAGAAACGCTGCGTTTATTCTGTCCTACGGACTATTCAATGCCTTCGTGGTAAAGTTGCCACCAAATTTAACCCAAGGATTAACACGATGAATGTTATTACCTTTGATACGCACGAATTCTTTAACGAATTAAGATCATCAGGCTTTAGTGAGCAACAAGCAGAAACGATTACACGTCTACAAAAAGCCGCTATTGCATCAACACTTGAGCAAGCAAAGCATGAATATGATCTTGATAATATTTCTACTAAACGTGATCTCAACGAATTAGAACTACGATTAACTATAAAAATGGGCACTATGCTTTCTGTCGCGGTTGCCGCTATTGCCGCACTGGTTAAGTTGCTTTGATAACAATAGATAATCGTTCTGTTGGTTGTTAGGGTGTTAACAGGACTGTAATTCTTGATCAGTGAGTGGGCGGTCGTCTTCATCAATACCATCCCAGACAAAATCTTTTTCACGCGGTATTGCTCGTACAGCCTCTAATATTTCTGTACGGGTCATATCATTGGTTTTCGAGCCATTCATTGTGGGTCTCCCGTTTTTGCTAGTGGTTGGGCGTAGGCTTATGGATTTTAATCAGCTTTCTGCCAGAAACGCCGCGCTTATTCTGGCCTACAGACTAAACAATCAAACCGCTGAATGCTCGCGTAACCACTGTTTCAAGGCATCATTCATGCGCGTTTGCCAGCCACGGCCGGTCGCTTTGAAAGAGTCTACAATCTCGGTATCAAGGCGGATCCCAACAAAAACCTTTGGGTTATCCTTGCGTGGGCGACCGCCTTTAGGTTTGAGCATTTCAGCCGCCAGTTCAGCGCCGAATATTTCTGGTAATACAGCGCTAGCGGGTCGCATTCTGGCAAAGTCTTCATCGGTCAGCTCTGGAGAGTCATCGTCATGTTTATCTGCCATAGGGTGTGAATCGACAAAATCCCAATCAATTTTTATTGGTTTCATAGCGTCTTCTTTTTAGGTTTTTTCATTTGCTGGCGCTCTTATTCACTCAAAATTGCCAAGCCACTTTTCTTTTGTCATCCCGTAGGGATCGCTTAGCTTGAAAAGTATTTAATTACTTAGAGGTTAAGCGATTCCTACGGAATGACAAAACCAAAGCATAAGGCAATTAATAGCTGGATGTATTTTTAATGGCGAATTCAGTTGTCGCAATAAGCGAAGCTTAGGCTTTATGGATGCCGATCATAAATCAACTGCTCGGTAGCAAAACCCAATTCCGATGCTTGTGCGACTAACTCATGCAAAGTGGCTTTATCTAAGTTTGGCGTGCGAGCCAGAATCCATAAATAATCGCGATTAGGCCCTGCAATCATCGCGTAGCGGTAAGCTTTTTTGTCCAAAGCGATGATGTTGTAAGCGCCATAAAAGGGGCCGAAAAACGAGACTTCCAAGTTGCCAATATCCTCACTACCGACAAAATGGGCTTGGCCAATCGCGGTTTGGCGTTCGCCTTGTTCGTTGTCAAAACCAGTATTTAATACTTTAACCGTGCCGTCAGGGTTGAGGCTGTATTCTGCTCGAATGTCGCTTAGGCCGCGTTCAAAGCTGTGGTCTAAACGGGCGATTTCGTACCAAGTGCCTAAATAACGATTGAGTTCAAAGCCATCGACGACTTTCACGCCTTCGGGTACGCCAGTGCAGGCAGTCAATAAACTACAGATCAAAATTAAGATAAATCGCATCAATCGGCTCCTAAGTTGAGGGCTTTGAAAATGGCTTTGATAGCTTGGCTTTGTTGGCTGTGATCGACCATGGGTGGTGGGTAATCGCCAGCTAATGGGTTATTTTGCCAGTTGTGAATCGCTTTCGGGCTAAAGTCTTGTAATTCTGGTAGCCAGCGTTTGATGTACAGACAGTCGTGGTCGAATTTTTGTTGCTGGAGCCAAGGGTTAAAAATCCGAAAATACGGTTGAGCATCGCAGCCGGTTGAGGCTGCCCATTGCCAATTGCCGTTGTTTAAACACGGATCGTAATCAATCAGTTTCTGGGCAAAATAGCGTTCGCCCCAGCGCCAACTAATATGCAAATCTTTGACTAAAAACGAGGCGGTAATCATCCGCAAACGATTGTGCATACAACCAGTTTCATTTAACTGCCGCATACCGGCATCGACGATTGGAAAACCGGTTTTGCCGTTGGCCCAAGCCCAGAAACGATCTTGATCTTTGCTCCATTGAATCGCATCGTAACGACTGTGAAAAGCATGGCCAAACACTTGCGGGTAATGAAAGGCGATGTGGCTGAAAAAATCCCGCCAGTAAAGTTGTCGAATCAGTGGGTGTTCGCTGCCTAAATTGTGTAACACCGCATAAAACGCTTCCCGCACCGAACAGCAACCAAATTTAAGATGGGCTGACAGATTACTGGTGGCATCGAGGGCAGGGAAGTCGCGTTGCTCGGCATAGTTTTGGCAATGCTGTAAGTCGTTGAGGATTGCCAACGCTTGTTGTCGGCCACCTTGAAAAGGGTTGTTATGCGCGGCTTTAAGTTGTTCAAGTAATTGCGGCTGATCGTATTGCGAATTGGCTGTGAAAAACTGACCATCCGCTAAGCCAGTTGGTAAAGCGACGGGGTTTTGTTTAGCGCGGTTATAAAACGGCGTAAACACTTGATAAGGGGTGCCATTGGCTTTAATCAGCTGTTCCGGTTGATTCAGCAATAGATCGTTATGGCTGTGAAACGCTAAGCCCAGTTGTTGGCAATGCTGATACAAGTCGGCATCGCGTTGGCGGCTGAATGGCGTGTAATCGCGATTAACAAACAGCGCATCGAGTTTATGTTCGGCAGTTAATTGACTAATCAGCTCACTCGGTTTGCCATGCAACAGATACAGCTTGCCGTTGTGCTGAGCCAATTGTTGCTGCAAATCCGCCAAGGCTTGCAGCATAAATTGCAAACCGGCTTGGCTTTGATAGGGATGAGGCTGGATTTGCTGCGGGTCAAAGATAAACGCCGCTAACACCTGTTTCGATTGTGACAAAGCGGCATTGAGCGCGGTGTTGTCATCTAAACGTAAATCCCGACGAAAAATAAATAGCGAGGTATCGAAACGCTTCATTAATGCCGATTGAGAATTTGCTGTAAGGCTGGCGCTAAATCTGGGTATTGAAATTTAAAACCCGCCGCCAGTAAGCGCTCAGGCATCACCCGCTGGCTCCCTAAAATCAGCTCCGACATTTCGCCTAAAAGTGGTTTTAGCACAAAACTCGGCACAGGTAATAAAGCCGGTCTGTGTAGCTGTTTGGCGAGTTGTTGGCTAAAACTTTGATTGCTGACCGGATTGGGGGCGGTGGCGTTAAATGCGCCGCTTAGTTCGGGATGGTCGATTAAGGTATTGACGATGGCTAACCAATCGCTCAAATGTATCCAAGACATCCATTGCTGACCATTGCCTAAACAACCACCTAAACCCAATTTAAAGGCCGGTAACATCCGCTGTAATAAGCCGCCATGGTTGCCTAAAACCAAGCCGGTGCGAATTAAACAGACTCTGACGCCCAAGCTTTCGGCATCTAAGGCGGCTTGTTCCCAATCGCTGCACAATTGTTGTCCAAAGTCGGCTTTGCTAGTGCTTTGTTCGCTTAAAACCGTATCGCCTTGGTCGCCGTAAATACCAATCGCCGAGCCGCTAATTAGCAGTTCGGGTTTGTG
>CAMCSF010000059.1 GCA_945877625.1 Methylomonas koyamae | reverse complement strand
GGTCCTGTGCTATTGGACTACTGGGCTGAGTGGTGCGGTCCTTGTAAAATGATTGCCCCAGTTCTTGATGAAGTAGCTGCCGAATATAAAGGCAAGCTGACTGTTGCCAAGCTGAATATCGATGAAAATCCAAAAACCCCACAACAATATGGTGTGCGCGGTATTCCAACTTTGATGATTTTCAAAAATGGCGAAGTAGAAGCGACTAAAGTAGGCGCTTTAACCAAGTCACAATTGGCTGCTTTTATCGATAGCAATATCTGATAGCAAGCATAATTAACCGGATTTATTCGAAAAGGTTTTGATAAGTCCGGTTAATGCGATATAGTGTTCTTCGATTTCTCCTTCGCAGTTATCATCTGTAAATAATCCAAAACATCACCTTCCGCTGTAAACGGCATTCTGCCGCTCTGCGTTTCTTTCATTTCTCTAACACCAACATGAATCTTACCGAGTTAAAACTAAAACAAGCCACAGAAATTATCGCCATTGCCGAATCATTAGGCCTTGAAAACATCGACAGAGCCCGAAAGCAAGAATTGATTTTCATGATTCTTAAGAAGCAGGCTAAAAGCGGTGAAGATATTTACGGAGATGGGGTTTTAGAAATACTGCAAGATGGTTTTGGATTTTTACGAACGCCAGGCGCATCTTACTTAGCCGGCCCTGATGATATTTACGTTTCACCCAGTCAAATCAGACGCTTCGGTTTACGCACTGGCGATACCGTTAGCGGCAAAATTAGACCTCCCAAAGATGGCGAACGTTATTTCGCTATGCTCAAAGTTGAAAGCATCAATTTTGAAGCCCCAGAAAATACTAAAAACAAAATTTCATTTTCAAACCTCACCCCGTTATTCGCCAACAAACGTTTCCGTTTAGAGCAAGGCAATGGAACCAGTGAAGATTTGACCGCACGTATCATTGATTTAATTGCCCCTATCGGTAAAGGCCAGCGTGGCTTGATCGTATCGCCACCGAAAGCCGGTAAAACCATGATTATGCAAAGCATCGCCCATGCGATTGCCGAGAACAATCCAGAATGTTACTTAATCGTTTTATTAATCGACGAGCGCCCAGAAGAGGTGACCGAGATGGAACGTTGTGTTCGTGGTGAAGTGGTTTCTAGTACCTTCGATGAACCCGCCAGCCGCCATGTGCAAGTTGCTGAAATGGTTATCGAAAAAGCCCGTCGCTTGGTTGAGCATAAACACGATGTAGTTATCTTGTTAGACTCGATTACCCGTCTTGCCAGAGCCTACAACATGACCGTGCCATCATCGGGCAAATTGTTATCGGGTGGTGTGGATGCCAACGCCTTAGAAAAACCGAAACGCTTTTTTGGCGCCGCTAGAAATATTGAAGAAGGCGGCAGCTTGACCATTATCGCCACCGCTTTAGTCGAAACCGGCTCAAGAATGGATGAGGTAATCTTTGAAGAGTTCAAAGGTACCGGCAACATGGAATTGCATTTAGAACGCAAAATTGCCGAAAAACGCATTTACCCAGCGATTAACATCAACCGCTCCGGTACTCGCCGTGAAGAATACTTGGTTGATCCAGACGAATTACAAAAAACTTGGATTTTGCGCAAAATCTTGCAACCGATGGACGAATTGGCAGCATCAGAATTTTTGCTAGGCAAATTAAAAGATTTCAAAACCAACGCCGAATTTTTTATCTCAATGAAGCGTTAGTAAAAAATCTACCCCAAAGGGCGAGCATCAAACCTCGCCCTTTTTTATATTGATTTCAACCTCCAAACCCATTTAAGTTTGGTATATTGGCTAGTGACCCTCAACAAGGAGCACTGCTTTGCATAATCCCAGCAAGTTTTTCATAGAATTTATCCGATTAGCCGGCCCATTCTGGTCGGCTTCTAATAAATCCCCCAATCGTGGTTTGCTGGTAACCTTAATTACGCTCACCCTGTTTCAAATCGGCATCTCGGTCACCATAACCGAATGGAGTGCTGATTTATTTGATGCCCTTGAACAACGTTCGATGTCGCGCTTGTTTACCCAAGTCGGGATGATTGTCGTGGTATTTGTCGCCAATATTGCGGTTACTGCGGCGCATTTAGTGATTAAACGTAAACTACAACTGGCTTGGCGAGGTTGGTTAACTGACAAGTTAATTGGCTGCTGGATGTTTGAGGGACGCCATTATTTAGTCACCCATATCGACGGACAACACGACAATCCAGATGGCAGAATCGCCGAGGATATTCGGATTGCTACCGAATATGCCATTGATCTGTTGCACACCCTGTTTTATTGCGTGGTTTTGCTGATTAGTTTTTCCAGCATCCTCTGGTCTTTATCGGGCACGATAACGATTGATTTTGGATTTGCCGAGTTGCCGATTCAAGGTCATTTAGTCTGGTTAGCCCTTGTTTACGCCGCCAGCGCGTCGATGTTGGGTTGGTGGATAGGTCGACCATTAACAACAGCCACCGATCACCGCCAAACCGTTGAAGCCAACTTCCGCTTTGCTTTAGTAAAAGCCCGCGAAAACTCACAAGCGATTGCCTTAATTCACGGCGAAAGCCACGAAAAACCGCATTTTCACCAATTGTTTGGCGATATCGTTAACGCTTGGGAACAGCAAACCAAAGCCTGGAGCCGAATCATCATGTTCAGCTCGGGTTATTCGGTATTATCGATGGCTTTCCCGTTGTTGGTTTCTGCGCCTCGTTACATTTTGGGCAGTATAACCTTGGGCACTTTGATGCAATCAGCTCAGGTGTTTCAACAAATGGTCTCAGCCTTGTCGTGGCCGGTTGATAACATGGGCAAAATGGCTGAATGGCGGGCTTCGGTTGAGCGAGTGCTGGGTTTAGCTAAAGCCCTAGAGCAGCTCGAAGTCGAAATTGCTAAACCATCACCCCATCGAATTGTGTTGAAAAAAAACACCGGAGCAGTGCTACGGTTTCACGATTTAGTGATTACCCGTTTAGATGGCGTGGTTTGTGTCAACACACTCAATGAAGAAATTTATGCCGGTGACCGAATCTTAATTACTGGCAATGCCTTTACTGGCAATAAATTGTTTAAAGCCACGGCTGGACTTTGGCCTTGGGGGGAAGGTTGTATCGAACTGCCAGACGACGAGCCGCTATTTTTTATGCCACCTCGCCCTTATTTGCCAACCGATACCTTGCGTAACGCAATTTGCTATCCCTTCGATGGCGATACGTTTAATCAAGTCGAGCTTGAAGCTTGCTTTAAACTCGCTGGCGTGGAAGATTTAATTCATCATTTGGATCAAAGCACCGACTGGGATAAAGCCTTGTTGCGCGAACAGCAGCAGCGTTTAGGTTTGGTCAGATTACTGCTGCAAAAGCCGAAATGGATTTTTATGCAAGAAGCCTTTGATTCACTAGACCCAGACAGTGAGGTTGAGATGATTAACATGATTAACAGTCAATTACCCAATGCGGCGATGTTGACGATAACCAATCAACCGAGTATTCAAGCTCTACACAAACGCCAAATTCATTTATGTTAAACAAACCCAAATTACGCGGTGTCAATCTAGGTGGTTGGCTGGTACTGGAAAAATGGATGACCCCCAGTTTATTTCAAAATCTTCAAGCCGAAGACGAAACCACTTGGTGTGTTGAACTAGGCGAGCAAGCCGCCGCCAAATTACAACAACATTGGCAAAGTTTTATTGCCGAAGCCGATTTTGCTTGGCTGGCAGATATTGGTATCAATGCGGTACGGATTCCGGTCGGTCATTGGCTGTTTGGCGCGGATTATCCCTTCCATCCGAGTTACCAACACTTGCAATTTCCTTACGTCACAGGCGGGGAGACAGTCCTTGATCAAGCCATGCAATGGGCTGAACGCTATCAGCTGAAAGTGGTTTTAGATTTACACACCGCATCCGGTTGTCAAAACGGCTTTGATAACGGTGGAATTAGTGGCGTTTGCGAATGGCATACTCGCGATGAATACATTCAACATTCACTCACCGTACTCGAGCGCCTTGCTGAACGCTATCACACCAGTCCCGCTTTAATGGCCATTGAAGTACTCAATGAGCCGCGTTGGGATGTTCCCACCGACGTATTAAGCGCCTATACCCAACAAGCCTATCTGCGGATTAGACAGCACTGTAAAGCAGACGATGTGGCGGTGGTTTTTCACGATGGTTTTCGCGACTATCGGGAATACGCGGGTTTATTGCAAAGCGAGACTGATGACAACGTGATTTTTGATATTCACCGTTATCAATGCTTTGTGCAAGACGATATTGATACCGACATTTATGGACACATCAGCAAAGCGATTAATGATTGGCGACAAGAAGCGGATCAACTAATTCATGATTCAGGGCGTAAAACCTATGTTGGTGAATGGAGCTTGGGACTGCATCCGAAAATGTTGGATTTGTGGGCCGAGCAAGCGTTGGATTATCCGGCCGCCAGCATGGACGAGTTTCAACAAAACCTCGCCTATCGTGGCTACGCCGCCGCGCAATTAGCTTGCTTTGAAAAATACCAAGGCTGGTTTTTCTGGAGCTACAAAACCGAAACCATGCCGCAATGGAGTTTTAGGGATAGTGTGGAACGTGGGTGGTTGCCGAATCGATTTTAGGGTTAGAACTTAGGTAGTAAGGCGGTTGGGCGTTGTTCTGCTTACCTTGTTTGTTCAATCCGTGCTGTATCAGCTTGGGTTTCGTTAGTAAAGCCAGCTTCAGGCTACCATTTACAAAAGTTTTAGACCAACAAGGAGAACAATAATGTCAGTCATGATTACAGAGCTATACGACGCACTCAAAGAAGCGGGTGCATCGGAGGAAAAATCAAGAGCTGCTGCTAAAGCTTTAGCTGAATATAAAAGTCGGTTTAATAAAATCGATGCCGAATTGCAATTAATGAAATGGATGTTAGGTGCATGTTTAGCATTAACAGGAACTGTGGTGGGTTTGTTGCTGAATATTGTTTTTAAAGGCGTTAAATTGGCTGGATAACCCGTATTGCTATAAACAATTAACTGACTTGATAGCCATTGCTATTACTCTCCACCCAGCGCACTTCGCCAGAAGCCAAGCGTTCTTTTTTCCAAAACGGCGCTTGTTTTTTCAAAGCCTCCATGATGAAACGACAAGCATCAAACGCATCACCGCGATGAGCTGACCAAGCCGCCACTAACACCAAACTATCATCCGGCACTACATTGCCAATTCGGTGAATTAACAAAGTATCCAGCAAAGCCCATTGCTGATTCGCTTGTTCGACAATCAAAGCCAACTGTTTTTCAGTCATGCCTGGGTAATGTTCCAAGCTCATGCCAACGACGCCATCACCTTGATTAAAATCGCGCATGGTGCCGACAAAAACCGCCGTCGCGCCGTATTTGCCAGCGAGTTGTTGGGCTTGGTATTCGGCAAGGCTTTGCCAAGGATCAAATGCTTGCGAAGTAAGGCTGATGTTCATATTAACCGCCGGTTACGGGTGGAAAAAAAGCTAACTCGTCGCTGTCTTTAACCAGCGTATCTAAGCCAGCATATTCCATATTCACCGCCACCAACACACCCTCTGGCATCGCTAAATCAGGATTTAACTGCTGCCAAATCTGGCTGGCTGATAAAGGCTCAGGCAATAACAACTCCGCATCAGCATGGCCGACGCGTTCTTTCAAACTGGCAAAATAACGGACTTTAATCGACATGATGTTTTATCGGGTAATACAATGCCCAGCTGTTAATAATGATCGGATTATCCCATGCCTAGCAACACGCTCAATCATTTTAATGCCGCTGGCGAAGCGCACATGGTCGATGTCGGCGATAAAGCCATCACTCAACGCACGGCTGTCTGTGAAGGTTACATTGAAATGCAGGCTTCGACTTTGGCTTTAATTATGGCCGGTAATCATGAAAAAGGTGATGTGTTAGGCATTGCGCGTGTTGCTGGAATTATGGCCAGCAAACGTACTGCTGATTTAATTCCGCTTTGTCATCCGCTGCCATTAACCCATGTTGATATTCAATTAACCCCTGATACGGAAAATAATCGTGTTCATTGCTTAACAACAGTTAAAACCAATGGTCAAACTGGGGTGGAAATGGAAGGCCTGACTGCCACACAAATCGCCTTGTTGACGATATATGACATGTGCAAGGCAGTGGATAGGGGGATGGTGATTGGCGGAGTGCAATTGTTGGAGAAAATGGGTGGGAAGTCGGGGCATTGGCGACACTCAGAGCAAGCTAAATTCATAGGAGAAGATAATGCGTGATATGTACAACCCACCTCATCCGGGATTAGTTTTACGGGAATGGATACCTGAAACAATGAGTATTACCGATGCGGCTAAGGCATTAAAAATATCTCGTGTTACCTTGTCGAAAATCTTAAATGCCAATATCAATATCAGTGCGGATATGGCGATTCGATTGTCTCAGTGGCTAGGTACTTCCGCCGATCTTTGGTTAGAAATGCATGTTAAATATGAATTATGGCAAGCTAAGCAAAAAAATACGATTCGTATTGAGCGTTTAGTCGCTTAATTCAGACTGACATGATGAGATATTTTTATTGCTTAATATTATTGTGGCTCAGCCTATTTTCATCTGGCATTTTCGCCGAATCAGCCACTTACAGCCTGCCAATTATTAGCAAAGCCGGCAACGGTGAAGTCCTCAATACCGCTAATCAATCCAAGCCGCTTTACGATTTAATGGGCGATAAAATCGTTTTGCTAAGTTTTATTTACGCCACTTGCAGCGACGTCAATGGCTGTCCATTAGCGACTCAGGTGCTGCATAAAATCAGTCGTGAACTGCAAAAACAGCCGGAAATTGCCAGCAAATTACGCTTGCTGACTTTAAGTTTTAATCCCAGTCACGATACGCCGGAAAAAATGCAGTTATATGGACAGGGTTTAAATAATGCTAATTTGGATTGGCAGTTTTTAACTACCGCTTCAGAACAACAATTGCAGCCAATTCTGGATGCTTATCAGCAAAATGTGCAGAAGATTTATGATGAAAAAGGCCAATTTACCGGCACTTTTTCGCATTTGTTACGGGTGTATTTAATTGATACCAATAAGCAAATCCGCAATATTTACAGCGTCGATTTTTTAAATCCGCAGACTTTAATTAGCGATATTAAAACCTTGTTGGCGGGTGATTTGCCTATCGTTAAATCAGCAAACGATCCCGAAATTCTGTATCGGGCTGGTGATTACAAACAAACTTACCAACAAGCCGATTATCAAACCCGTTCGATAGCTTTAACTCAGCGCCAAGGCCAAGCTGCTAATTTGTTGAGCTACGCACAAAAGCCTCCATTGGGTTTACCGAAATTAGCGATGCCTGCCGATAATCTTGTCACTGCCGCTAAAATTGCCTTAGGTCGCAAGTTGTTTTATGACCGTCGCTTGTCGTTGAACAATACTTTTTCTTGCGCCATGTGCCATATTCCTGAACAAGGCTTTAGCAATAATGAAATGGCAACCGCTGTCGGTCTTGAAGGGCGTAGCGTTAGGCGCAATAGTCCGTCTTTGTATAACGTCGCTTATGCGAAATTGTTGTTCCATGATGGCCGCGAAGACAGTTTGGAGCAGCAAGCTTGGGGGCCGTTGTTGGCGCAGAATGAAATGGCGAATCCCTCGATTGCTTATGTCATCAATAAAATCAAAGCCAATGCCGATTATCAGGGCTGGTTTGAAAAAGCCTTTCATCAAGCGCCGAATATGCTGAATGTCGGCCAAGCTTTGGCGAGCTATCAACGCAGTTTAAATTCTGCGGATTCGGCGTTTGATCGTTGGTATTTTGGTAAACAAGTCGAGGCGATGAGTCAGCAAGCGCAACGCGGATTTGCTTTGTTTAGCGGCAAAGCTGGTTGCGTTAATTGTCACAAAATTGAACAGCAATCGGCTTTGTTTACTGATCAAAAACGCCACAACACCGGCATTGGTTATCAACAATCAATGGCGAAAACACCCGAGCAACAAGTGTTGCAAGTTGCCCCAGGTATTGCGATTAATGTCGATAGCCAAGCGCTTAAGTCAGTCGCTGAAAATAAAGCCAATGATTTGGGTTTTTATGAAATCAGCCAAAATCCCGCTGATCGTTGGGCTTACAAAACCCCGAGTTTACGCAATGTGGCGTTAAGTGCGCCGTATATGCATAACGGTAGCTTGGCGAGTTTGGACGATGTAGTGCGGTTTTATAATCAAGGTGGTGTGGCGAATGAAAATCTGTCGCCGCTGATTAAACCGCTGGGTTTATCGGATAGCGAGATTGCTGATTTGGTGGCTTTTTTGCAAAGCTTAACTGGCAGTAATGTCGATAAACTGGTGGCTGATGGTTTTGCAGCGCCGGTGGGGGATAGTCAGTAAAGGTTGTGCGAGAGCTTTGTTCCCGTTGCTACTCGCTGCTATTTAAGAATACATCCCCCTTTGAAAAAGGCGGATTGAGGGGGGATTTATTTAAATAATCTCCCCTAATCCCTCTTTTTCAAAGAGGGGATGCAAGTTAGATTTGAATAGTTTTACCTTGTTTTGCCGAAGCTAACGCCGCAACGATAACCCGACAGTTATCTCGCGCATCTGCTAACGATAAAGCGGGCGCTTTGCCATTGAGAACGCAATCGCTGAAATGCTCAATTTCGGCTTTGAAGTGATTAACTGCTGGCAAGCGTTGTTCACTTTGTTGGCCGTCTTCTGTCCACCAAGAAATCACCGGTACATCGCCCGGCAATTGCCAAACGATATGACATTTGATGCCGCCTTTGGTGCCGATAATTTCGTATTCACAACGTCTGGCTCGATCAAAACTGAAATCAAACTGTGCGAAACGGCCTTCGCCAAAATCTAACACGCCACTGCTGGCAATATCGGCACCGCTTTCAGCATAGTGGGATAAAGCCGTCACAGCTTTGGGTAATTGCTTAAAAAACATTCTTAGCGAATGAATTGCATAACAGCCAATGTCCCACATCGCTCCGCCGCCGTTATCGACGCTTTCCGCCAATCGATACAGCCGCGCTGGCCGCATCATGAACGAATAGCTGGCGCGAACTGAGCGAATTTCACCAATCAAACCGGAGTCTAAAATCTCCATCACTCGCGTATGTTGCGGATGGAAGCGGTACATAAAACCTTCCATCACTTTAACTTGTTGTTGCTGGGCGGCCGCTTCGATGGCGTCAATATCGGCAACATTTAATGCCATTGGTTTTTCACATAACACATGCTTGCCGCTGGCAATCGCCCGCAAAGCCCATTCTGCATGTTCATGGTTAGCCATTGGCAAATACACGGCTTGAATATCGGGATTAGCCAGCAACACATCTAAATCATCATAGGCTTTGATGTTGGGGTAACACGGTGCGTATTTGGCTAAAGTTTCTGCCGAAGCACCGGCGCGACGACTGGCGATTGCCACTAACTGGGCGTTATTGGCTTCCAAAATTGCAGGCATTAAGCGCTCATTGATTCGCGCTGCGCCGAGTATTCCCCAACGCAATTGGTTTGCGCTACTCATTGTGGTTTTGGCATTTGTGCTTGATGTTGACGGCGCATTTCTTCCCATTTTGCCGCTTGTTCTGGGTTTAAGAGTTCGGTGACTTTATCGTGTGATTCGCGGTGAATCGCGGCAAATTTCTCATGTTGAGCTTTAAAAATCGCATCCACTTTGGCTTTTTGTTCGGCCGTTAATCCTAGTTCTTTACTCAAATGATCCAGCTTATGACTAGCTGGGGTTTCGTAATTGTTGTCGCTGGCCGCATAGCTAGTCATCGGTAAAACTAACGCGCTGATCAATAATAAAATTTTGCTGTGCATGATTAACTTCCTTGAGATTAAAAATTACGGTTTTTGTTGGCACGGACAATCAATGTCTATGCGTTTGGGATTGGCTTCTAAAGTGATCGCGGTTAATTTTCCGCCCCATAGACAGCCGGTATCAATCGAAAAACAATTGTCGCCTTGGTAAAAACCCAAGGTAGACCAATGACCAAAAATAATCCGCATATCGGCGCTTTTGCGTCCAGGTACTTGATACCAAGGGATTAAATGTTCCGGTTGTGTACCCGGTGCGCCTTTTTGGGCAAAATCCAAAACCCCGTCAACAGTGCAATAGCGCAAACGAGTGAAGCAGTTAACCGCAAACCGCAGTTGTTCCATTTTCGGTAAATCGTCACTCCATAAATTAGGCTTATTGCCGTACATGGTGCGGAAAAAGCGTTTGTGGTCTGAGCTTTGCATGGCTTGTTCAGCTAAACGCGCCATGTGAACGGTTTGGGCGAAATCCCATTGCGGCGGTAAGCCTGCGTGGAGCATACAAAAGTCTTGATCGCTGTAAAACAAGGGTTGATGACGCAGCCAGTCGATTAGTTCGTCGCAATCGCTGGCGCGTAAAATTGGGGCCAAGGTGTCTTTTTTACCGGCTTTGCCGAGCGAAACCACGGTAGCGATTAAATGCATGTCGTGGTTGCCGAGTACGCTAATTGCTGATGAGCCTAAACCTTTGATAAAACGCAACGTCTCTAATGACTTGGGGCCACGGTTAACCAAATCACCAGCAATCCAAACCGTATCCTTAGCCGGATCAAACTTTATGACGTCGAGCAGCCGACGAAATTCGTCGTAGCAGCCTTGAATGTCACCAATCGCGTAAGTGGTCATTAGTGCAAGGTGCGGGGAATTGATAAGGTGAATTGCGGAATCGGTGCTTTAAAATCCTCGCCATTTTCCGATTGCATCTGATACTTGCCTTGCATGATGCCAACTGGGGTTTCAATGATCGCCGCGCTGGTATAACGGAACATATCGCCGGGGTTAAGGTAAGGATGCTCGCCAACCACGCCATCGCCGTTGACCTCTTGCACTTTGCCGTTGGCATCGGTAATCAACCAATGGCGCGTTAATAGCTTGGCTGCCGTTGCGCCAACATTAGTGATGGTGATTGTGTAAGCAAACACATAACGATTCTGCGCGGGTGATGATTGCGCCTCGATATAATGCGGTTTTGCTTCAACTAAAACTTTGTTTTTTTCGCTCATTGATAGATGATGTAATTCA
>CAMCSF010000058.1 GCA_945877625.1 Methylomonas koyamae | reverse complement strand
ACCACGGTGACATCTGCGCCTAATTCACCAAAATATTGCACAAGGTTATAGGTAAACGAGTCGTAGTTATCGACCATTACCACTTTCACGGCGCTCATGACTTTGCTCCTTCCAGACCTGCTTCGGCCATACTGACGGCGCGGAACACTGCCCGGCCTTTGTTCATTGTTTCATCCCATTCGTTGCGTGGCACTGAGTCATAAACAATACCTGCGCCGGCTTGAATGTGTAAGGTTTGATCTTTAATCACTGCGGTACGAATCGCAATCGCGGTGTCGAGATTACCAGACCAAGAGATATAACCCACGGCACCGGAATAAATCCCGCGCTTAACCGGCTCCAGCTCGTTGATAATTTCCATCGCGCGAATTTTTGGGGCTCCGCTAACGGTGCCAGCTGGGAATGTCGCCGCCAAGACATCGAAAGCGTTTTTACCCGCCTGTAATTCACCGGTGACATTGGAAACGATGTGCATGACATGCGAATAACGTTCGATAATCATTTTATCGGTGAGTTTGACGCTGCCGATTTTGGCAACACGGCCCGTATCATTACGACCTAAATCAATCAGCATTAAATGCTCGGCAATTTCTTTAGGATCGGCGAGCAAATCTTGTTCTAAGGCCAAATCTTGCTCAGGTGTTTCACCACGACGACGGGTGCCAGCAATCGGGCGGACAGTGACTTGCTCATCTTCCAAGCGCACTAAAATTTCTGGGGAAGAGCCGACGATATGGAAATCTTCCAAATTCAGGTAATACATATATGGCGATGGATTTAGGCAACGCAAAGCGCGGTATAAATCCAATGGCTGGGCGGCAAATGGAATCGACATCCGTTGCGATAACACCACCTGCATAATGTCGCCATTGGTAATGTATTCTTTGGCTTTTAAGACCGCGTCTTCAAAACCTTGTTGCGTAAAGCCTGAAACGAAATCAGCTTCCTGTACTTGCTTAGCGACTTGATGCGGCAGCGGCTTGGCTTTGGCTTCGCGCAAGGTGATAACTAATTGATCAAGTCGGGCTTGAGCATTTTCGTAAGCATTGGCATCAGCAGGATTGGCGTGGGTCAACAACAGCATCTTGCCAGACAGGTTATCAAACACCAGCAAATCTTCTGAAACCATTAACAGAATATCAGGCGTACCAATCGGATCCGGCTTACCGGTCGCTTTTAAACGCGGTTCGATATAGGCAATGGTTTCATAACCGAAATAGCCAACCAAACCACCATTAAAACGCGGCAAACCTTGTATATCAGGCACTTTGTATTGTTGGCGATAGTCTTCTATCCACGCTAAAGGTTGTGGATGTTCGAATTGCTGAGTTTCGGCACCGTCAATTTCAATCCGAATTTGATTGCCATTAATTTTGATTCGGGTTTTACAGGGCAAACCGATAATGGAGTAACGCCCCCATTGTTCGCCACCGTGAACCGACTCAAATAAATAAGCATAAGGGCCATTAGCTAACTTTAAATAGGCGCTAAGCGGGGTATCCAAATCAGCCAGCACTTCACGGCTAATGGGGATGCGATTGTAGCCCTGTTGGGCATATTGATTGAATTGCGCGGGTGTCATTCTTATTCTCTTAGCTTTATCGGGATTCAACCGGTGATGCGATAAGCGATTGTAACCCACAAAACCAAGTCCAGCGACTGCAAGCTTATCTGCACGGGGATTTTTAACAGTTCATTAAATTTGCGATAATGGGAAGTTTTCTAAAAAAGAGTCCTTTCATGTGGTTTAAAAATCTTGCCGTCTATCGGTTTACCGAGCCTTTTACTTTAGCTGCCGAGGCTTTAGAAGAAAAATTACAACAACACCCATTCAAGTCTTGCGGCAGTCATGATGAGTTTAGTTTCGGCTGGACCTCGCCATTAGGCAGAGCGTCCGATGCTCTAGTGCATGCGAATAATGGCTTTTTTATGGTTTGCGCCAAAAAAGAAGAAAAAGTGGTGCCGGCTTCAGTTATCAATGACATGCTGCAAGAAAGAATCAGCGAAATTGAGGAACGCGAAGCCCGTAAACTGCCCGGCAAAGAACGTTCGCGGGTTAAAGATGAATTAATTTTTGAATTGTTACCTCGCGCATTTTCTTTTTCGCGCAAAACCTATGCTTATATCGATAGCCAAGGCGGCTGGATTGTGGTTGATGCTGCATCGCCGAAAAAGGCCGAAGACTTATTAAGCTTGTTGCGTAAATGCTTAGGCTCTTTGCCTGTGGTGCCGATTGGCGCAGGCACTAAACCCGCTACGGTGATGACAGAATGGTTGCTGACCAATACTTCACCTAACGACATTTTGATTGAAGACGAATGCGAACTGCGCTCGCCGGAAGAAGAAGGCGGCATTATCCGCTGCAAACGCCATGATTTAGCGTTGCCGGAAATCAAAAACCACTTAGACACAGGCAAACAAGCGATCAAATTAGCGATGAGTTGGGCTGATAGAGTGTCGTTCGTACTGGATGAAAATTTATCTGTGAAACGCTTGAAGTTTTTGGATTTAATCCAAGAACAAGCGGCTGATATTGAAGCATTTGATGATATTGAGCAGTTTGATGCTGATTTTTCCATTATGAGTGCGGAGCTTGCTCTATTTATCCCGCGCCTGATTGAGTTATTTAATGCCGAGGGCAACGCCTAATGAAACTTAAATTAATCCCAAGCCTGTTGCTGTTGGCTAGCTCTGCCGCCTCAGCATTGACGTTGCCACTACCTGATCGCGCTGGCGATAGCATCATTGGCAGTGCGCCTGAAAATGCTAAATACGTTACTGCTAAAGAAGAAGATACCTTGATCGACATTGCGGTTGAGCATCGCCTCGGCCAAGATGAAATCGTCTTAGCTAATCCAACCGTTGATAGATGGCTGCCTCATGCGGGCACGCCTGTTCGGATTTCCAACAGCTTCATACTACCTAACGCACCACGCCAAGGGGTTGTGATTAACTTGCCAGAAATGCGCCTTTATCACTTTGCAGATGCCACTAAAGTAGTGACTTACTCGATTGGTATTGGCCGTGTTGACTGGAAAACCCCAATGGGTAAAACACGGATTTTGGATAAAACCGCTAATCCATCTTGGACACCACCACCATCAATTATTGCTGAACATTTAGCCGATGGCGACGTGCTTGACCCTTACTATCCACCTGGCCCCGATAACCCATTAGGTTTATTTGCGTTCAAATTAGGCATTCCAGGCTACTTGATTCATAGCACCAACAAAACCAACGGCGTTGGCATGCGGGTTAGTCACGGCTGTATTCGAATGTATCCTGCCGATATTGAACAGTTTTTCCCGACTATTAAGGTGGGGACTGAAGTGAACATTGTGAATCAACCGATTAAGGTTGGCTGGTATCACGATACGCTGTATTTGGAAGCCTATCCTGAGATGGAAGAAACGCCACAAACTTATGAGCAACGTTTGCATTCGGCGCTTGCGCTAATCGAACAGGCTAACGGTGGCAAAATGCCGGTGATCAAAGGTTCTTTGTTGCGTCAAGCCGTTGAGAAAGTAACGGGCACACCAATTGCGATTTATAAGCGCCCTGCTGTAACGCCTGCTACAGCTGCAGCAACTCCAAGCACTCAACCTGCACAATAACTTTCTTTCAGACAATAAAAAAGCCCGTGACCCAAAGGTCACGAGCTTTTTAAATCAAACCAAATAATTGCTTATTTGTGTTGTGATTTTTTGAACATACGGTCCAATTTGCTGTTTGTGTCTTGAGCGTATTGAGCAGCACGGTTAGCAGCAGCTTCAGCAGCAGCAGCTTTTGCAGCAGCTTCAGCAGCAGCAGCTTTTGCAGATGCAGCGTCAGCAGATGCAGCAGAAACTTGTGGTTTCAATGAATCAATTTGACCTTGCAAGTTTTGGATGTCAGAGTTGCTAGCGCAACCAGTAGCCAATGCAGCAACAGCAACAAGTGCAGATAATTTAACAGCTTTCATCATGGTTTCCCCTTGATAGTGGTTTCAAAAAATAAAAATGAAAAAAAACGTTGTCAATTGTCCAACATTTTTTGGATTTTGCCAACATTATTTCACCGTAACTAGAGTCCCTTTCTCAATCCAACGACTTAATTGATCAATCTGATCATTAGTCAAGGCGATACATCCGTGTGTCCAATTCATGGATTTGTGGATAGACAAACTCCCGCTGCCTAAACCATGAATACCTATTTGCCCACCCAGAGCGGTGTTCTGAGGCGGCACATATCCATTATCGTGCGCTCTGGCTATTGATTCATAGGTATCTAAATCAATCTTACCTGTTTTCAGCGCCGCATCCGCAGATTCGACGCTAGGATAGGTTAACCCAAAAAACTTACGAAAAGCACTTTTTTCGTTTATCCAGCCAATTCGATAGTTACCCAACGGGGTAATATCATCACCTCGATGGTTTTTTTCCCCAGCACCATTGCGACCAATCGCAATATTCTCAAGCACAGCCACAGTCTTTTCGCCCTTCTTAACTTCCATATTCAATTTCTGGGTATCGACCAGCAACCATACATCAGAATCAGCCCAACTGGCTGTTGGCAATAAGACCAAACTTAACAACAAAACGCGCAACATAATTTTCCGTGTCATAAACAATCTATAAATAATCAAAGTTTTGGTGTAATTTAAGCTTTTACAATTGTCGCATTATGGGTAAATCATGCAAACAAAAACCTACAACACCACACCCTATGATGATCAAAAACCCGGCACATCGGGTTTAAGAAAAAAAGTAAAAGTCTTTCAACAAGCAGGGTATTTAGAAAACTTCGTTCAATCTATCTTTAATAGCTTGGACGATTTTCAAGGCAAAACCCTAGTTTTAGGCGGTGATGGTCGTTATTTTAACCGTCAAGCGATTCAAATCATCATCAAAATGGCCGCTGCCAATGGCTTTGGCGAACTGATTATCGGTCAAGGTGGCTTACTTTCCACACCTGCCGCATCCAATATCATCCGCAAATATCAAGCCTTTGGCGGCATCGTCTTATCCGCAAGTCACAACCCCGGCGGCCCCGACGAAGATTTCGGCATCAAATACAACGTCAGCAACGGCGGACCAGCGCCTGAAAAATTTACTGATGCGCTGTATCTAAACACCAAAACCATCAGCAGCTACCAAATTGCCAAAATCGACGACGTTGATTTGGACAGTGTAGGCGAATTAGAGATTGATCACCTAAAAATTCGCATTATTGATTCGGTTGCCGACTACGCGGAACTAATGGCGAAGATTTTTGATTTCGACCTAATCAAACAAAGCATTGCTGCCGGCTTGATTAATTTACGCTTCGATGCCATGCACGCCATCACCGGCCCTTATGCCAAACAGATTTTAGAAGACGTCCTCGGCGCAGAAACTGGCTCGGTATTCAACGCCGTACCGTTAGAAGACTTTGGCGGCGGCCACCCCGACCCCAATATGGCACATGCTCACGAATTAACTGAAATCATGTTCGCCGACAACGCGCCCACCTTTGGTGCCGCTTCTGACGGCGACGGCGACCGCAATATGATCATGGGCGCTAATATTTTCGTCACTCCTAGCGATAGCTTAGCCATCATGGCCGCCAATGCCCGCAGCATTCCGGCTTACGCCAAAGGCATCAGCGGCGTTGCGCGCTCCATGCCTACCAGCCAAGCGGTTGACCGCGTAGCGGCGGCATTAAACCTACCCTGCTACGAAACCCCAACCGGTTGGAAATTCTTCGGCAACTTGCTGGATGCCGACAAAATCACCCTCTGCGGTGAAGAAAGTTTCGGCTCAGGCTCTAACCACGTTCGCGAAAAAGACGGCCTTTGGGCGGTATTGTTTTGGCTAAATCTAATTGCTCGCAAACGCCAATCAGTCGCCGACATTGTTCATGAACATTGGCAACAATACGGCCGCGACATTTATTGCCGCCACGATTACGAAGCGGTTGATTTAGACATCGCCAATGGCATTGTTGACCACTTACGCCGCAAACTAAGCCGTTTACCAGGCAAAAGCTGGGGCGATTACACGGTTAAATATGCCGACGAATTCAGCTACACCGATCCTGTCGATAACAGCGTCAGCGCTAATCAAGGGATTCGAGTCGGTTTCAACAACGGCTCACGGATTGTGTTCCGTTTATCCGGCACCGGCACCGTCGGCGCTACCTTGCGAATTTATATTGAAAAGTATGAGAAGGATATAAGCAAACTGGATCAAGATTCAGGCCAAGCTTTAGCCGAATTGGTAGAAATTGCCGAATTATTGTGCGAAGTCAAAAAACGAACAGGTAGAACAGAGCCTGATGTAATTACTTAATTCAAAACTGTGAAAAAAACTCCAAACTGCGTGGTTTGGAGTTTTTTCCATCATGCTATACTCAATTAAAACTGAAATTTGGAACTAACTATGGCCACAGTTACCTTTGATACACTGAAGTTTGTACAAACACTGAAAAAATCAGGGTTTGATGAAAAACAAGCTGAAGCAGTAGCCCAAGCCTTTAGCGATGCTCAATCAGAAGGACAACCTGTTACTCGTGACTATTTCGACATGCACTTAAAAGCCGAAATAGAAGCCAGCAAAGCAGACATGATTAAATGGATTGCTGGATTATTAATCGCCCAAGCCGGTTTAGTAGCAGCCCTAGTAAAACTGTTGTAAAACCATCAAACCACATTCGCCCGATCAATATTCTCAATCACATCCATTTTCGCTTCAAACTGATGGGCAATGCCCTGCATCACTAAAATCAACACCACCCCTGCCAAAATAAAGCCAATCTGATGCAGCGAGGTTTTAATATCGGTTTTCTGATGCAAAGACGGAATCAAATCTGCCACAGCAATATAGATAAAACTCGACGCCGCCAAGGTTAATAAATACGGCAAGATATGATGAAAATCACTCAAACTGAAATACGCCAACACGCCACCAACCACGGTACCTAAACTAGCCAGCACGTTGTATAACAAGGCCTTAGATCGACTATAGCCACTGTGTAACAAAATCGCGAAATCGCCGACTTCTTGCGGAATCTCATGCGCCGCTACCGCCAAACTGGTGACAATGCCCAATTGAATATCGGTCAAAAATGCCGCCGCAATTAACACCCCATCAACAAAATTGTGAATGCTATCGCCCAAGATAATAAACACGCCCGCCGCACGACGATTCGAGGGCGAATGACCATGACTGTGCGAATGGCCGTGATGCTCATGAGCGTCTTCACCGTGCGCTTCACAAGCATGAGAATGGCAGTGCCGCCAGATAAATAACTTTTCCAGCACAAAAAACAACAAAATCCCGACCAAAATCGTCGCGGACAAATTTTCCATTTCAGCCACCGGCACTTCTTCAAAGGCGTGTGGAATCAAGCCGCAAAATGCACCGGTCAATAAGGCGCCAATCGCAAAACTAATCCCGTGTGGCAATACCTTTTGGCGCAAGGTTTCCGGCAACAACAAAAACACACTCGCCGCCAAAACACTCAACACCCCACCTAAGGCAGTAAACAGGATGATAAACAGCAAAACATTCAAATTAATCTCTCCAGATCAAGCTGGCCATACGCCCAGTCGCGGCACCATCGCGGCGATAGGAATAAAAACGCTGGGCATCGCTAACTGTGCATAAACCGCCCCCATAAACCTGCTCGATACCTAAAGCCGATAAACGAATTCGCGCCAGCTGATAAATATCCGCCAACCATTTACCAGCTGGCGTGGCACGAAAGGCAACGCTGGTATCAGGATTTTGGCTAACAAAGGCTTCACGCACCTCGTCGCCAACCTCAAAATGTTCAGGCCCAATCGCAGGCCCCAGCCAAACTTGCAACTCACCACAATTCATTGCAGCAATGGTTTGCTCAATCACGCCAGCCTGTAAACCGCGCCAGCCAGCATGAGCGGCACCCATCACTGCACCTTGATCGCCACACAATAAAACCGGCAAGCAATCAGCGGTCAACACCGCACACACAACCCCCGATTGATCAGTAAAACTAGCATCGGCTTGCGGTACATCAGTGACTTGATCGGCTTTGACCACCTCAACACCATGCACCTGCTGCAACCAAACTGGCTCGGCAGGCAATGCCAACATTTGCTTAATCACCGCTCGATTAGCGATGACCGCATCCGCTGCATCGTTGACATGACTGGCTGGGTTTAAACTGGCATAAAGCCCCTGACTAACCCCGCCGCTGCGCAAAGTCACTGCCGCATGAACGCCTTCAGGCAACTGCCAATCGGGTTTAATCCAGTTCATTGGCAGCCAACAAATTGACTAGGTTTTGCATATCGTCGGGCATAGGTTTTTCCCATTCGCAATATTCGCCAGTTTCAGGATGCTCCAAACCGAGTTTGGTCGCGTGTAAGGCTTGACGTTTAAAAGCTCGCAAGGCTTCAGCTAACTCAGGACTGCAATCGGCGGGCATTTGGAATCGACCACCATACACCTGATCACCGACCAAAGCGTAATTGATATGGCTCATGTGCACCCGAATTTGATGGGTACGACCGGTTTCGAGCTTAACCCGAATTAGGGTATGACGTTTAAAGCGTTGTTCCAAACGGTAATGAGTCACCGCTTCTTTGCCATCACGGCGCACCGCATTACGTTTACGGTCAACCGGATGACGACCAATTGGCGCATCAACAGTACCACCGGCGGTCATCCAGCCTTTCACCAAAGCCAGATATTCACGATTGATACTGCGCTCTTGTAACTGCTCAACCAAACTCGTATGCGCTTGCAGGGTTTTAGCAATCATCAACAAACCGCTAGTTTCTTTGTCAATCCGATGAACAATCCCCGCTCTAGGCAGCACATTCAGATTAGGATCATGGTTCAACAAGGCATTTACCAAAGTGCCATTCCAATTACCGACCGCAGGATGAACAACTAAACCGGCTGGTTTATTGATAATCAGCAAGGAATCATCTTCGTAGACAATATCCAGCGGAATGTCCTCAGCATCACACTCTAAAACCACTTCGGCTTCAGCGTCCAACTCGATTTCTTCGCCGCCATCGAGCTTCTCGCGACCGCGCAAAGCCACGCCGTCAACCTTGACCCGCCCCGCTTTAATCCAAGTTTGCAGCTTGCTGCGCGAATAATCAGGGAACATCTCAGCCAAACATTGGTCGAGCCGCATACCCGCCAGTTCCTCAGGAACTCTTGCCGTTAATATCGTCATAGTGGTTTTTAAGTTATACTCGCGCTCGGAATGCCGCCGTTAGGCCGCAAAAAACCTGCAATATTACAACGTGTTGTCTATCGTATGCGATTACTTTTAGTAAAATCTATCCTCATCATCAGCTTGGCTTTTAGCTTACAAGGTTGCGAAACCTTGCAAGGACTAATGAGCAAGGACACTTCCAGCAAAGAAGATGAGTACAAAGACTGGGATGAACAACGCTTCCGAGATCAAGCCCAAGAAGCACTCGATAACAAAAATTTCCAAAAAGCCGTATCGATGTACGAAGCGATGGAAGCCCGTTATCCATTTGGCGATTACGCCCCGCAAGCTCAGCTGAACGTGGCTTATTCCTATTATAAAAATGATGATCCCGAAGCCGCCATCGCCGCTGCCGAGCGTTTCATCAAAACCCATCCACGTAACGCTAGTGTTGATTACGCTTACTATTTGAAAGGCTTAGTCAATTACAATCGCGGGATTGGTTTTATCGACCGTTTTTTACCGACTGACGCCTCACAGCGCGACCCAGGCCCTGCGCGCGATTCTTATGATAACTTCAACGAATTAATTCGTCGTTTTCCTAATAGCCAATACGCTGCTGATGCGAAACAGCGAATGATCGCCTTGCGTAACAACTTAGCAATGTACGAAGTTCACGTTGCTGATTTCTACATGCGCCGTAAAGCCTATGTAGCCGCAGTTAATCGCGCCAACCATGTGGTTAAAGAATATCAACGCACACCAGCCGTGCCGATGGCCTTGCAAATCATGCAAGACGGTTACACCCAGTTAGGTTTGAATGACTTAGCGGCCGATGCTGATCGGGTATTTAAACTCAACTATCCCAACGGCGCACCACAAGCCGATTATAAAGACGACACCTTTATCCAAAAAGCTTGGGACACAATGGGATTGGATCATTAAGCCTTGTTTCAGCTTTTCACAGACAACCAACAGCGACGTTTAACGTGGCTGTTGCTGGTTTTTCCGCTATTAGTTAGCGCAGAAAACAAACCCGAAGCCCTATTTCAAAATCGGTTTTTTAGCCTATCGCAAGACAATCAATTGCTATGCGCTACCAGCGAACAGCAATATTTACCCAGCGCACAACTCGATAAAGCCATCCAGTTTTACGAAAATCACCACCCTAACCTACGCCAGCAAGCGGTTGCAGTGTTAACCGATCACAAAAATCCCGACCATCTCGACGATTTAGCGGATTACCGAGAAGACTGTATCAACAATGCCTCGCCAGATTTATGCTTGCTCGAACATTATTGGAGTGACCAAGACGCCGCCAAACGCGCATTAGCCTTGTTTTACGACACCAAAACCGTGGTCAAACAAAGCGACGACTACAACCTGCCGTATTTCAAAGCCGATCATGTCCGCATTTTTGAAAAAGCTGTTCGAAAAATTCCCGCTTTTTTGCGCCAGCGAATCAGCAAAGCCAAACCCAATGACAAGCTAGAACAGGAAATCGCCGACAAACCCAGCGCGATGCAGGCCTTAATTCTCGACGCCTTTCCCGACGACTATAAAACCAGCATCTGGCAAGACCACACTCACCCACTGACCTTAGTGCCGGGGCATGGCTTTCGCTCGAAAACTGTGGCGCAAGTTTTCAGCGGTCAAAACCTGATTGTGTTTACCATCAAAGCCTTTGACAAAGGCAAAGAAGGCCGCACTTATAGGGATATTGATTTGCAGTATCTGGTCGATTTTCGTCTACCGATTGTGGTTCACGAAATCGCCCACACCATCGACAATTTCCATTTCTGGAACGGCGAAGACGATTTGTACTTTTTCTATAAATACAAAAAAATCTCCAACGCCCAAGAAACCGCCAAACTGATCGCCGATGCCAAGCTGGCTTTGTGGCCATCAAAATGGTTTGAAGCCTTTGAAGCACTTTGGGAAGTCAA
>CAMCSF010000057.1 GCA_945877625.1 Methylomonas koyamae | reverse complement strand
GATGGGGGACAAAAACGTCAAAAATTAACGAAAGCGTTTAATTGTAGTGCAACGGTTTTTAGGGTTTTTTGGGCGGCATTAAAATGCAGTCCGAGTTTGATCAAGCTGGGAATTTCCCAAGGATGGCTGATTAGGTATGTCAGTAATCGCGTCAATACCACTTGGCCGTTATCATTGAGCGAATGGGCTATTGCATTCGGTAAGTTCATTGAAGCGGGGTCTGCAATCGCACGAATTGCCACAAAAGCTAAGCCATTGGTTTGTGCTAGTTCAGCAATTGCACCGCTTTCCATATCTAAGGCGACTGCGCCAGTTTGTTGGAAAATTTGCTGTTTTGCTTGGCTAGTTGCGACTAAATCTTTGCTGGCAGCAATGTTTGCCGAGCTTAAGCTCAGATTTGGGCTTAGTAGATTATGTAAATGCTTAAGCCAATCCGAGTCTGAATTGAAATGCTGATGGTCTGATTTTATGCCTGAAGCTAAAACTAAATGACCAGGTTTCAAATCAGGTGATAGTGCAGCAGCACAGCCCCAGCTGATTAAGTGTGTTGCACCTTGGTTAATCAGGTTTTGGCTTGCGCGTTCAGCGTTGATAGGGCCGGCACCAGCAAAGCACAATAAAATGTTTTCGCTGATGGCAACGCAATCACCCTGAGCCGGTTTTACGCGGGTCAGGGTGCTTACTTCTTCTGGTAGGGCGACGACAATGCCTATGATCACTGTTTTGCCAATTCGTTACGGTATCTGGCAAGCGCCCATAGTGGGAAGAACTTGTCGTAGCCGTGATATTTCAAATAAAACACGCGTGGAAAGCCCGGTGCAGTAAAGCAGGGATCATTCCAAACGCCGTCAGCTTGTTGCTGTTTTAATAAGAATCCGATACCGGCTTTGACTTCTGGACTGTTGACTTCACCTGCAGCGATTAAGCCTAAAATCGCCCATGCAGTTTGGAACGCAGTGCTGAATTCGTAGCGACCACGATAGGCATGCTCATCGTGATAGCTCAAATTGTCTTCACCCCAGCCACCGTCTGCACGCTGTACGCTTTTCAGCCAAGCAGCAGCTTTGATGTACATTGGGTCGGTTTTCGGTAAGTCAGTTTGCTCCAAGCCCAATAAAGCAGACCATGTGCCATAAATGTAGTTTGTGCCCCAGCGTCCGAACCAAGAACCATCGGCTTCTTGATCGCTACGGATGTATTCAATCGTGCGTTGTAACGCTGGGCGGTATTCATCGTGATATTGGGCAACCCGAGCCATCAACATCGCGCAGCGGGCGCTGACGTCAACGGTTGGTGGGTCAAGTAATGCGCCATGATCAGCGAATGGGATTTCGTTTAAATAGTAGTAGGTGTTATCAACGTCAAAAGCACCAAAACCACCGTTTTTCGATTGCATCCCAACAATCCAGCGAGTTGCTCTATGAATCGATTCATCTAGGTTGTCTTGACCAGATTCCGCCATAGAAAAGCCAATCACAGCGGTGTCATCAACATCGGGATAATGCGGGTTAGCAAATTGGAACGCCCAGCCACCGCCGGCTAAATCGGGTTTAGAAACTCGCCAGTCGCCGGGTTCATCAGATAATTGCACGCTTTTTAACCAGTCGTAAGCGCGAGTTAGGCTATCAACTGTGCCTTGTTTATCCGCTTCTAGTAACGCCAAGCTGGCTAAACCGGTATCCCAAACCGGCGATAAACAAGGTTGGCAGTAAGCATGGTCTTCTTTGATAACCAATAATTTATCAATCGATTTGCGCGCGGTTACAACATTGGGGTGGTCGTGAGGCATGCCCAGTAACAACATGGCTTCATAGGCATAAACCATGGCAGGGAAAATGCCACCTAAGCCATCTTCGCCATTCAAGCGTTCAGTAAACCAGTCCAAGGCTTTTTGAATCGCGCGTTGGTGCATAGTTTCTGGGATTAATGGGCTGGTGATTCTGCCCAGTTTGTCCAAAACTAAAAAGCATTTGTTTAACAAAGTGCGCTCAGGGAAATAATGCTGCTCTTCGTCAGGGTGAGTGACGAATAATTCTAGTACACTGATTTTATGTGGGTTTTTGGCCTTGGCTTGCAGTGTGCAAAGAATAAACAATGGCACCATGACGGTACGTGACCAATAAGAAACTTTATCCAAATGGAAAGGGAACCATTTGGGGAATAGCATGATTTCGACCGGAATATAGGGAACGCCGCGCCAAGGTAATTGTTCAAATATGGCTAAGGCAATCCGAGTAAAAACATTGGCTTTTGCTGCGCCGCCTTGGCTAAGAATCCATTCGCGTAACTTAACCATGTGTGGCGCGTCGATTGAATCGCCGGCCATTTTTAGTGCGTAGTAGGATTTTACGCTACAGCTGATTTCACCTGGGCCGCCAGTGAATAGAGGATAACTGCCATTGTCTGCTTGGCGGCTACGAATATAAACGGCTAGTTTTTCTTGTAGCTCAACATTAATATCATCCAGATAATGCATCATCATGATGTATTCGGATGGAATGGTGCAATCGGCTTCTAATTCAAATACCCAATAACCATCAGGATGTTGCAAGCTTAATAATTTTTCTTGCGCTTTTTCGATGGCTCTATTGAGTTGGTTAAAATTAATCGTGTCGGTAATTGTGCTGTTCGACATAGTTTGATCGCTAGTTTCTAAATTGGACTCAGTAAACATGGTGTTTTCTTATTTCCCAGAAGTGATTGCAGGGGAATATTGCCAATCTGGCGTTTTTAAATCACGGCTAGTTAAGTTGAACAAAAGGGTGAGTAATAAATTGCTACGTACAGTTAATTTGGTGGCGACTATTGTCGCTTTAACGCTGTTACGAGTGATTTTGACTTGGTTCGAGTCGTTAAAGTTCAGGTGATCTTTGATTTTCTTCAAAGTTAAAACTGCCATGCCTAATGCCCATAAACAAAAGTTACGAATGCCAGTTTCGTGACTAGGTAACAGTTGGGTATAGGTTAAAGCGTTTTGCAGATGACCGTGAGCGATGCTAATCAAGTGACTTAGGCCAAGACGGAAGCGTTCGTCATCGGTTTCAGGGGTTAATTCAGCAAGGTTGAAGCCGGTTTCGGTAAAAATATCTTGGGGCAACCAGCAGACGCCGCGTTGAGCATCATCCCAAATATCTTTAAGGATGTTGGTCATTTGTAAGCCTTGACCAAAAGAAACCGAAAGCTTTAGTAATTCGGGTTCATGTTTGGCAATTTCAGGCGAATAATGACAAAACAGTTTGGCCAACATTTCGCCAACACAGCCTGCAACGTAGTAGCAATAGTCATCCATGTCTTTCAGAGTTTTTAAGCCCGCATGTAAATCTAATGCTTGATAAATCGGCATGCCGTTAGCCATGGTTTCTACGCAATCCG
The DNA here is from genome assembly GCA_945877625.1 of Methylomonas koyamae. GTDB lineage: Bacteria > Pseudomonadota > Gammaproteobacteria > Methylococcales > Methylomonadaceae > Methylomonas > Methylomonas koyamae_C. The sequence goes on along the minus strand of CAMCSF010000057.1, from coordinate 8,078 downwards.
CTAAGGCTTGAATTTGGGTGGATTCTAAAGAATGCGTAATGGCAATGACTCGTGGTGTTAAACGAATTAAGCAGTGCTCGGCTGGAATGGTTTGATCAGAAAGTAAAGGCGCTAATTGCTCTGCAAAGCTTTCACTGCCAGTACCGGTTTTTACAACATCGATAAATGCGCTACAAAAGTGTTTTTTTTGTTCAGCACTTAAAGAAACCTCGTCTTCAATCGTGTCAACAATTCTGCACAGTAAATAAGCATTGGCAACCGCAACATAAAGCGCTTGAGGGAGTTGCGGAATGGTTAAAGCAAATGTACGAGAAACACCTTCTAATAAAGCGGCTTGGAGTTCGTTATCCGCAAGCACAGCAAGTGATTGAGTGTTTTCTGTTATCGACTGAGGAGTGGTCATCTGTTTGGTTAAAACTGTTGCAATATTGGTTTAATAATAGACTGTTTGTTGGTGTTTTGCAAAGTGATGTTGCTGATTGGCAAATGGTGAGGGTGTTTTTAATGTTGCTGGTTGAATTTATGGCTTAAAGCAAGTATTTAAGCGGGGTTGTGGGGGTGAAATTTAAGTTTTTAATGCTTTGAATTTGAAACTTATTAACTTGTGTGATGGATGTTGTTGTTTAAATGCTGGAGTGTTGTTGTGAAAAGTAGTATTCTTGCCACATTTTGTAGGCGATGTTGGTAATACCTTGATGTTTTAAGGTTTATTGGTTCGCTTTAAACTTTTGCGGTGTTGTAGTTTAGCAACGAAGGCCGTTGAACTTTTAGTATGGTATTTGGAGAGTGAGTCTGTGAGTGTTCCTTTACGTCAGCAAATCGCGGTAGGTAGTTATTTAATTAAACAAAAAATCAAAGGTGTCAAAAAATACCCTTTGGTGTTGATGCTAGAGCCGTTGTTTAAATGTAACTTGGCGTGCGCTGGTTGTGGAAAAATTGACTATCCTGATGATATTCTCGATAAGCGTCTGTCGGTTGAAGAATGTTTGGCGGCTGTTGATGAGTGTGGCGCGCCTATGGTTTCGATTCCAGGTGGCGAACCGTTAATTCATAAAGAAATGCCGCAAATTGTTGAAGGCATTATTGCTAGAAAAAAATTCGTTTATCTTTGCACCAACGCATTGTTATTGAGAAAACGAATCAACGATTACAAGCCATCACCTTATTTAACTTTTTCTGTTCACCTTGATGGCTTGAAAGAGCGTCATGATGCTTCTGTTTGTCAAGAAGGGGTTTTTGATATTGCGGTAGAAGCTATCAAAATGGCTATCGACAAAGGTTTTAGGGTTAATGTGAATTGCACATTATTCCAAGGCGAAACCCCAGAAGAAGTCGCTGAATTTTTGGATTATGCAATGGAATTGGGTATTGAAGGTGTGACGATTGCGCCGGGTTTTAGCTATGAACATGCGCCAAGACAAGATGTGTTTATTAAAGGTGTCGATGTTAAAAACTTATTCCGTGGCATTTTCAAAATCGGTAAAAATCGCAAATGGCGTTTGAACCACTCTTCTTTGTATTTGGATTATTTAGCCGGTAATCAAAACTATGAATGTACACCTTGGGGTAATCCAACACGTAACGTGTTTGGTTGGCAAAAACCTTGCTATTTATTAGCTGATGAAGGTAATGCCGCCTCTTTCCAAGAATTGTTAGACACAACCCCTTGGGATAAATACGGCAATGTTAACAACCCTAAATGCGTTAACTGTATGGCGCATTGTGGTTATGAAGCAACCGCTGTTGAAGATACCCTTGCTAATCCAATAAAAGCCTTATTGTCGACACTGCGCGGCCCAAAAACCGAAGGTGAAATGGTTACCCAGAAGTCGCCTAATGTGCAGCCAAAAAGTGCGCTTGAAGAAATTTCAGTTAAAGTTGAGTCTTAATTCTACTGAATCACTTTGATGTTCTAATTTTCATAAGGTTTTGATAACGACTATGTTGAGAAAAATTTATTTGTATTTTGTTTTTCTGTTGTTTTTAGTGGCTTCGCCTTTGTCTTTAGCTGATGAGCAATCTGCCAAGCAAGTGGTTGAGGAGTTTCAAAACCAATTGATAGCGGTTATGAAGCAGGGCAAAGCGCTTGGTTTCAAAGGTCGTTATGAAAAATTGGATGCAGCGGTTAGAAGTAGTCATGACTTGGCAAAAATTGCCCGAATTGTGGTTAGTAAACAGTGGGAAGAATTATCAGCAGATCAGCAGGCTAAGCTTGAGTCTGTGTTTAGCAAGTTGAGTGTTTCTGCTTATGCACATAACTTTAAAGACTATTCCGGCGAGTCATTTGCGTTTGTATCAGAAGAAGAAACGGGGCGTGGCGGCGTGGTTATTCATACTAACTTGTTGATTCCAGGTCAAAAAGATGTCAAGTTTGATTATCAGATGAAGAAAAAAGACGATGGCTGGCAAATTATCAATATAATAGCCGATGGTGTTAGTGACTTGGCTTTGAAGCGCTCTGAATATACCAGTATTTTGAGCAGAGATGGTTTTGATGTATTGATAGCCAAAATCACTGAAAAAATTGATAACTATGCAGCGCAATAAATTGTTAGGAAAAATAATGTTTAAGGGTAATCCTTTGGAAAAAAACAAAGTGAAGATTTCTAATGCTTTGTTAGTTTCAGCCGTTTTATTAGCCTCAGGGTGCGCAAGCACAGAAGAAAATGTTAAACCGGCTGTGGTTGCGGCACCGGTAGTTAAGGCTGCTGAAGAAAAAGTAAAGCATGATCCATATGAAGGCTTTAATCGGTCTATGTATGATTTCAATATGAGTGTTGATAAAACCTTGTTAAAGCCTGTCGCAAACGGCTATAAGGCTGTGACGCCAGTGTTTGTTCAATCTCGGGTTAGTAATTTTTTTACTAACTTGAAAGGCATTAACGTTGTCATCAATGATTTATTGCAAGGTAAATTCAAGCAAAGTGCATCTGATGTTGGACGTTTTACGACAAACTCTACCATTGGTTTGTTAGGTTTGTTCGATGTTGCGTCTGATTTTGGTTTTGAAAGTAATGTTGAAGACTTTGGGCAAACATTGGCTGTCTGGGGTGTTGATCAAGGGCCTTATTTAGTATTGCCGTTATTTGGTCCAACTACTTTGCGTGATGGTACTGCTATCGTTTTTGATAAGGCAGCTAATCCAGGTACTTATGTACCAGGTTCTGGTATCGTCGAAGGTATCAGTGACAGAGCTAATGCCGAAGGTGCTTTAAACTTTATTGATGAAGCGGCCTTAGATCCTTATGTCTTTATGCGTGAATCATTTTTGCAATATCGTACTAGCTTAGTTAACGATGGCAAAACCGATTCTAGTGCTTATGATGAAGATTTAGATGCTGCTTTAGCCAGTGCTTCTAAATCTGCCAAGCCAGGTCAATTAAATAATAAAATCAAGTCGTCTATGGATTTGAATGGATCCAATAATACCTTGAAGGCCTTTAATGAAATGTCGACTTCATTTGAAGATGCTGAAGCAAAGTTTAAAAGTGCTTCGGATAAGTTGGATAAAATCGCTAATAAGCAGAAACGATCAAAAAGAAAGTAATCCAAAAAAAGGCGCCGTAAGGCGCCTTTTTTGTATCAGTAATGTATTAAGGAGTGGGTTTCGTAGTCTCTTAAAGCCGCTCTACCTTGAAGAAAGTCGAGTTCCACAACAAATGCGCAAGCAACCACGGTCGCACCAAATTTTTCGATTAATTCACAGCTGGCTTTAGCGGTCCCGCCTGTAGCCAACAGGTCATCGACTAGCAGAACTTTGTCATTGCTATCAACGGCATCGATGTGGGCTTGTAGTTCTGCTGAACCGTATTCCAAATCATAACAAACGCTTTGAACTTCATAAGGTAGTTTGCCGGGTTTCCGTAAAGGAATAAAAGGAATACCCAGTTCCCATGCCACAAGCGAACCAAAGATAAATCCGCGCGCCTCCATGCCAGCAACCGCAGTAATGTCGCGTCCAAGAAATGGCTGCACTAATTGATGAACTGCCAGTCTTAATGCTGCGGGGTCTTTTACCAACGGCGTAATATCTTTGAAAATAATACCTGGCTTAGGAAAGTCGGGAATATCGCGGATTTTGCTAGTTAATCTATTCATTGCTTACCTTGTCTTATGCGCAAATTTTCTCAATTCTCGCCAAAATGCCTTTTGCATCGAGCTCACAAATTTCCAACAACTGTTCCCGACTACCTTGTTCAACAAAGCGATCCGGTAAGCCGATATTCAAAGCCTGCATCAAAATCGAGTTGGCTTGTAAAAACTCATTCACAGCTGCACCCGCGCCACCGGCGATGACGTTCTCTTCGATCGTGACAAACACCTCGTGAGTTTTCGCCAATTCCAAAATCAAAGCTTCGTCTAAAGGCTTAATAAAGCGCATATTAACCACCGTAGCGCTTAATTGCTTACCGGCTTCGAGTGCAGGCGTCACCATGCTACCCCAAGCCAAAATCGCAATTCGACTACCTTGATGACGAATGTCTGCCTTACCAATTTCCAATTCGGTTAACGCCGGATCAATCACTGAACCCGGGCCTTTGCCACGCGGATAACGCACCGAAGCAGGGCCTTTGTGTTTAAAACCGGTAGTTAACATCTGACGGCATTCATTCTCATCCGCTGGCGCCATAATCAGCATATTTGGAATACAGCGCATATAGCTGTAATCAAAACTGCCGGCATGGGTTGGGCCATCAGGACCGACTAAGCCGGCACGATCCAAAGCAAACAATACATCCAAATCTTGCAAAGCCACGTCATGAATCAACTGATCATAAGCGCGTTGCAAAAAGGTCGAATAAATCGCCACCACCGGTTTTGCGCCCTGACAGGCTTGACCTGCTGCCAAGGTCACCGCATGTTGCTCAGCAATTGCCACGTCAAAATAACGCTTTGGAAAGCGTTTAGAAAACTCCACTAAGCCCGAACCTTCTCGCATGGCAGGGGTAATGCCCAGCAAACGCTCATCCTGCTCAGCCATATCGCACAACCAACGACCAAATACCTCGGTATAAGTCGGATGGGGTGATGGTGCGGCTTTCGGTAAACTGTCTTTGCTTGGATCAAAAGCCGGTACGCCGTGATAAGCCAATGGATCTTTCTCAGCCGGTGCGTAACCTTTACCTTTTTTGGTGACGATATGCAAAAACAAAGGTCCTGAAATGTCTTTCAAGTTTTCCAAAGTTTCGACCAGCATATCGACATCATGACCATCAATCGGGCCAAAATAATTAAAGCCTAGCTCTTCAAACAAAGTGCCTGGCACAATCATACCCTTAACGTGTTCCTCGGTTTTACGCGCCAATTCCCAAACGCTAGGCATTTTGCTCAAGGCTTTTTTACTTTCTTCGCGCACTGAGGAATACAACTTGCTCGACAACACCTTGGTCAGATAATTATTCATCGCACCGACAGGTGGCGAAATCGACATATCGTTATCGTTCAAAATCACCAGCAAATTGGCATTGACATCACCGGCATGATTCATCGCCTCAAATGCCATACCACCGGTAATACTGCCATCACCAATAATCGCCACCATGCGCTTATCTTCACCGCGTAACTGCGAAGCAATCGCCATCCCCAAAGCCGCGCTGATAGAGGTGCTGGAGTGACCGACGCCAAAGGCATCGTATTCACTCTCTTCACGAGAAGGGAAAGCCGACACGCCGCCCAAAGTCCGAATGGTTGGCATCCGATCTTTACGACCGGTGAGAATCTTATGTGGATAAGCCTGATGCCCCACATCCCACACCAGCTGATCGACAGGAGTATTAAACACATAATGCAAAGCCACAGTCAGCTCAACGGTGCCAAGTCCAGCGGAGAAGTGACCACCGGAAATGCTGACTGTATGCGTCAAATAATTACGCAACTCGGCAGACAGCTGAACCAGCTGGTCTTTGGATAAACCGCGAACGTCAGCGGGGCTGTTGATTGTGTTTAACAGTGGGAATGTGGAGGAAAGTGTCATGTTGTTATTAGTTCCTTCAAGTTACCGAGGCGGTAAGGGCTGTTGATCAATGAGAGCGTTCAATGATGTACAGCGATAAATCGCGTAGTAAATCGGCTTCACTGCCAAAACTGCTCAGGCTTGCAACCGCTTGTTCGTGCAATTCCAGGGCTTTTTGTTTTGCGCCGGCCATACCTAACAAAGCAGGGTAGGTGGGTTTGTCGTTATCGTTATCTTTGCCTTGGGTTTTGCCTAAGGTTGCGGTGTCGCTTTCAATGTCAAGAATGTCATCTTTAACTTGGAACGATAAACCGATGCATTTTGCGTAATGGTCTAGTTGTTTGGCAACGCTAGGATCAATATCAGGTTTAGATAATGCTGCCAAATTAACGCTGGCACGAATTAATGCACCGGTTTTATGGATGTGCATGTTTTCTAATTCAGGCAAGCTCAATTTGGTGCCGACTGAGGCTAAGTCAATCGCTTGGCCGCCGACCATGCCTTGTGAACCGCTGGCTCTGGTTAAGGTGCTAATCATTTTTAAACGGGCAATCGCATCGACAGTGATGCTTGGATCGTTGGCTAATACTTCAAAAGCTAAAGCTTGCAAAGCATCGCCGGCTAAGATCGCGGTCGCTTCATCAAAGGCTTTGTGACAAGTTGGTTTGCCGCGACGCAAATCATCGTTATCCATCGCCGGAAGGTCGTCATGGATTAATGAGTAAACGTGGATAAATTCGACAGCACAAGCTGGTGCGTCCAAAACATCTTCGCTTAAACCCAGTGCTTTGCCTGTCGCATAAGTCAATAAAGGTCTAGTGCGTTTACCACCATCTAATACGGTGTAGTGCATTGCTTGATGTAAAGTTTGTGGCAGAATGTTTTCGCTGGGTAAGCGAGCATCTAAAGCGCGTTCAACACGATTTTGGCAGGCGCTAAGATAGGTTTTTAAGTTACTCATTGGTAAATGGCTCCAAAGTTTGTTGACCGTTCTTTTCTAATAGAATTTGGACTTTCTGTTCAGCTTCTTGTAGGGCTTGCTGGCAAGTTCGGGTTAATTTAATCCCGCGTTCAAAAGCTTTTAATGATTCTTCTAGCGAAATATCGCCCTGTTCCATTTGCTCGACTAATTTTTCGAGTTCGTCCATAGAGTCTTCAAATAAAGACGTGCTTTTTTTTCTCGACATAAATAAGGCAGGGTGCTGAAAAATGACCGAGTATTATAGTATGAAATTGCTGTGAACCAGAAAAAGCAGCCAGAATTTGATCTGGCTGCTATTTTTTATGTCGATTAGCGCGGGGTAATTCGAGAAATACCAACCGCTTCGCGCAAAGTTTGAATAAATGGCGAGCTGATCGCACGGGCTTTTTCTGCGCCTTCTTGCAGTTGTTGTTCGATATGCTCTGGTGCGCCAAGTAATGCTTCATAGCGTTCACGAGCAGGCGCGATTTCGGTGTTGATTTTTTCAAACAACACTTGTTTCATTTCGCCCCAAGCAATGCCTTCTGCATAGCGGGTGCGGATTTCTTCAACTTCACTGTTGCTGGCAAAAGCTTGGTAAATGCCAAACAAAGTGCAATCAGTTGGGTCTTTAGGTTCGCCAGGTTCCAGAGAATTAGTTTTGATTTTGTTGATCAGTTTGCGGAGTTTTTTCTCGGGCTCAAACAACGGAATGGTGTTGTTATAGCTTTTGCTCATTTTGCGACCATCTAAGCCCAATAAAGTCGCGGCGTTGTCTGCTAAAACGGCTTCCGGCAAGACAAAATGTTCGCCATAAATATGGTTGAAACGGCTGGCAATATCGCGGGCCATTTCAATGTGTTGAATTTGATCTTTGCCGACCGGTACTTTGTTGGCATTGAACATCAAAATGTCAGCGGCCATTAACACTGGGTAGCTAAACAAGCCCATATTGATGCCTTTATCGGGATCAGCGCCTTCGTTTTCTTCATTTTCAGCAACCGCCGCTTTGTAGGCGTGAGCGCGATTCATCAAACCTTTAGCAGTAACGCAGGTCAACATCCAAGTCAGTTCTAAAATTTCTGGCACATCGGATTGTCTATAAAAAACGGCGTTAGAGGTATCTAAACCCAGTGCTAACCAAGTCGCTGCAATTTCCAGACT
>CAMCSF010000056.1 GCA_945877625.1 Methylomonas koyamae | reverse complement strand
ACTCACTTCACCATCCAACATCGCTGAAATACCCGTCGCTGTCGCCGCTCCAAATGTGCTGATCAGGTAATCCGTGTATAACTCTAATTCTGCTTTTTTCATCCTTTTATAATATCGGATTCAACTGTGACTGCGTAACATCAGTTACTAAAACTATTCACGCTTGCTTTGCTGGGTTTTAGCTTAGTGGTTGGTTTACGCAAGCAACTGGCTAAGCCTTAGTGAAATTTCGGTCAGTATCAGCCAATCGCTGTGCTGGCCGAAACAGCTTCAATCTGCCACGCCTAACTGGCTACATCAACAACCCTTCGCCAATCGCCACAAAACTATCAGCGGCCTTAATCAACGCTGGGGCGGTTAAGCCGCGAACCCCATAAACTTCGGTCATCACCCTATAACGACTGCTGACTTTTTCTAACAGCAGGTCAAAATCACCATCGCCAGACAATAAAATCACTCGATCGACTTGCGGCGCGTATTCGATGACATCAAGGGTAATACCGACATCCCAATCACCTTTGCGACTGCCGTCACTGCGTTGGATATAGGGTTTTAGTTTGACGGTAAAGCCAATGTTTTTGAGGATTTGTTGGAAGCCTTGTTGCTTGCTGTCACCTCGGTCGGTGGCGTAAGCGAAGGCGGCGACGAGTTGTTTGCCTTGGGTGGCTTGTTGCCAAAAGGCATTGTAGTTGAAGTGTTTTTGGTAGCGATCGCGTGTGGTGTAGTAGATATTCTGTACATCCACAAAAATCGCTACCTTTTCCATAATGCTTAGTTCAGGAATGAACAGCAGTAATCACTTGGGGTTGTGACTTTCATAGTGAAGCTGGCATTGCCGTCCACATTGAAAGATTCGCCGCCTTTGATGGTTTGCCATTCGCTGCTGCCTGGTAATAATACTTCTAATTCACCGGCTAGGATTTCCATGATTTCTGGTGCGCCAGTGTTAAAGGTGTATTCGCCAATTTGCATAAAGCCTAGGGTTTTGCTGCTGCCATCTGCGAAACGGATGGTGCGGCTGGTGACTTTGCCGTCGAAGTAAACATTGGCTTGTTTGACGATGGTGACGTTATTAAATTCTGACATGGTGCAATTCTTGTATGTAAAAAAAGAGCGCGCATCATAGCAGATAGCCCCGTTTACGAATAACAAAAAGCCTAGGCGCGGTGGGTTTATCGTGATGACTGAGAATAATTTGGCTGCTAAATTGCTGTGGATTTAGTTGCTGACACCAAGCGGCTAATTGTTCGCTTTCTTGGTCGCCACCAGCATGGCCGGGATAAGCCATCACAGTTAAGACGCCCTGCTCAGCCAGTAATTGAGTAGCGGCTGCCAAGGCTTGTAAGGTGCTGGCGGCTTGAGTAATCAAAGTTTTATCGGCGCCGGGCAAATAGCCGAGATTAAACATAATTGCTTGGATTTTGCCGTGCCATTGCTGGGGAATCAGTGTCAACATTTCGGCATGACTGGCTTGAAACAAGGTGACAGAGGTTTGAATTTGCTGAGTTTGCAGACGTTCGCGGCTGTTGTTTAAAGCAGCTTCCTGTATATCAAAGCCAAATAGCTGGCCAGTTGCGCCTATGGTTTGCGCTAAAAACAAGGCATCGTGACCGTTGCCGAGCGTGGCATCAATCACTGCATCGCCGGTTTTTAGCTGTTCGATAATCAGTTGATGGGCGGTTTCAGCGAGGGAAATGCGTGTCATAGTAACGTCCAATATCACAGCCAAGCGGCAATGGCTGTTGTTGCTGTAAATAGTTGATGAATTGCTGGGCATACCAAGGAATCGCCAAGCTGCCTTTAGCACCAAAACCATTGAAAATATGTAGCTGGCGATACTGTGGATGACTACCAATCAACGGTTGTTTATCTAAAGTGGTTGCGCGTATGCCAGCTTGATGAGCAATGATTTGTATGTTGGCTAAGTTTGGGCAAACGGTTTTTAGGCTGTTGAGTAAGGTTTGTTTAGCGGCTTGGGTGGGTAAATTATCGAGTTGTCGGGTTTCAAAACTGGCACCAGTTTTAAACTGCCCTGCCCCTAATGGCAGCAGCCAATGGCCGTAATTGATGATTTGCTCGGGGCAATTTTCGGCCACTTGGCCAGTCAAAATTTCACCTTTGGCGGGTTGAAACGGTAGTTTTCCAAACCAAGGGTTAAATCGCGCTTGGTGGCCTTCGCAAAACACGATTTGTTTGGGGATGAGGTCTTGCCATTGCAAATCGGGCTCTAACTGCAAGTCCTGATAGCTAAAATTGCTGCATCGATAGCTATTACTGGTTTGCAAATAGCCTTTGATGACCGCCAGTAAAGCGCGAGTTTTTAGGTAGCCGGTTTGCTGTTGTTGTAACAAGCCAAACGCGGCGTTAATTTGCTCGCAACTGACAAAGCCAAGTTTTAAATAGGCTTGGTAAGCGCTTTGAGTTTGGCGTTGCTCGGCATAATCGCGTTGCTGTGGGCTGTTTAATACCCGCAGCATCGGCAATTCGACGAAAAAGGGTTGCTGAAATTGTTGCTGAAGTTGCTGGTAAAGCCCTTTGGCAGCGGGTAAACAAGTATCGACTTCAGGACTTTTTAACAAGCGGCGGCCAGTGATTGGATTGATCAAACCGGCGGCTACTTGCGAGGCATTTTCAGCGCCATCATCGACCACCATCACCCGATAGCCCTGTTGTATCAGCAGCCAAGCCAGCAAACTGCCAGCTAAGCCCTGACCAACAATTAAAACATCAATCGGCATTGCGCCTATTTAGCTTGTAAAGCCTGACCTTGAAACACAATCCCCGCCCAACCATCACGGATAAAATTTCTGATGTTTTGATGGTCGTTGCCATCTGGATTTTCTAAGACATCTTTGCGGTAAAAATCACCGAACAAGCTTAAGGTTTGTTCAGCTGATAAATCCTGTAATTGAGCAAAGGCGAAGATTTTGCAGGAGCCTTCGTTGCGTCCAGCTTCGTTGAGTACAGGCTCGGTTAAGCCGTTACTGAAGGTGGTCGGTTGGTAATCATAATGTTCGGTAATCACGTCGATGGTTTCTTTAAAATCGACGGCTTGGTTGTTTTTAACGCGGGTTAGAAAATCGTTTAGGCTCATTAATTGGCTCCAAAATTGATGTGATCGCCAGACGGGGTTTATAACCCCGTCTGAACTGTTTTTTGCTACTTTGAAATTATTTGAAACATTAAGAACGGGGTTATAAACCCGGTTCTGCATCGATCAGGGAACGATAGATAAATTTTATAACTGCTGCAAAGTGCTCAAAAACTTGGCCGGTTCTTGATAGCCAATCACTCGATTAGCGGTTTTCTCTTGGCCATCAGTGCCATAAAACATGATGCCCGGCGGACCAACCAAATTAAAGCGTTTTAGCAAGGCTTTATCGTCGTCGTTATTTTCGGTGACATCGGCTTGCAGTAACAAGTATCCAGACAATTGTTGCTGAACTTTGGCATCGGTAAAAGTATAGGCTTCTAGCTCTTTACAGGAAACACACCATTCGGCGTAAAAATCCAACATCACCGGTTGTTGTTTAGCAGCGGCTTGTTGCAATAAACGATCTAATTCGGCAACGGTTTTCACTCGCTGAAAAGCTAAATGGGTTTTGCTTTCGGCTTTAGCACTGGCTAGACCTTGCAAGGGTTGCAAGACGTTGCTGTTACCGGCGCTCAGGCCAATTAATTGCAACACACCTAAGATTAATAAAATTAACCCTAAACCTTTCCATAATTTCTTCCAACCAGACGCTGGATTCGGTAACGGTTCGATAGCACCTAAATAAATCGATGGAATAATCAACAGCATCGCCGCCAACAACATGGTCACAGTAGCTGGCAATATCCGCGATAGCATCCATACCGCCACCGCCAACATAATTACGCCAAACACGGCTTTGGTGGTGTTTAACCAAGCGCCAGCTTTCGGTAATAATTTGCCAGCAGAAGCGCCCAATAACAACAAAGGCAGCCCCATTCCCAATGCCATGACAAATAAAGCCGAGCCACCCAGCACCACATCACCGGTTTGGCCAATGTAGATTAAAGCCGCCGCTAATGGCGCAGCGACACAAGGGCCGACGATTAACGATGACAAAGCGCCCATAATCGCCGCACCTAAATACGAGCCATCGCGGTGAGCATCACTGGAATGGTGGACGCGGGTTTGTAGCGATTTTGGGAGTTCTAAATTGTAAAAACCAAACATCGACAGCGATAACAGCACAAATAAACCGCTGAAAGTCGCAATCACCCAAGGTTCTTGGAAAGTGGCTTGTAAATTACTGCCAAACAAGGCAGCTAAAACCCCAAACACGGTGTACATCAAAGCCGAGGCTAAAACATAACTTAATGACAACAAAAACGATTTGCGGGTACTGATGTTGTGGCCTTGGCCGACGATAATCCCTGACAAAATCGGAATCATCGGGAAAATACACGGGGTTAACGATAACAAAACCCCAAAGCCAAAAAAGCTTAATAAGGTCAACGCCAAGCTGTCTTGTTTTAAAGAATTAACGATTTGGTCTTGTTCCGAAACCGCTTGCGTTGTAGCTGGTTTTTGAGTTGTTGCGGTCGCTACCGGCAAATCCAAATTGACGCTGGTTTGCATCGGTGGATAGCAAACGCCACGATCAGCACAGCCTTGGAATTTAGCGGTGATAGTGACCGTTTCAGCTTGAAGATTAGTACGTTGTAGCGGTACATCAATGCCAATTTCTTGGCGATAAATTTCGACTTGGCCAAATTCGGGATCATTATGCGGCTCGCCTTTTGGCAAGTTATAAGCCGCTAATTGGGTTTGATTTTTGGAGTCTAGGCTTAGATTGAGCTTTTGTTTGTAAAGATAATAACCATCAGCGGCAATCCAACTGACATGAATGGTATTGGCATCTTTAACGCTGGCAAAAAACTGGAAAGCTTGTTCTGGCTTTAATAATTCGCCGCCTAGTAAACCAGCCCCTAAACCTTTAACCCCTTGAAATAGTTGTTTAAAACTATTATCAGCTTGCGCCGCCGGCAAATTGACTTCAAACACGGCTTTTTGCGGTGGGTAGCAAACGCCATCATCGGCACAGCCTTGATACTTAACCTGCAACTTGATTGGATTTTGCGCGGTTTTGTTGATTAACGGCACCGGGACTTTTAATAAACCACCGCGATACACCACCACATCACCAAACACTTGATCATGATCAATCACCCCTTCTGGCAATTGGGCTTGGCCTAATTCAACCCCCTCGGTTTGCGATTGAAACTTAAATTTATCGCGATAGAGATGATAGCCTTGAGCAATCTCGAAACTTAACTCCACCGAGTCGGCAACGCTGGCGGCAGCGCTGACTTTAAAGGCTTGTTCAGGTGGTAAAAAGCTACGTTCCTCGGCCAATACACTTTGTGCAAATAGGCTGAGTAAGGCTAAAAAAATTAATCGGTACGCAAACATGAATCTATCCAGTTAAGGTATTCGGCGCTGCCCTGTTCAATGGCGACAGCAATAATTTCGGGGAGTTGGTACGGGTGTATCGTTTTAATTGCCTTCTCGATGGCGGCAAACTGCTGTTGTTGACTTTTAATGATCAGTAAATGTTCCTGAGCGGTTTCAATTTCGCCTTGCCATTGATAGATTGAAGTCAGGCCCGGCATGATGTTGACGCAAGCGACTAATTGCTGAGAAACCAGATGTTTAGCAATCGTTTCGGCGCTATTTTGATTAGGACAAGTGCAAAGAATTAACTGATACATGGCGATATTATCCTGTAAATTTGGTGAAGATGCTTTAGTATTGCCAGCCTTATTATTTTGCCGAGCTGAACCATGAAAGCTATCCAAATCTTATTTGCATTTTTTCTCGTCGTGCCATTTATCGAAATTACTGTACTAATGCAGGTAGGTAGCATTATTGGTGTATTCCCAACCATTTTCATGGTGGTTTTTACGGCGATCTTAGGGGCGTGGTTATTACGTCGTCAGGGTTTTGCGACTTGGCAGCGTTTTCAAAGCAATCTGAAACAGGGGCAAATTCCCGCTTATGAAATGATCGAAGGGCCGATTTTATTGGTGGGCGGTGCGTTGCTATTAACACCGGGCTTTTTTACCGATCTTTTAGGCTTCGCTTGTTTGATTCCATCATTGCGCCGAAAAATTGCCCAGTATGTGATCGAAAATCACTTGCTAGTGGCACAAACGGGGGAGATTTTTAAGCAACGCTCATCGTTTAGCAATGGCGCGATTGAAGGCGAGTTTAAGAAAGAAGATTAATTTGAAACCGTTCGTCCAAAGCCTTGGACGAACGGTTAAAGCTTGAATTAGTGCTTATTGACCGTCTGCATCAGCGGCAACATCAGCGACTTCAGCGGTGTGATCTTGATCCAAGGTATTTTTATTGAAACTTGAATACGCTGGGCACCAGCCAAAATACGAGGTTGCGACTAACACTAAACCAACCAGCAACATCAAAACGCTAGCAGTAAATAATGATACTGATAACAATACAACGCCCGAATAAAGACGAACTTTCTTCTCTTTCGTGCCAAGATTGTGCTCAAATTTAACCAAACGTTTATAATCAAAACTCATATCCCATTCCTCTCTTAGTTGTGTTTTTTATACTTAGGCCGCAAAGCTTTACCCTAAAGGCCAGCAAATATACACAGCTGAATAAATTCTGCCAATAAAAAATGGATGTTTCTTCTATTATTAGTCCGCTAAACGATGCTCAACGTTTAGCTGTTTCCGCACCAATGCAAGCGATGTTGGTGTTAGCTGGGGCCGGTAGCGGCAAAACGCGGGTTTTAGTTCACCGCATTGCTTGGCATCTGAAAATTAATCATATTGCCCCGCACAATATCTTGGCGGTGACTTTTACCAACAAGGCCGCCAGCGAAATGCGGCATCGTGTCGAAGAGTTATTAAATATCTCGGCGCGTTCAATGTGGATCGGTACTTTTCATGGCTTAGCGCATCGTTTGTTAAGACAACACGCCAAACAAGCCAAGTTGCCAGAAACCTTTCAAGTCATGGATAGCGATGATCAATTACGGATCATCAAACGTCTGCTAAAAAGCCTGAACATTGATGAAACAAAATGGCCGCCAAAACAGGTACAAGGTTTTATCAACGGTCAAAAAGAAGAAGGCATCCGCGCTCGGCACATGAGCGATAACGGTGATTTTTACTATCGACAAATGTGGCAGGTTTATAAAGCTTATGAAGAGCTTTGCGACCGCTCTGGCTTGGTTGATTTTGCCGAGCTACTACTGCGTGCTCACGAATTGCTACGCGATAACGAAGATTTGTTGAGCTTTTATCGCGAGCGCTTCCAACAAGTCCATGTCGATGAGTTTCAAGACACCAACACCATTCAATACGCTTGGCTGCGTTTGCTAACCGAAGGCAATAATAATTTGTTTGTGGTCGGCGATGATGATCAGTCGATTTATGGCTGGCGTGGCGCGAAAATCGAAAACATTTTCAATTTCCAAAAGCATTATCCCGAGCATCAAGTGGTGCGTTTAGAACAAAACTATCGCTCCAGCGGCCATATCCTTAAAGCCGCCAATCATCTGATTGCTCACAATGACAGCCGGATGGGTAAAGAACTGTGGACCGATGCCGGCGATGGCTTGCCTTTGTCACTTTATGCGGCATTTAACGAACAAGACGAAGCCTATTTTGTGGTGGAAAAAATTCGTCAATGGGTGAAAGACGGCGGTTTACGCAGTGATATAGCGATTTTGTATCGCTCCAATGCGCAATCACGGCAATTTGAAGAACGCTTGATGACCACTGCTACTCCGTATCGGGTTTATGGCGGCCTACGATTTTTTGAGCGGATGGAGATTAAAAACGCCCTCGCCTATTTACGTTTATCGGCTAATCCACACGATGACGCTTCGTTTGAACGCATCGTCAACACCCCAACTCGCGGCATTGGCGCTAAAACCTTAGACGATATGCGCATTCTGGCGCGTGACAATGCGGTTTCACTCTGGCAAGCATCGCTAACCCTATTGCAAGAAAATCGCCTGCCGCCAAGAGCCTCCAGCGCTTTGCAGGGGTTTTTAAACTTAATCAACAAACTCAGCCAAGAAACTGCTAATCACCAAGCGCTGTTTGAAAGCGTCAAATACGTGATTGAAGCCAGTGGTTTGATTGAGCTGTACAAAAAAGAAAAACAGGACAAAGGCGAAACTCGGGTTGAGAACTTGGAAGAGTTAGTTAACGCCGCCAAGCTGTTTGATTACGACAGTAATAACCCTGAAAACCTTAGCGAACTGGATTTATTCCTGACTCACGCCGCCTTGGAAGCCGGCGAAATGCAAGGCGATGCGGACGAAGATTGTGTGCAGTTAATGACTTTGCATTCGGCTAAAGGCTTGGAATTTAAAGTGGTGTTTATGGTCGGGGTTGAAGAAGGTTTATTTCCTTCACAACAATCCTTCGAAGACCCAGGTCGCTTACAAGAAGAGCGACGTTTATGCTATGTGGGTATCACTCGCGCCATGCAGCAGTTATATATCAGCTATGCCGAATCGCGACGCTTATACGGCAAAGACAGCTACCCGCGCCCATCACGGTTTATCAAAGAAATTCCGCCCGAAGCGATTCAAGAAATCCGTATCCGCGCCAATGTAACGCGACCGGTTGCCAGCACCCCAAGTTTTAACAGCGGCCCAGTTTCCAACAGCCGTTATAAATTAGGCCAAGCAGTGCGCCATGAAAAATTTGGTGATGGCGTGGTGTTACAAACTGAAGGCGAAGGCGAGCAAGAACGGGTACAAATTAATTTCCGTAATGCGGGGATTAAATGGTTGATGTTGGCGTATGCGAAATTGGATTTGATCTAAGCAGGAGAATTTATGTCAACAGCTTGGGCCGGCGGCACCGACGCCATTGTCGAACGCATGGATGAAATGACCGCGTTATTTGTCGAACAAACTCGCAAAAAACTTTATAACGGCGAATCAGCCACGCACTGCGAAGAATGCGGAGCAGCAATTCCCGAAGCCCGACGCCAAGCAATTGCTTGTCAATATTGCTTGGCTTGTCAAACTAAACTGGAAAAATCGCAATAAAGCCTAGCGTTTTTTATGGTTAAGTCGCCAATCGTCGCGCCAATATCAATGCCGCTTTTATCGACAACCCAACAATCTGCTCAATGCTGATAGCGTTGGCTAAGGTCAGTTAGTCATTTAATTGCAACATTTCTTTGGCATGTGCCAAGGTGTTTTCGGTAATCGTAACCCCGCCCAACATCCTTGCCACCTCATTGATTCGTTGCTCGTCGCTTAAGCGTGTCACGGTTGACGAGGTCACTGCCGCTTGCTGGTTTTTGGCGACAAATAAATGTTGATGGGCTTGTGAGGCGACTTGCGGTAAATGGGTCACGCACAAAACCTGCCGACTTTCACTTAAACGCCGCAATTTTTGCCCGACAATCTCAGCAATTCCACCCCCAATCCCCGAATCAACTTCGTCGAAAATCATGGTCGGCGTGGTTTTATCGCAGCTAGTGGTGACTTGAATCGCCAAGCTAATCCGCGACAATTCACCACCTGACGCGACTTTCGATAACGGTTTTGCCGGCAATCCCGGATTGGTGCTGACTAAAAACTCAACCGTATCATTGCCGTTGCGTTGCGGCTCGACGGAGGGATGCGCTTTAATCACCACAATAAATTCACCGTGCGGCATACCTAATTCTTTAATGGTGTCGGAAATCCGCTGCTGTAACTCGACTCCGGCACGTTGACGACTGGCGGTTAATTGCTCGGCGCGGCTTTGGTATTGTTTCAATAATCGCTGGCAATCGGCATTCAAGCTTTCAATGCGCTCACTGCTGTGAGTGATATTGTCTAATTGCTGAGCTAGTTGAGTGGCGAGCTCTGGCAATTGTTCGGCATTGACTTTGTGTTTGCGACTGAGGTTTTGAATCACACCGATTTGAGTTTCCAGCCATTGCATTTGCTGGGGATCGGCCTCTTGGCTGTCCAAAAATCGCCGCAATTGTTGAGCCGCTTCGCTGATTTGAATATCGGCGTCGGCCAATAATTCAACGATGCCGTTCAACTCGGGCGCGTAGCCGGCTAATTCGCTAATCGCGTGACTGCAATGCCCCAGCATCTCGGCGACTGATTGTTGGTCGTTATCATAAAGAATGTCGAGTTGTTGCTGACCAACGCTGAGGATTTTGCCGAGATTGGCGAGTTTGTTGTGCTCATTAGCCAAGGCCGGATAATCAAAATTTTCTAAATCCAGCTGTTGCAATTCATCGAGCTGATAACGCAACAAATCTTCACGCTCGACTTGATCGGTACTGTCTTTTAAAAGTTGTTTTAGGGTTTTATTGGCGAGTTTCCAGTCATTAAAACTTTGGTTTACTTCATCTAACAAGGCTTTGTGGGCAGCAAAATCATCCAGTAAATTGCCTTGTTCGTCGGCATCAAGCAAGGTTAAATGCGCGTGTTGGCCGTGAATTTCGACTAATAAACGGCTGAAACTTTGCAGGGTTTGCAGGTTAACCGGACGATTATTGATATAGGCTTTGGAGCGACCATCATCGCTGACGGTGCGGCGAATTAAGCATTGATTTTCATCATCTAATTCATGGTCGAGCAGCCATTGTTTGGCTAACGGCTCATCGGCTAAATCAAATTCGACAATAATTTCCGCGCGTTTGCAGTTGGGACGAACGTAGCCTGAATCGGCGCGATCACCCAGCGCCAAACCCAGCGCAGTTAATAAAATAGACTTACCTGCGCCTGTTTCACCAGTCAAAACCGTCATTCCCGGTTCCAGCTCTAAATCCAATGAGTCTACAACCGCTAAATCGATAATATTTAAGTTAATCAGCATGTCATCAGGCGGGGTTACCGCCGCTCCAGTTGAGTTTGCTTCTAAGAATATGGAAAAAATCGTGGTCTTCGGGATGCAAGATGGTGATGGCTTTATCGGCTTTTTTAATCACAATCTGGTCACTACAGCGCACATCGGGAATTTCTAAATGGTCGCAAGTGACTTGGGCGTTGATTTGCTTGGTGTGACTAAAGCGAATTTCGATTTCGACGTTGTCATCAATCACTATTGGTCGATTCGATAAGGTATGCGGATTGAGTGGCACTAATACCAAGGCGTGTAAACCGGGATGTAAAATCGGCCCGCCCGCCGATAAGGAATAGGCGGTTGATCCGGTCGGCGTGGCAACGATTAAACCGTCCGAACGCTGGGTGTTGAGATAAACGCCATCAATGCTGGTGACAATTTCGATCATGCTCGGCGTCACCCAGCGATGCACCACCACTTCATTAACGGCAGTTTGCTGATGAATGACTTGGTCATCACGAATAATCTGGGTAATCAATAAATGTCGTTGCTCGGTTTTGTAATGACCCGCCAAAATCGCATCTAACTGGCTTAATAGTTGTTCGGGTGAAATATCCACCAGAAACCCCAATCGCCCCAAGTTGACGCCTAATATTGGCACTTCATAATCAGCCGCCGCACGCGAAGCGCTGAGAAAGGTGCCGTCACCACCTACGGCAATAATTAAATCACTGTGTCGCGCCAA
>CAMCSF010000055.1 GCA_945877625.1 Methylomonas koyamae | reverse complement strand
CCGGCGCTGGTCAGGCTCAAACTACGCGTGGTTCGATTCAGCAACATCACGCCCAGCGAGGCTTCTAACTGCGCCATGTATTTGCTAATCATCATGTTGGAACACTTCAACTCTTTGGCAACCGCTGAAAAAGTGCCCAGTTCGACGATACGGCAAAACACCTGCATATTATTGAATTTATCCATGATGACTATGACGTAAACAGATAGGGCTTTAAGGTAGTTGCAATCAATACAGTCAATTATCAACTAATAAGAAACAATTCATCAATGAGTAGCTATATTGTCAATACCAAGAACAACAACTAAACTATACCCAACTTAAAGAGATTAATTTGAAAAAGAGGAAAAGAAGATGAACGAATCAAACAAATATAGAGACATCACAACCGGCTTACTGTTTGTAACAGGTATTTTCGGCTTTGTATCTGGCGCATTTATCATCTCCACCACCTTATTTGGTGCGGCCTCTTTGATCAGCAATTTGGACTTTGCAGATTCTGTCGAAGCCTAAGCTTTATCGTTTTACCTCCTTGTTAAGCAAGCAGTTTTCATAGTACTGCACACTCTTAGCCCCACAATTTGCTCAAATTGTGGGGCTTTTTTATGCGCCCGATTATTTGCCTTTGACGTTGCCACCATGCAAACCGCATTCTTTTTTAGCGGCATCTTCCCACCACCAGCGCCCTGCTCTTTCATGCTGATTCGGTAATACTGGACGGGTACACGGCTCACAACCGATACTGATAAAGCCTTGGTTATGCAAGCTGTTGAACGGTACTTGATAAGCTTCGATGTAATCCCAAACTTGCGCCGAACTCCAGTTAAGCAAAGGATTGAACTTAATCAATGGCTTATCGGCAGATGAAAATGCAGTATCTAATTGCACCTCAGGAATATCACCCCGGGTATCCTGACTTTGATCTTTACGTTGACCGGTAATCCAAGCCTCTAATCCCGCTAATTTTCGACGTAAAGGCTCTACTTTACGAATGCTGCAGCATTGTTGATGACCGTCTTCATAAAAACTGAACAAGCCTTTTTGTTTAACAAAAGCATCCAATTGCTCACGATCAGGGCTTAATACCTCAATCTCAATTTGATAATGCTGACGCACTTGTTCGATAAAACGGTAGGTTTCAGGATGTAAACGACCGGTATCCAAACAAAACACTTGCACCGATTTACCTAGTTGCAAGGCCATGTCGATTAACACCACATCTTCAGCACCGCTAAACGAAATCGCGATATTGTCAAAATTAGCCAAGGCGGTCTTTAAAATAGTGCGGGGATTTTTGCCGTGCAATTCGGTTTGCGCGGCGCTTAGGTCAAATGCAGTCATGATGTTAGCTTTGGGCGAAATATTGGTTTAAGAAATCGTCGAAACTCAGCTGGTCATTGGCTTCGATTTCGCGTTGTTTCTGCTGAGAATTACTGACTTGGGTTTCAAATGCTTGCAATACATCCGGCGCCAGCGGTTGGGCTTTAAAATAGTGTTTATGCAAAGCCGAAGTATTGGTGGCAAAACAGCCAAACTCTTGGATGTTTTCTTTCATGCAAGCCAGAATTTTTGCCGATGGGGTTAAGGCTGGATTTTTGACCACCGCAAACTGTTGTTGCAAGGCTAATTGATAGGGTTTATCGATGCTGCCTTGATCCAACAATGCACAAATCGGCTGCATGGCGGTCAAAATCTGGTTAGCCCAAGCTTGCAAACTAATCGGTTCACCGTTTTTATTGAGCATCAAACCCGGCTTGCGGCCTTGATTCGCCACTAATAACTGATTGCTGTTATTGATTTGGAATTCGACATTAGCTTGCGCTGGGCTGTCGTGTAACAAACAACTCAACAAAAAGGCTTCGATAAAACGCGCGGTGCTTTCGTCGATGCCAATCGGGTTAAACAAGTTCAAATCCAAGGAACGCATTTCGACATACAACACGCCACGACGTTTTAGCGCTAAAGTCGGTTTTTCACCGGATTTAGCGATTTGCTTGGGGCGCATGGTGCTGTAAAACTCGTTTTCGATTTGCAGAATATTGGCGTTAAGTTGCTGATATTCGCCATCGACTTTAACCCCTATCGCTTGATATTCAGGATACGGGGTATTAATCGCTGCACTCAAACTGTAAACATAGCCATCCAACGAGTTGTAATCAATTTTTAAACCGGCCTGATTTTTACTTTTATAACCAATATCGCTCATCCGCAACGAAGTCGCATAAGGGTGATAAACCGTGTGTTCATCAAACGCCTCAAATTCTTGCATTAATTGCGGGCGACTGTTGAAAAAGCTTTTGCAGATTGCTGGCGACGCACCGAACAAATACAACATCAACCAACCTTGGCGCTGAAAATTGCGAATCAAGCCAAAATAAGCTTCAGAAATAAAGGCTTCCAAGCTGCTGTCACTGCCACTGTGTTTGTGCAATATTGGCCACAGCGCTTCGGGAACCGAGTAATTAAAATGAATCCCAGCAATCGCTTGCATGGTGCGGCCATAACGGTGCCATAAACCTTTACGATAAACGTGCTTCATTTTGCCAATATTAGAGGAACCGTATTCAGCAATCGGCACACTTAAATCACCTTCAATCCCGCACGGCATACTGGTTGCCAGCAACATTTCATCGTCCAAATGCGGATAAACGAATTGATGAATCTGGTGCATATAAGCCAAAGTTTCCTTTATCTCGGCAAACGGTGGCGTGATAAATTCCAACAAAGATTCGGAATAATCAGTGGTGATGTAAGGATGAGTTAAAGCCGAACCGAGGGCTTTAGGATGTGGGGTTTGAACAATATCACCTTGGGCGCTAATCCGCAGACTTTCTTTTTCAATGCCTTTTAAGCCATGTTTGAGTAGATGCTGCTGTTGATTATCGATAATGCTTTGTAATCGGCTTGGGATAAGGTTGTTTGTATTATTCATTGTTGTGGACATTTGCGCCCTTAGAGATTCCAACATAATCAGACATTATACGGACTGCATCGGTTTTTGAGGAACAAATGCCCCGATTTTGTCTTTTTAGATTTGAGCGTGTTTTTTGGATAAACCTTCAACATCCCTGTTGAATAGTTTAATAAGCCGACGGGCTTTGTTTATTTAGGTGCTCTAAAACCGGCTAATTCGGCAGCCGCCGCAGAATCAAAACAATGCTTGGCTTTGGTTCGGTCGTAATTTGAATCATTGATTAAATGATAAATACCGTTTTTTGAGACTTTAATTGGCGCACTATCGGGACAAGCGCCTTTGGCAAGCGGGGCTTTCTCACCTGAGATTAAGCCCAGTAATGGTTGTGGTTTCGGTGCGGGCAAAGCACGTTGGAATTTTTTCTGGCTACCGTCTGGCAGTGGGCCAACATATTTTTCATAAGCCTGAATCCAGTTACTGGCGATTTCTCGTTGGGCTTGAGCGACCGGCAATTGGTTAGAACAAATCAAATCGTGCAATTTGTTTTCCAATTCATCTTTGACATGGGCATTTAAGGGCTGGGTAACAAACGATTCTGGCCATAGATTTTTGATTGAATTCGAGCCACCCAATTCAAGGCTAATTAAATGATCGACTTCATATTCGCCGGGTTGCCGCGAAGTAATGCCATAACTTTCATAAGCCAAGCGTTTCACTGATTCAGTGACATGGCGCACGCTTTTTGAATAGCCACGACGACAGATCTGATTAGCATCAGTCGTCATCACCTCACCCGGGGTTTTGACTGGGTCGGGCAACACCCCAGAATCCGCTAAACAAAGATTTGACGCTAACACTGCGCCGGCTAATAACCCTCTTAAAATCGACATATTCAATAGATAAACAAAACCAATAATCGTCTATTGTACAATTGAGCTTGGATTATTTGTGGCTTACAACACATTGCTGCAAGTATCTAAATTTAATTTTTTAACCATGAGAACCACGCATGTCTAACGATATTCGCATTGAACGCTTAAGTGGCAATGCTTTAGTTAAATACATCCCTGAACTTGCCCGGCTTAGAATTGAAGTCTTTCGCGATTTTCCTTATCTATACGATGGCGATTACGAATACGAAAAAAAATACCTGCAAACTTATATCGACTGCCCAGAAAGCGTGATTGTGCTGGCCTTTGATGGCGAAGCAATTATCGGCGCCTCTACAGCCATTCCGATGAAATACGAAACCGATGAAGTGAAAAAACCGTTTATCGAAAATGGCTACAATCCTGATGACATCTTCTATTGCGGCGAATCGGTATTAAACAAAAACCATCGCGGTTTAGGAATTGGCGTACGGTTTTTTGAACAACGCGAAGCTCATGCCGCTGATTTAGGTGGCTTTAAACATCTTTGTTTCTGCTGTGTGGAACGCCCGATTGATCACCCTCGCCGTCCGGCTGAATACGTGCCATTGGATGCTTTCTGGAACAAACGCCGCTACTTCAAACATCCTGAGTTAAAAACCACATACACCTGGAAAGACTTGGACGATGAACAAGAAACCCCAAAACCGATGACTTTTTGGTTAAAGGAAGATCATGCCTAGAATCGCTACTGCCCAATATGACATCAGCTTCTTAGAAAACTGGGCTAACTTTGAAGCTAAAACCCGCCGCTGGGTGGCAGACGCTGCCAGCAATCAAGCCGATATTTTGCTGTTTCCCGAATACGCTTGCATGGAGCTGGCTTCGCTGTTTCCGAAAGCGGTTTATTCGTCGTTATCCGAACAATTAACCGCTTTGCAAAGTTTGAAAGACGATTACTTGGCTTTGTTTAGCGGCTTAGCCAGCGAACATCGAGTTTATATTCAAGCCGGCACCTTTCCTGTGTTGCATGACAATGGCGAGTTTCACAATCACGCTTATTTCTTTACTCCACAAGGCGATGTCGATTTCCAAGAAAAATTGACCATGACCCGTTTTGAAAACGAGCAATGGCATATTTCGCGCGGCTTGGCGATTAAAGTATTTGATACCGTGTTTGGCAAAGTCGCGATCAATATCTGCTACGACAGCGAATTTCCCCATTACGCCCGTCAACAAGCCGAACGCGGTGCGAGTTTGATTTTAGTGCCTAGCTGTACGGACACCGAAGCTGGTTATTATCGGGTGCGGATTGGCTGTCAGGCGCGAGCGTTGGAAAATCAATGCTATGTGGTGCAAGCCAGCTTGGTGGGTAATGCGGAATGGTCAGAAGCAGTTGATGTCAATTGCGGCGCGGCGGCGATTTATACCCCAGTTGATCGAGGCTTTCCGAATAATGGCATTTTGTCGATTGGCGAATACAATCAAATTCAATGGGTGTATGCCGATTTAGATTTGGCGGCAATTGAAAAAGTACGCTTAGAAGGACAGGTGTTTAATTATAAAGACTGGCCTAAGCAGTTTGATTGCCAATCTGTGTAAATAGTTTGGCTTGTTGAAATAAGCTGAATGGTTAAGGTCGGATTACTAATTAGGTTAATCCGACCGTCACCAGTGCCTTAAAAATTAAAACGAATAAGACAAAGAACCATTGACACGCCAGTTACCAGGCACAGATTCTGAGTTACCTTCATAGTAGTTCTCATAAGAGCCTGTAGCCTTAGCCACATAAAAGTTATAAGACAGTTTCTGATAACTACCACCGTATTGAGCACCCACCCCTTGCAACACGTATTGACCGTTTTGGTCTATCGGCGCATTCTTAAATGGCTTAACGACACCGGCGTCGTAGAAAATACCGGCATATTGCTGATTAGCGAAACGATGATACAAATCAACCGAAACAACCCCACCCTGATCGGCTAAACCATCGACTGTCGTATAAGCACGAACGCCGTTAGTACCACCAACAGAAATCATGTCATAGCTATTCAAATTAGTGGTCGATAACTGACCGCGAAAACGGGTCGATAATAAAATATCGTGTTCAGGCAAAAGATTTTTTTCAATCTGACCGTTGAGCTCTAACTTGCCATAATCACCGTTAAACCCAAGAGCATCTTCAGAACTATAATGACCACCGACAAAAGTCAGCCCAAAATTAAAATGATCGGTATCCAGTTTGCTGTTATCGGCGGTAAAACTTAAACGACCTTGATACGACTCTAAATCACTTAACGACTGACGGGTTAGCTTCAACTCATTCACCGTATGTCTAGCCGAAAAATCCAGATGCGATTTAAACGCCGCATAACGATTAGTGCCTAATAAATGCGAGATACCAGTGCCGTATTCAGTCGAATTACCTTGTGAGGCGGAGCTATTATTTTTGACACTGGTAAAATCGGAATAACTGCCATAAACATGTACCTGACCTTTCAGAAAAGCCACCGGCAGCTCATATTCGCCGCGCCCATAAGAAACGCCTTCCGATTGTTGACCAGAAAACTTAAATTGAGAAAACGGGGTGAAGCCTTCAAACGCTGCGGTGCCTGTGGCCTGAAAACGACCATATTGCTCTAAACCAAAGGTATTAGCCTGAACCGTAGCACCCAAAAAACGCCCTACACTTGCTTCCGGTACATCACGGACTTTCAAAGTCACATCAACATGATCCGGCGTCGTTTGCTTAATATTGGCATCCATTTCTATCGGCAAATAAAAATTAGCCTGTTGAATCTGACTTTCTAACGCCAAAATATCGACCGCATCGCCAACCTTGAAACTATCAACATACATATCTTTGACATCATCTTGCTTATCTTCTGGCAAACGCTGTGTCGAAAATGCAAAATCCAGTTTGCTGATTGTCGGCGTTGTTACATTAGTAACTAAAATTGTTTCACCTGCAGTTTCGCGCTGTTCGGTAGTCACAAACGCCAAATAGCCGTGACGACGGAAACTTTCCCAAGCCCAAGCTTTAAACTTACTGAGTTGACCAGCGCTAACAGAATGCCCCAACTCATCTTCCCAATACTCGGCTAACTCATCGTTCAGTAAAGGGCTATGGATTTCGGTCGATTTTAGCGATTTAATCACCACTGTGTTATCAAGCTCTGACTGACTTTCCTGAGGCTTTAGTTCGAGTTGTTCGCCAATTTGATTTTGTTGAATATTTTTCAAAACTGCACCCGGGTCTTGTGCATAAGCTGGATAACATCCCGCTACTGCCAATAACACCGCCCAGTTTAGTCTGCGCCGTTTAAACATAAACATCAAATCCTGATTTAATCTTAAACCTGGATTTTAATAAAAACTTGAGCGGACTGGTCTATTATTTTTCAAAAAATAACTAAGTTTTACATTATTTATCAAAACAAAAACACATCCTCTTTAACTTTTTTCACAAACTTAATTAATCGAAACTCAATGACAGCTAAGCTGTAACCCATAATTACGATTAGCAGAATCACAGTCAACCAACAATCATGGCTGACAAAATCAGTTGATGATTGCTAAACGAAATTAGCGTGTTAACAGACACATCAGTCAGTAAATCTGAGTAAAAAAATCAGCTGGATGGAAAAGTGGAACTAATGATGGAAAGGGTACGAAGCAATTCATACCCTTATTCAGGCAGGGAAATTAGGAAGTTTTAGTGAATATGCACTTCACGAGTTTTTGATTTATCACTATCGTTACGAGTTAATGTGTAATCGTCTTTGTTTCGAGTCGGGATCGAGCCATCGCTATTAAGCAACACTAAAGCCGCCTGATCTTCGATTTTGAATTGGCGTTTAGGGGCATTGTTATTTGGCGTTAATGAGACAATTTTGGTTTTCTCATCCCATACGTATTTACCTTTTTCGAAATACTCTCGGCTAGATGATTTAGCATACTGGCTAACGATCAGATAGTTATTTTTTTGTTTCAATGACATAGTCAGCTTCAAACCATCGCAATCTTTTTCATCGCATGGCAAGTAACCGTAGAAAACCCCGCGATAACCTAAAGTTGGATCGGCGTTTTCTGTGTGATTAGCGTGTTCTGCATGATCGCCCATTTCACCCCGACGAATTAACTCACGCGCTTTCAGGGCTTTTTCTTGAAGCTGCATATCAGATTCAGCCCAAGCAGCGCCAAATGTCGAAAGTAAAGCGCCGAAACAAATCAACGTCACATTTTTTTTAATTTTTTTATTTAATGTTTTCATATTGGACTCTGTGTTTCTGTTCGTAAATTAATCGGGATTAAAGCAATTTGATACAGGTTACCAAGATAATTGCCGATTTCAACTGCAGGATGAAATTCTTTAGTAATCAACTGGGTTTTAGCTTTAAAAAACCGTTTTCAGCCCTTAATTGTTGAAAGTTGTAAACGAATCTACGTTTATAATTACTGCCATTATCAACACGGACAATGACTCAAGGACCATGAAGACGCCATCCCCTCGCTACGCCCTAACCCCATTTATCCTAATCATCGCACTCACTACAGCTTGCAGCAAATCCGAACCTCCAAAAGCTCAATCGACCACCACCCGCCCCACGTTAAGCGTGACGGTGATTGAGCCAGAATTACGCACTCTACCGCAAATCCTGTCAGCCAACGGTTCGATTATGGCTTGGCAAGAGGCGATTATTGGTGCGGAAGTCAGCGGTTTAAGATTGGCTTCGGTTAATGCTCAAGTCGGTGACAAAGTTCGCAAAGGCCAAGTCTTAGCGCTATTTGCCGATGACAGCGTTCAAGCCGAAGTTGCCCAAAGCCGCGCATTATTAGCCGAAGCCCAAGCCGCTCATGCTGATGCCAGCTTAAACGCCGACCGCGCCCGCAAAATTTCCAGTTCAATTGCCCTTAGTGCCCAGCAAGTTGGCCAATATCTCACCAGTGAAAAAACCGCTGAAGCTCGGGTGGCTTCAGCAAAAGCAGCGTTAGATGCGCAATTGGTACGCTTGCATCACACCAAAGTGCTGGCCAGCGATGATGGGGTTATCTCCAGTCGAAGCGCGACTTTAGGCGCAGTGGCCGCACCGGGTCAGGAATTATTTCGCTTGATTCGCCAAAATCGTTTGGAATGGCGCGGCGAAGTCACCGCGTCTGAAATGAGCCAATTAAAAACCGAACTCGCGGTTTCGGTGACTGTGCCGGATGTTGGCACGGCGATCGGCAAAATTCGTGCTTTAGCGCCGAGTCTGGATTTTCAAAGTCGCAACGGTTTGGTGTATGTCGACTTAGCCCATGCCGCCGAGCAAGGTTTTCGAGCCGGCATGTTTGCGCGCGGTGAATTTGAATTAAGCAGCAGCAATGCCTTGACCGTGCCGCAAGAAGCTTTGTCGTTGCGCGAAGGTTTTAGTTATGTGTTTCGTTTGTCGGAGCAAAATGGCGATTTGGCCAAAGTCAACCAAATCAAAGTGCAATTAGGACGTCGACAGGATAACCGCATTGAAATCATCAGTGGCATCAATAGCGGTGATCGTTTGGTTGCCAGTGGCGCGGCATTTTTAGCCGATGGCGACAGCGTTAAGGTGGTGGCGCCATGAATGTTTCCGCTTGGTGTATCCGCAATCCAATTCCAGCATTAATGTTATTTGTGATGCTGAGTTTTGCCGGCATGTTGAGTTTTCAATCGATGAAAATTCAAAACTTCCCCGACCTTGATTTACCGACGGTTACCGTCACCGCCAGCTTACCCGGTGCTTCGCCATCGCAATTAGAAACCGATGTCGCCCGTAAAATCGAAAACTCAATTGCCACCTTACAAGGCTTAAAACATATCACCAGCAAAGTGCAAGATGGTAGCGTGAGCATTACCGCTGAATTTCGCTTGGAAAAACCGGTGCAGGAAGCGGTTGATGACGTTCGTTCAGCAGTATCTAAAGTGCGCGCCGATTTGCCAGGCGATTTGCGCGATCCGGTGGTGGGTAAATTAGATGTCGCTGGCTCACCGATTTTGGCATTTACCGTCGCCTCATCACAGCGCGATACCGAAGCTTTGTCGTGGTTTGTTGAAGATACGATCACCAAACGCTTACTCAGTGTTCGCGGTGTCGGTACGGTCAATCGAGTCGGTGGCGTGAGTCGCGAAGTATCGATTGCGCTGGATCCAGTGAAATTACAAGCTTTGGGGATTAGTGCCGCCAGCATTTCCCGCCAACTGCGCCAAGTCCAACAAGAAAGCGCGGGCGGTAGAACCGATTTAGGCAGCGGCGAGCAACCGGTTCGCACTTTAGGCAATGTCCGTTCGGTCGATGAATTAAAGCCAATACAACTGGCTTTAGCCGACGGTCGCAAAATTCGTTTGGAACAAATCGCCAGCATTACTGACAGCGTTGCCGAGCCTCGCAGTTTAGCGATGTTAAACGGCAAGCCGGTGGTCGGTTTCGAAGTGACGCGTAGCCGTGGCGCGAGTGAATTGGAAGTCGGCGAAGGGGTGAAAAAAGCTTTGGCTGAGATTCGCGCCAACAATCCTGATATTGAAATGACCGAAGCCTTTGACTTCGTGACCGTGGTTTCGGAGGAATTTCATGGCTCGATGACCATGCTCTACGAAGGCGGCTTGTTGGCGGTTTTGGTAGTTTGGTTGTTTTTGCGGGATTGGCGAGCGACTTTTATCTCGGCGGTCGCTTTGCCTTTATCGGTAATTCCAGCCTTTATTGGCATGCAATATCTGGGCTTTTCTTTGAATGTGGTCACCTTGCTGGCTTTATCGTTGGTGATTGGGATTTTGGTTGACGATGCGATTGTCGAAGTCGAAAACATTGTCCGCCATCAACAAATGGGCAAATCCGCTTATCAATCAGCGATGGAAGCATCGGATGAAATTGGCCTTGCCGTAATTGCCACGACTTTTTCATTAGTGGCCGTGTTTTTACCGACGGCTTTTATGAGCGGTATCGCCGGGCGGTTTTTCAAACAATTTGGCTGGACAGCGGCGTTTGCGATTATGGCCTCTTTGGTGGTTGCACGAATGTTAACGCCGATGATGTCGGCTTATTTGTTGAAAAATAATCATCATCAAGCGCCAGCTCAAGGCCGTTTAATGACGGTTTATATGCAAATGGCGGCTTGGTGTTTAAAGCATCGCAAAACCACCATGCTCGGTGCGGGCGCGTTTTTTGTTGGCTCTATTTTATTGATTCCACTGTTACCGACTGGCTTTATTCCTCCCGATGACAACCCGCAAACTCAAGTTTTTGTCGAACTGCCACCCGGCTCAACCTTGGCGCAAACCCAAGCCTCAGCAGAGGCGGCGCGACAGTTAGTTAAAGCGGTGCCTTATGTGAATAGCATTTACACCACGATTGGTGCGGGCACGGCTGGTAGCGACCCAATGAGCGCTAACAAATCCGGCAATGGCGAAGTGCGAAAAGCCACTTTAACCGTGTTATTAGCCAATCGCCAACAGCGTCCGATGCGTAAACAAGTGATTGAGCAAGACATCCGCCAAGCCTTACAAGCTTTGCCAGGGGTGCGAACCAAAGTCGGTTTAGCCTCATCAGGCGAAAAATATGTGTTGGTATTGAGTGGCGATGATCCACAAGCATTGAATACCGCCGCTCGCAATGTGGAGCGTGACTTAAGAACCATTTCAGGCTTAGGCAATGTTGCCTCCAGCGCGTCTTTGGTAAGACCAGAAATCGCAGTTCATCCTGATTTTGCTCGCGCAGCTGATTTAGGGGTGACTAGCGCGGCGATTGCCGAAACCTTACGGATTGCCACCTTGGGTGATTACGATATGTCTTTGCCTAAGCTGAACTTAACGCAACGGCAGATTCCCATCGTGGTGAAATTGGCAACCGCCGGTCGTCAAGATTTAAGCGTGCTAGAACGTCTGTCAATCCCGACCAGTAATCTCAATGCAGGTGCGGTGATGTTAAGCCAAGTCGCTAAATTAGAATTGTCTAGCGGC
>CAMCSF010000054.1 GCA_945877625.1 Methylomonas koyamae | reverse complement strand
CCGGTCGCCCAGTGCCATTGTTAAGCCAATATTTGATTAACCGTGCTGGCTGAAGTTAGCTTTTATGTCTTGGCCTCGCAGTCACAACACGAGCGCCAAGACTTCGCTTGCAAGCTGATTGAAAAAGCCTACCGTAGCGGCTGTTTTTGCTATGTGCTGACTGATTCTGCCGAGCAAGCCAAGCAAGTCGATCAACTGTTATGGACTTTCCGCGCTGGTAGTTTTATTCCCCACCAAATTTACACTGGGTCGCTGCCGGAATATAAAAACACCATCTTAATCGGCAGCGAGCCGATTCCTGACGGCTGGCAAGCGGTGGTGGTTAATCTTTCAACCTTATACCCACCGACGCAATCACCGACTGAACGAATTCTGGAAATTCTCGATGGTAGCGAAGCCAGTAAACAAGCCGGACGTGAACGCTATCGCTATTATCAGCAGGCGGGGTTGAATATTACGACGCATAAGATGTGATGTTTTTTTTAGAGAGGCTCGTAAATATGGAAAACCAACAACCATTAACTGATGCGAATGGCGAAGTTCGAGAGCTAACAGAAGTCGATTTTCAACGGATGCGTCCAGCCTCTGAAGTGTTACCCGAGCTTTTTGGGACGGAATTGGCGGCTGAAATGCTTAAACCTAAAACAGGTCGGCCACATAAAGACATGCTGATGAATGATTTTTAAAACAATGGCTTAAAGAGCATCCAGAATCTATTTCTACTTAATTGACTGGTTTTGAATTATTCAACACCGAACTCCCCTTAATCTGCACATAAACCGCCATTCCCTGATTCAGCCCCAACAGCTGTTTCGACTTACTCGTGATATGCGCCAATAAAGTTTGATCGCCGACTCGCAACTGCACCACGGTTTGTCCGCCATCAGCCTCACTAATCTGCTCAATCTTGGCCGGTAAAATATTCAAAATACTGCTGGCTTGTGGCTTTTCTAAGCAAACACTGACATCACGCGCATAAATCTGCACGCGCACCGCGCTACCGATGGCCGCATCAAGACGCGGTAAAGACAAACTGCCACCGTTAAATTTCACTTCACTGAGTTGAAAATCCGCATCGTGAGCTGACAATTCGGTCTGCCAAACACTGCACGCCTCACGCTGTTTAGCCAGCGGCAAATCAATCCGGCTTAGCACTTGCGACAAGCTACCAAACGCTTCAACCTTGCCTTGATTCATCAGCACAATATGGTCGGCTAATTGCAGCATTTCTTCTAGCGAATGCGTGACATAAAGCACCGGAATCTCTAATCGCTGCTGCAAATTTTGTAAGTAAGGCAAAATTTCTTGTTTACGCTTAAAGTCCAAGGCCGCCAGCGGTTCGTCCATTAGCAAAATTTCAGGACTTAAAGCCAAAGCCCGAGCAATCGCCACCCGTTGTTGTTCACCGCCGGATAATTTATCTGGTAAGCGATTTAGCAAATCCTCAATTCCCAATAGAGCTATCAATTCACCGAGATTGGCTTTCGCTGTCGTTTTATCGAGTCGCTTAATCCCAAATTGGATATTTTCAGCAACGGTTAAATGCGGGAATAGGTTGGCTTGTTGAAACACATAACCCAAAGGTCGTTGATGAGCTGGCAGAAAAACGCCTTTATCGCTGTTTTGCCAAAGCTTGCCGTTAATTTGTAAATGGCCGTATTGAGCGGTTTGTAAGCCTGCAATACAGCGTAACAGACTGGTTTTTCCTGAACCAGAATCGCCAAACAACACGGTGACGCCGCGATTCGGCAACTTTAAGTCCAGTGCTAATTGAAACGAACCGTAATCGACTTGGAATTGGCAGTGCATCATCTTAAATCACCTAAACGTTTGTGATTGACGCTATACAGCACCAGCAACACGCTAAACGAAAACACTAATAACACCGCCGCCAAACCATGCGCTTGGCTATATTCCAAAGCTTCGACATGGTTATAAATTTGCACTGACACCACGCGGGTTTGGTCGGGAATATTGCCGCCGACCATTAACACCACGCCAAATTCACCGACCGTATGAGCAAAACCCAATACGCTGGCGCTTAAAAAACCGTGTTTCGCCAGCGGCAAAATCACGCTAAAAAAGCTATCCAAATGGCTGGCGCGTAGCGTCGCGGCGGTATCCAGCCAGCGTTGATCAATCGCCGCGAATGCAGTTTGCAAAGGCTGCACCACAAACGGCAATGAATACAACACCGAAGCCAACACCAAGCCGCTAAAGGTAAACGGCAAGCCGCCAATCCCTAGCCAGCGCGTCAATTGCCCAATCGCGCCATGCGGCCCCATCGCCAACAGTAGGTAAAAACCTAACACCGTTGGCGGTAGCACCAACGGCAACGCGACGATAGCGTTAATCACGCCTTTCCAAACCGACTGAGTACGACTCAGCCACCAAGCCAGCGGCGTGCCAATCAGCAACATAATCAAAGTGGCAAGGCTGGCGAGTTTTAGGGTCAGGAATAAGGTATCGAGGTCGCTGGGGCTAAGCATAATCAGAGTTTATTGAGCTAAGTCGTAACCATAGCGGCTAATAATCGCTTTAGCCGTTGCTGATTTCAAAAAGCTCAACAAAGCTTGAGCAGCTGGGTTTTCTGCACCTAAGTTTAATAACACCGCTGATTGCCGAATCGGAGCATGTAGCTGGTCGGGGACAATCCAACCCGAACCACTGCTGATTTTGCCGTTTTCATAGACTTGCGATAAAGCGATGAAGCCTAATTCAGCATTGCCGGTGCTGATAAATTGTTGGGTTTGCGCGATGTTTTCACCCTGAACCAGCAGCGGTTTGAGCTTGTCGGATAGATTAAGATTTTTGATCACCTCAACCGCCGCCGCGCCATACGGAGCCAGTTTTGGGTCGGCGATGGCGATATGTTTAAAAGTGCCATTGCTCAATAGTTTGCCTTGGCCATCAACGTAATTGTCGGTTGCCGACCATAAAACCAATTTACCCAACGCATAGACAAAGCGCGTGCCGCTGACAGTAAAACCGCTTTGTTCCAGTTTTTCGGGGCCGCTTTCATCGGCTGACAAGAAAACTTCAAACGGCGCACCGTTTTCCATTTGCGAAACAAATTTACCCGACGAGCCGAATGATAATTTAGCGCTATGGCCAGTGGTTTTTTCAAATTCGGCAGCGATTTCGGTCATTGGTTTGCTGAAGTTGGCGGCAACCGCTACCAAAGTGGTGGCTGCCAACAGGCTATTGCTAACGAGCGCCAAGCTGAGCAAAGCCAGCCAGCGGATTAAGTGTTTTTTCAACATAAAAAGCGCCCTTTAAAATCTAAGCTGACTTTGCACATAAAAGAAATCCGTATCTGCGCCCGGTGTGCTGACATTATTGGCGCCAGTGACGGTTGATTTTGCGGTTTTGGCAAAGTCGCCTTTGATCAAGTGATACCAACCAGCATCAAAGTTCAAACTGCTGTTGAAGTTATAGCGTCCGGTAACGCCGATTTGATCGCCGACATAACTACCATGGCCTTTTGATAAACACGGTGAATAGTTTGAGCATGATGCACCGCCCCAGCTATCAGCGCCTGTCGCCAGCCAAACTAAGCGTTGGTTTAATTTGAATGAAACATCTTTATGCGGTGCAAATTCCAGTTTGTAACCCGGTGAATTGATATTGCTACGTTGAAAGGCTTGATAAATACCGCCAGGGCCAAAATCAAAGTCGAGTGCTGCGTATAGAGGGTCAAAGCGCTTATCAGTGCTAGTACCTGGATGTTTATTACCGCTGGCGTAATCATGTTCTAAGAAAAAACGGGGTGACCAAGGTAAGTCAAAGCTATAACCCGCTTCGATATGCGATGAATAAGCTTCGTGGTTTTGTTGGGTGTTATTGCTGGTGCTGAGATTAACGGTACCAAACTGCCCCATGCCCTCCGCTTGAAAGTCGAAATTACCTTTAGAGGGCTTTTGATAAACCCGAATCCCAGGGGTGAAATAACGACGATTACGAGTCGGATTTCTGGAGCTATCGCCTTCATCTAAGTTGTATAAATAAACTTCAGCGTTGATGTTTTTATAGACTTTTGTGCCTTCCAAAATACCGCCCGAAAACCAAGTATGGGTATCTTCTTGATCCCACTGCGCGTGGTTTTGCAGATTTTGATTTGGGGTAATCGAGTTGTAATTGGGGTAACGCAGCACTGGCATGGTGACAAAAGCGTTGAACTGCCAGTTGTCATAATCAATCACGCGGGTTCTGATACCAGTGAAATTATTAACCGTGTTACGGAAAATCGGTCTGGCAACCAAGCGGCGACTGCCCAAATCCATGGTTTGCCGACCGACTTTGACTTCTGCGCCTAAGCCGCTAAAAAATGCATTTTGATCTGCCCATGAAACATAGGCTTGAGCAAAATCGAAAGTATCAGCTGATGAATTATTAATCGGATACGGCACCGCATTTTTGCCGCCGGAATCCTGTCCGGTGGTTCTGGCATCCAAAAACTCGGTAGCAAAGCGGAAGTTATTCAGTTTCGCTTGAATCCAAATATCGGTTTGCAAGGCTATCATCTGATCGCCACCCGCTGATTTAGGCGCTGGGCTGGCTTGCGAAGGCTTAAAGCTATCGGCTAATGATTCATAACGGGTTCTCTGCTCCACGCCCACCGATAACCATTCAGGTAGACCTAAGCTATCGTGCAGATTCCAGACCGGTTTTTCATAGCTGTTACCCAGTAGCGGGTCTTGCATCATGAAGTTATAAGCCGCCATCGGGGCGCGAGTGTAAGTCGGTGCTGGCGTTGCGGCTTCAGCGTCAGTTAGTAAGCTGCAGCCTAAATATAAAATACTGCCTATAGATAGCTTGTTTTTCTGTTTGATACTGCCAAGTTTTTTCATAATTGACCGTTGATACTCTTAGGTAAAAATCCTCGGCGATAGGCTGGGCGAGGGGAGTGCGTCATTTTAACTACTTATCTATTGAGTAGATAATGCTGCTTATTGCGGCTTGTCTAATAGCGCTATCACTTCCGTTGCGATAAACGTCCGATTTCTTTGCCTATCGGTCTGCACAACAATTCCCATTTCATTTAATTTGGATAAGGCAGCATTGGCGGTAGGAAATGAAATATTCAGCAGGGTTTTAACTTGGTTCACTGTCATCACCGGATGGGCAATTAATAATTCCGGCAGTCGATTGATCGCAGAATCTGTCCGAAGCCCAAGCGCATTGACCGCTATTTGCCAACGATTAAGCACAGCAAGTAAGGCTTTTGCTGTCAGCATCGATTCGCGTGCCGCTTCTTCAACACCCGTTGCAAAAAACTTAACCCACTCACTCCATTTTTCTTGTAACTGCACACCAACCAATGTTTCGTAGTAAAGCTTTTGATTCGATTTTAGGAATCCAGCCAAATAAATAGGCGGGTAATCTTCGGCTGCCAACATCAACGGCAACAATAAACGCCCAACTCGGCCATTACCATCAATGAAAGGGTGAATAGTTTCAAATTGTGCGTGTGCGATTGCCATTCGCAGCACGATTGAAACCACCATTTGATCCTCTTCGCTAGGCGTGTATTGCAGGAAAGACTCAAGGTCATTCATGCAATCTTGAACTTTATTCGCTGGTGGCGGCACAAACCGAGCGTCATCAATTTTGAAACTGCCAATCCAGTTTTGTATCGGTCTAAATTCCCCAGCTATGCCTTTGAAATCTTTCACGCCATCCATAAGATAAGCATGTAAAGATTTAATCAGCTCATTGCTGAGCGCAGTGACGCTCTGTATTTCTCGAACTTTTTTAAGACCATGATCCAGTGCTTTGACGTAGTTCAGGGTTACCAAGACATCAGGCGGCAATCCTTCGTCACTCCCTGTTGCCTCATAAGCCAATAAATCATTGACGTCAGCATGAGTACCTTCGATTTGGCTGCTTCGCACCGCTTCTCGACGATCCAATGTTCGCAGCACCAGATCAGGGTTAGGCAGTTGTTCGGTTAAGGTTTTTAGAGCGCTCAACGCTTCATGAGCGCGGATTAATTCGTTATGCATTCCCGTTAGAGGAACAAACAGCGGCGTTGGCGGCGGCACCAATCCAAAAGCCCCCGAATAATCGGCAATGGGAACAAGTAGCTTTTGTCTCGCAGCGCAAAGATCAGACTTCTTCATTGGTAACCTTTAATAACGAATCTGGTTATTAAATGATACGGCATTAAACTTTAATAACGAAACGGCTTATTAAAGGTTAGCGATTAATCGCGGCGAGTTTAGGCATAAGCCAAGTTTCAGCATTTTCAAGATGTTAGCAAAATAGTCACTTACTTTTCGTAACCACAACCACTAGAAAATCCAGTGCTGGATTGTTGTAGCGAATATTCAGGCTTAGTAGATGAGCTTTTAAGTTAGTGATTTTTGACTTGAGGCTTAGGCAATATCAGCAATTTTAGTATTGCTATTGTCTGGAGTTGGATAAACCTCAGCGAAGGTGTTAATCACTTCACGGATCAATTTTCGTTGTTCTATCGGTAAATTCAAATAACGCTCGATAGTTTCACGTTCCTGAAAATCCAGCGCTTCTTCCCATTGTTTACGTTTAGCTCGAATCGATTCGGCGGCTTGTTCGCCAAAACGTAAAGCGTGCGGTTCTATTTTTAGCCAGTCGGCTAGGACTTGTAGTTTTTCTTGAGAGGGGATGGCTTCGCCACGTAGCCAGCGGGATACAGCCTGAAAAGTCACCGATGTTCCCCAATAGTGACTGTTAAAACCTTTTTCCAATACGCTAGGTCTCGCCTCATAACCTGCGGCAAGCATGGCATCACGTAATCGATTTGCAAATTCTAGTTTTTCATTCATCAACAGAAAGTTAAGTTTTTGTTGGTCTTTGGTTAAACTTTCTGTTGTATTATCTGTTCAATAATTAATTGAACTTGTGGTTGAGTCGATTTCATGGCCAGCCATTTTTGGATAGATACATGGCTAAATCACTACTCGAACAACTCCCCGAAATCGTTGCCAAAGGTCGGCAAGTCGCAGAAAAAATTTTAGAAAGTTTGGAAGGTCGGCATCGGGTGGGGTTGCAAACCCGTGAATGGGTTTTGCCAGCTAAAGATGTGGCACAGAATGATTTATTCAAAAGCGTAGCTCGGGTTAGCGATAGCGTAACCCGACCAATCGAAGCCATGGATAGGGGTTGGCAAAACCGTTTGATTTACGGCGATAACCTGTTGGCAATGGCGGCCTTGTTAGCGGGTGACGAGAACACGCCAAGTTTACGCGGCAAAGTCGATTTGATTTATATCGATCCACCGTTTGATTCTAAAGCCGATTACCGTACCAAAATTACTTTGCCGGGTGTTGAGCTTGAGCAGAAGCCAACGGTGATTGAGCAGTTTGCCTATTCCGATACTTGGGTTGATGGCACGGCGTCTTATTTGGCGATGATTACGCCAAGACTGATTTTAATGCGCGAGTTGTTGAGTGATAGCGGCTCGATTTATGTGCATTTGGATTGGCATGTTGGGCATTATGTGAAGTTGGTTTTGGATGAGATTTTTGGCAAAGATAATTTCAGAAATGATGTTATTTGGAAAAGCGCACCTGGACATAGTGATGCTGGGTTAATGGGGATTTCTCATAACAACATTATGTTTTATTCAAAAACAAGTAATACCTTCTGGAGGCAGCAGTATCAGCCGTACGATAGTGAGTATTTAGAAACTCATTATCAAAAAATTGGTGCAGATAATAGACGGTTTGAAGATCAAGATTTGACTGCGGCTGGTTTGCAAGGAGGAGGATATGAGTATGAATGGAACGGATTGAGGAGAATTTGGCGGTGTCCAATTCAAACCATGCAGAGGCATGAGGCAGAGAATCGTATTTACTACACTAGAAACGGATTAGCTAGGTATAAACGTTATCTCGATGAAATGGAAGGCGCACCGTTATCTGATTTATGGGTTGATATACCTCGTATTAATTCTCAAGCAGTTGAGCGAGTTGGATACGGAACTCAAAAGCCAGAAAAGTTATTAGAGCGCATCATCCAAGCCTCTTGCCCAGAAAACGGCCTAGTTCTCGATTTCTTCGGTGGCTCCGGCACCACAGCCGCCGTTGCTGAAAAACTCGGTCGCCGCTGGATCACGACCGATCTCGGTAAACCCGCCTGCATGATTATGC
Organism: Methylomonas koyamae; assembly: GCA_945877625.1. Classification (GTDB taxonomy): domain Bacteria; phylum Pseudomonadota; class Gammaproteobacteria; order Methylococcales; family Methylomonadaceae; genus Methylomonas; species Methylomonas koyamae_C. The sequence goes on along the minus strand of CAMCSF010000054.1, from coordinate 3,643 downwards.
GTAAACGCTTAATCGATCAAAACGCCAAGCCCTTTTTATATCAAGCCATCGGTGATTACCAAGTCGAAGCCGCTAAAGTCAGCATGGGGCGTAGTTTTCGGATTGGTGATTTGTCGCAGATTGTCTTGAGCTTATTCGGTGCTTTGCCGTTGTCGATAGACGATAGCCCAAATCGTAATTTGGGCCGAGTGGTTCAGGGTGAACATAAAACCTTGGTTTATGCCGATTCGCCAAACAAATTAACCGGTGCTGCGACCTTGAAAAAAGCCATTACCCAGCGCGAAAGCCTGATGGGTGGCTGGGATAAAGTGGTGGTGTTGGGCTGGAATTTTGAGCCGTCGATTGGCGAAACCATTGCCGCTTTGAATGATGCCAATTTGGAAGTATTGGTGATTCCACCGGATTTGTTGGATAGATTGAAAAAGAAAGGTGGTTTGGAAAAGCTGAAAAATTCGGTGCGGTTTGCCAGTTTGCAGTATTTGACCATCAAGCCTGTGTTGCGGCATTCGGTAGCTGATGCCAGCGAAGAGCATTTGCTGGTGGAGTTGGACAATTATGTGTTGTTGTCACCCGAAGCGATTAATCTCGATGATGCTAATCGGCTTAAATTACAAACCATTATTAATAATGAGCCGCTGGCGCTGATCGAATATTGGGCGGTTGATCCTGATTATGACGGTTTGTTGTTTCGCTCGGTATGGCAGGATTATCGCGGCAATACCGATAACGACAACGATCCGTTGCGGGTGGTGGCTAAAGCGAAACTGACGGTGGCGGCGAAAACCGGTAGTCGAAAAATTTGTGTGCGAGCGGTTGATGTGTTTGGTTTTGAGGCGGAAGTGGTGGTTGAGGTGGCGCTATGAGCGATAACCCTCAATTAGCGTTGGCGGCGGGTTTAACTGCAAAAACTCAACAATTGTGTATCGGTCTGGAATCTGGGGTTGCTGATATTTTTGATTGTGTAACGCCGGTTACCGCTGAGTTATTACATTGGTGGTTTGGCGATGATGCTTGTGCCACGCGGCGTTTGAATTTTCATGGTGGTCAAAAACAGGCGATTTTGAATGCGATTGTTGCGCATGAAGTGTTGGCGGCAGCGGATTTAAAGCAACTGTATCAACAGGCTGCCAAAGAGGATTTGTTACAGGGTTCGCGTTTGGCGGAAGTGTCGCAAAGCAAGCATCAGCATCCTAAATACTGTTTAAAAATGGCGACCGGCACTGGTAAAACTTGGGTGTTGCAGGCGTTGTTGGTTTGGCAGTTGTTAAATAAAAATGCGGCATTGGCTGAGGGTGTTGATGATCCTCGTTTTACCCGGCATTTTTTGGTGGTTGCGCCGGGTTTGATTGTTTATGACCGTTTGTTGGATGCTTTTTGTGGCAAGCAAATCGATGGAGTGAGGAATTTTGCGAGTTCTGACATCGCCCAATGTTCCGAGTTGTTTATCCCCGAAACACTGCGGGAAACTGTGTTTAGTTTTGTGCGCGGTAATGTCTGTCAGAAAACTGAAATTGGTTTGAAAGCGACGGGTAACGGCATGATTGCCATTGCTAATTGGCATTTGTTGAAAGAGGCTGGTGAAGATGAGTTTGATGACGAGCAATTAGCACTGCCTGGGGCTTTATTAGAGCCGCAAGCGGTCATCAATGCCTTATTGCCGGTGATGCCAGGTAAAGCGACTGGTAATAGTTTGGATGCTTTAGATCGGCGTTTTGCGCGTGGCGGGGTTTTGGATTATCTGGCGAATTTGCCGGAATTGATGGTGTTTAACGACGAAGCGCATCATATCCATGATGTTAAACGTGAAGGCGAAACCAGCGAAGTGGAATGGCAAAAGAGTTTAAGCCGTATTGCTGAAAGCAAAGGCCGACGCTTTGTGCAGGTGGATTTTTCGGCGACGCCTTACAACGATGTCGGTGGCGGCAAAAATAAACGTAAAGTCTATTTTCCACACATCATCGTCGATTTTGATTTGAACACGGCTATGCGCTTGGGTTTGGTGAAATCGTTGGTGTTGGACAAACGCAAGGAAGTAGGCGCTTTGCCGTTGGAGTTTAAAGCTGAGCGTGACGAAGACGGTAATCCGGTTTTAGGTGATGGTCAGCGGGTGATGTTGCGGGCTGGATTGCAAAAACTGCGTAAATTGGAAGCCGATTTTGCTCAGATTGATCCTAATCGCCATCCGAAAATGTTGGTGGTTTGTGAAGATACCTCGGTGTCGCCTTTGGTAGCGGCGTTTTTTCGTGACGAAGGTTTGTCAGATGATGAGGTGATGGCGATTGATTCCGGTAAAAAAGCCGAGTTGGGCGAAAAGGATTGGGCGCCAGTGCGGGAGCGATTATTTAGCGTCGATCAACATGCCGAACCGAAGGTGATTATTAGTGTTTTGATGCTGCGCGAAGGTTTTGATGTCAATAACATTTGCGTGATTGTGCCGTTGCGCTCTTCGCAAGCGCAGATTTTGTTGGAGCAAACGATTGGTCGTGGTTTGCGCTTGATGTGGCGCGATGCTGAATATGCCGATAGTAAACGTGAAAATCGTGAGCGCATTGCGAATCATCAAGAGCCGAACAGTTTGATTGATATTTTGTCGATTGTTGAACATCCGGCATTTAGCCATTTTTATCAAGAGTTAATGCAGGAGGGCTTGGCAGGCACTACCACTGAGGAAAGTGATAGCACTAGCTGCGTTGGTGATTTGATTTCAGTGGCTTTGCGTGAAGATTTTGCCGAGTACGATTTTGCAATTCCGTTTATTGTCCGTGAGGCTGAGGAAAGCTTGGTGCATCAAGATTTGGCGATTGAGGCCTTACAGCCTTTTTCGGCGATGGGGATTGATGATTTAAAAGCTTTGCTAGGTAAGGGCGATGTGTTTATTTCCCAAGATTTGCAAAGTAGCACTTTGTTTGGTGATTATCGGGTTGATGGCGCGGTGATGAATGTTGCTGGCTATAACGATTTTCTGTCACGTTTAACGCGGCGGATTGGACAGGCGTTGAGTCAGCCTTTGCCCAAGGGCAATAAAATTGCCACGCATTTGGCGAATCCTTATTTGCAAGTGAATACCGCAGATTTGGCGGCTTGGTTGGAGTTGTATATTCGGCAACGCTTGTTTAATGGGCCGTTTGAACCGATGGTTGATGAAAACTGGCGAGTATTGTTATTGCAGCCGGTGATTGATCACATTACTAAAGTGGTGGCTTTGGCGCTGGTCGAGGCTGAAGAGCGGCCACAAATCGGCAATAGTGAGGTGTATTTTCGTCAGTTGTCGGAATTAGAAAAATGGCCGATGCGCGAGAAGCATTCATTGGAAGTGAGTAAGTGTATTTATCCGCGTTTGCCTTATCCGGCTAGAAATGGCGGCTTGGAACAGGCGTTTATTGAGTGGGCTAATGTCGATAGTAGCGTGCAGGCTTTTTGCAAAATCAGTGAAACCAAACATGATTTTGTGCGCTTGCGTTATGTGAAAGAAGACGGCTTGCCAGCGTTTTATTCGCCTGATTTTCTGTTAAGAACCGGTAACTTGGTGTATTTGGTGGAAACTAAAGCACAAGGTCAGTTGAGTTCGCCCAATGTACAAAGAAAATTGAAAGCAGCAGCGACTTGGTGCGAACGGATTAACGCTTTATCGGAAGATGAGCGC
>CAMCSF010000053.1 GCA_945877625.1 Methylomonas koyamae | reverse complement strand
CTTCCAACTACGGATTAAATAAGCCGTTTTCGCTGGCTAGTGGACGGAATTGACATCGCCTCGCGGTATTTTGCAATGGTGCGCCGGGCGACATTAATGCCTTTTTCATTCAATAAGTCAGATATTTTACTATCGCTTAAGGGTTTGGCCGGATTTTCATTACCAACCAATTCTTTAATCAGCGCCCGAATCGCGGTTGCTGAACATTCTCCGCCTTCATCGGTGCTGACATGGCTAGAGAAAAAATACTTAAATTCGATAACGCCACGCGGCGTGTGCATATATTTCTGAGTCGTCACCCTAGAAATTGTCGATTCATGTAATTCTAGTTCATCGGCAATATCTCTAAGCACCATCGGTTTCATTGCAATCGCGCCATGCTCAAAGAAATCGCCTTGTTTATCGACAATACTTTTAGCCACACGCAATAAGGTGTCGTTACGGCTGTGCAAACTTTTGATAAACCATCTTGCCTCCTGCAAATGATTTTTCATACTGATGTTATCTTGACTATTATCAGCACGCTTAATCATGCCCGAATAAATCGGATTCACCCTTAATTTTGGTGAAATATCAGGATTTAAAGAAACCAGCCACTGCCCTTTGTATTTGGCAACAAACACATCCGGCACAACATATTCAACATCAGTTTCTTGTAACTTCGCACCGGGTTTTGGATCCAAAGTACGAATTAAGGCCAAAACCCCTTTCATTTGTTCTTCGCTAAATCCAACCCGTTTGATTAATTTAGCCTGATCGCAACTGGTTAATAACTCTAAATGCTGCTTAACAAAATCAATCGCATCTTGTTTATACGGCGTAAAGTCAGGCAATTGCTGTAATTGTAGCCCCAGACAATCCGCCAAATCGACCGCAGCAACCCCCACAGGGTCAAAATTTTGAATCATGTGTAGCACAGCTAATACTTCATCAAATTCCAAATCTAGCAACTGCTCTTGCAAGCCTTGAAATATCTCACTAAGGTCACAATCCAAATAACCGTCAATATTGATGTCATCAATAATTGAAACCGCAATCGCATAATCTCGATCAGAAATTGGAATCATCTCCAACTGCCAACGCAAATGATCACGCACAGTTTCGGAACTGGAACGCATTGACTGATAATCGCTGGCTTCTGATTGCTCGCTTAAGTCTTCGCCAAGGGTTGAACTAGTGTCATAAACATCATCCCAACTGACATCGACAGGTAACTCATCGGGAATATCAGTTTGTGAGCCTTCGCTAGTGACTTGATCGCTATTATCAATTTTTTTCTCACGCGGCTCGGTGCTTTGCAAATCGTCCTCATCCAACTCCAGCATCATGTTTGACTCAAGCGCTTGCTGAATTTCTTGTTGCAAGTCTAAGGTCGACATCTGCAACAGCTTAATCGCCTGCTGCAACTGAGGGGTCATGGTTAGACTTTGACCAATACGGAGTTGTAAGGACTGTTTCATAATCACTCCAGCTTATAAGCTGAATTTCTCACCCAAATAAACACGACGCACTTCTTCATTATTAACCAGCTGTTCAGCCTGACCTTCAGCAATGACTTGACCTTCATTCAAAATATAAGCCCGATCACAAATTTCCAAGGTTTCTCTGACTTTATGCTCGGTAATCAGAATACCAATGCCGCGATGCTTTAGATGAGCAATAATTTTCTGCAAATCCAATACTGAAATCGGATCGACACCCGCAAAAGGCTCATCCAACAAAATAAATTGCGGTTCTGAGGCTAAAGCTCTAGCGATTTCGACTCGACGTCGCTCACCGCCCGACAAACCCAAAGCCATTTGATTGCGTAAATGGCCAATACCAAATTCGGCCAGCAATTCGTCAATCATTAACTCGATTTGCGAATTGTTTAAATCATCACGCATTTGCAGCACCGCCCGCAAATTATCAGCAACGCTTAATTTACGAAAAACCGATGCCTCTTGCGCCAAATAACCAATCCCTAACCTAGCTCGTCTGTGCATTGGATGATGGGTAATTCGTAAATCATCGAGGAAAATCTCGCCTTTCTCAGCCTGAACTAATCCCACCAACATATAGAAACTCGTGGTTTTGCCAGCCCCATTAGGCCCTAACAAGCCCACAACCTCACCGGTATTAACCTGCAAACTAACGCCAGCAACGACGTTGCGTTTGTTATAGCTTTTATACAGATTATCAGCAATTAATCGCGTCATATCATTGCGCCTTTTGCGCTTGCTGAGTTTTGGGTTTGATCACCGAATGCACACGTTTACCATCAGTGCTTGGTTCGCCGGCTTTAAGTACCGAATTTTTGGTATCGTATTGAATATAGTCGCTGGATTGCTTAGCGTCACCCTGCCAAACCGAAGCGTTTTTCATAAAAATCAGCAGATTTTTATCGGGATAAAATTCGTTGGTCAAACCTTCCCCAAACATCTCATCTTTACCCACAGCGGGTAGCTGCTTAAATTTTGACGGCTGACCGGTAGCGATTAATTTGTCTATGGCACCGTCTTTTAAATACACCACCAATTTATCGCCATCGATCTTAATCGATCCTTGAGTCGCAACAACATGACCGGTATAAGTGCTGATTTGCATCTTTTCATCATAAACCGCCGTATCGGAATCAATATAAATCGGTTGTTGTGAATCTGTATCCAAAGCCAACACCTGACTGGACAACAATACCAGTAACAAGCCTGTAATTTTACTTATTAAGTTCATAACGCCCTTTTACCGTGGACAACAATTTCAGGTGAATTGGACTGTCAAACGTAACCTCCATGCCCATACCTGATGATTTATTCGGCGGGCTGATAATTTCCGTGCTCGCCTGAGTTTCTGCAAAATGAGTTGATAATTTAACCCTTAAATCTGCGGTATCGATGCTTAATGCGCTGTTTTTGCCAGATGCATCACGACTAATAAAAGTCTTTCCATTCAGCTGCACATTATCACCATCACCGGCCATAATCGCGGTTTCCGACTTAATTACCCATGGCGCTTGATTCAGCTTGTATAAAGTCATCACCGGCTTTTGCAAATGGCTGGAACCATCTTTACTAAAATGCTGCAGGTTATCGGCGGACAATTCACTTTTAGGCAGACCATTAATATCCATCTTTAGTTTGTAATAGCCATGACTGAATAAATCAGGGCTATTTTCAGCAACTTTGACTTCGGCTTGACGTTCTTGTGTGGTTTGCACCAACCACCATGACAATAAAGCTATCACGGCAATCACAAAATACACACGAAACTCCTGAAACACGCTCATAGATAACCTTGCAACACCTTATCGAACGTACCTTGTACTTGCATAATCAAATCACAGACTTCTCGAACCGCACCTTGACCACCTAGCGTTTCAGTACACCAATCGGCATATTGTTTAACCGCAAAATTGGCATCTTGTACCGCAATCGCAAAACCCACTTGCGTCATAATCGGCAAATCTAATAAATCATCACCCACATGCGCGACTTGTTCTGGCCTTAGTTGCAGATTTTGCAAAATTTCATTAAACGCCATACGTTTGTTTTCATGGCCTTGATAGACATGCTCTATACCAAGGTTTTTCATCCGTAAAGCAACCGAGGCCGAGCTACGACCAGAAATTACCGCTATTTCAACGCCGGTTTGTTTCAGTAATTTAAGTCCATGACCATCACGAGCATGGAAACATTTATATTCATTGCCTTGATAGTCAAAAAATAGCCGGCCGTCAGTTAACACGCCATCAACATCGAGAATCAATAATTTCAGTTGTTTAATTTTTTCGATTTGCGCTGTCGTTAAATTCAACATCCCACTCACCTAAACAATCCCAGCACGGAGCAAATCATGCATATTCAAAGCACCTTGCAGTTTTTGCTGCGGATCAACCACTAATAAGGCATTAATTTTTTTCGCTTCCATAATCTGCATGGCTTCAACCGCTAATAAATCAGCCACAATTGTCGCGCATGAAGCCGTCATCACTTGATTAATTAGCGTGGTGCGCACGTCTAAACCTTTTTCCAACATGCGACGTAAATCACCGTCAGTAAAAATCCCTAAAACTTGCTGTGCTTGATTAATGACAGCAGTCATGCCTAATTTTTTATTGGTCATTTCCAACAAAGCACCACTCACCAAAGCCTGATCGTTGACAGCAGGGACATCGTCACCGGCATGCATGACATCGGCAACTTTTAGAATTAAACGCTTACCTAAACTGCCGCCTGGATGTGATAACGCAAAATCATCGCGAGTAAAACCTTTGGTTTCTAATAATGAAACGGCTAAAGCATCGCCCATCACTAAAGCAGCGGTTGTACTAGAGGTTGGCGCTAAGCCTAAAGGACAGGCTTCTTGCTGAACAGCAACATTGATATGGGTGGTTGCCAATTTTGCCAAGGTTGAATCAGGCTGACCGGTCATAGCAATCAAAGGCACGCCTAAGCGTTTAATCAAAGGCAAAATGGTCAAAATCTCTGCAGTTTCACCCGAATTAGACAAGGCCAAGACCACATCTTGGCGAGTAATCATGCCCAAATCGCCGTGACTGGCTTCACCCGGGTGAACAAAAAAAGCCGGCGTACCGGTACTTGCCAAAGTTGCAGCAATTTTGCCACCGATATGTCCCGACTTACCCATACCGGTTACCACCACTCTGCCCTTACAAGCGAGAATAAGATGACAAGCCTGCACAAACTGTTGATTAACCTGATCAGCAAGAGCAATAACGGCTTGCGCTTCGGCATGAATCACGGCTAAAGCCAGCGCCTGAATATTTTGATCTTGCCCCACTTAATCTAGCCTCGCATCGCTAAAACCCTAAAAAACAGGAACTATTATTGCATGTTATTCATCATCTTTTCACCCAAGTCATTGACTTAGTCTTGATGCCTCATAGAAAATACCCTGTCTTCCATTCCTTATTATTCCCAATATTTGCCACATGGCTAACCGCGAAAGTCCTGAAAAAAATATCGTTTCCATCAAAAATCTAAGTTTCTCCCGTGGTTCGAGGAAAATTTTTAACGATATTAGTTTGGACATCGAACGAGGCAAAATCACCGCCATCATGGGACCCAGCGGCACAGGGAAAACCACTTTATTAAAACTGATCGGCGGCCAATTAAGCCCCGACAACGGCAGCATTCATGTCGATGGCCAAAACGTACACCGACTAAAAAGCAAAGATTTGTTCAATTTGCGTAAACGCATGGGCATGTTATTTCAAAGCGGTGCGCTATTAACTGACATGAACGTGTTTGATAACGTCGCCTTCCCATTACGCGAACATACGCAATTACCTGAATCCATGATTCGGACTTTGGTACTGATGAAATTACATGCGGTGGGTTTACGCGGCGCACGTCATTTAATGCCGAGTGAATTATCAGGCGGCATGGCAAGACGGGTTGCTTTAGCCCGTGCGATTGCGCTTGACCCGTTAATGATCATGTACGACGAGCCATTTACCGGCCAAGATCCGATTTCAATGGGCGCTTTGGTGCATTTAATTAAATCACTCAATGTTGCACTTGGCTTAACCAGCATTATTGTTTCCCATGACGTACAAGAAACCGCAGCGATTGCCGATTACATTTACGTGCTCTCCGAAGGTAAAATTGTCGGCCAAGGAACGCCTCAGCAACTCGCCGATTCTGACTCGGAATGGGTGCAACAATTTATGAATGGTAACGCCGATGGGCCGGTACCGTTTCAATACCCTGCACCTGATTACCTAGACGATTTGTTAGCGTCTCACTAACCGACAGCGAAACTTAAACATGTTTGAATTTTTAGAAAACTTAGGCAAAGCCACTCGCAGCCGTTTCGCCAAACTAGGTCGCAGCACACTATTTTTAGGCCACACACTAACCGGCATCAGTGATGTCATCCCTCGCCCGAATTTACTGGTTAAACAGCTATATTCAGTCGGCGTATTGTCGTTTTTAATTATCACCATTTCGGGTTTATTTGTCGGCATGGTTTTAGGCTTACAAGGCTTTTATACCTTGTCTGACTTTGGCGCCGAGGAATCGTTAGGGGTCATGGTTGCCGCTTCATTAGTGCGTGAACTGGGGCCGGTGGTTTCAGCATTATTATTCGCAGGTCGAGCCGGTTCAGCGCTGACCGCTGAAATTGGCTTAATGAAAGCAACCGAACAATTGTCAGGCATGGAAATGATGGCGATTGATCCGGTAAAACGCATCATATCCCCCCGTTTCTTGGCCGGTTTCATTTCAACGCCTTTACTCGCCGCATTATTTAGCGCAGTCGGTGTGATGGGTGGTCACTTAGTTGGCGTTGGCATGTTAGGTGTAGATGACGGTGCTTTCTGGGCACAAATGCAAGCTAACATTGATTTTCAACAAGACATTATCAACGGCGTGATTAAAAGCATTGTTTTTGGCTTTGTGGTGTCTTGGATTGCTTTATTCGAAGGCTATGACGCCATTCCTACCGCCGAAGGCGTAAGCCGCGCCACCACCCGAACAGTGGTCAACTCAGCATTCTCAATTTTAGGCCTCGATTTCATTTTAACCGCACTCATGTTTGGAGATATTTAACATGCAGCATTCCAAGACCCAAGACACTCTCGTCGGTCTTTTTGTCGCCACCGGTATTGCCGCCTTGTTTTACATGGCACTACAAATCAGCAATCTTGGCTCTTATAGCAGCGACGATACTTATACCGTGATTGCGAATTTTCAAAATTCAGGTGGGTTAAAAATTAAGTCACCGGTGTCTGTTGCCGGAGTTCGAATTGGTCGTGTCTCATCGATTAGCTTGGATAAAGAAACCCATGAATCGGTAGTTGAAATGCAAATCGATTCAAAATACAACAATTTACCCGACGACTCCGGCGCCAGCATTTATACCGCCGGCTTACTCGGCGAACAATACATCAGCATTGATCCGGGCCCAGGGATTACTGGCGACTTTTTGAAAGACAAAAGCAAAATCGACAATGTCAGCTCAGCGATTATTTTGGAAGAAATGATTGGCAAATTTATGCTCAACAAGGCGGAAGGCAAATAATGCCAAAGCTACGTTTAACCGAACAAGCGCCGGGCTATTACATACTGGAAGGTAGCCTTACCTTTGCCAGCATCGACAAACACAGCCCGCAATCGTTTAGATTTCTGCGCGGCATGGATCGTGTCTGCATAGACCTATCCAAACTTCAAGCCAGTGATAGCGCTGGCTTGGCGTTGATGATTGAATGGATAAAACTCAGCCAAATGAGCCGGGTCAAACTCAGTTTCAAACACATTCCCGAACAATTACTCGCACTCGCCAAGCTTAGCGGCTTACAAGACAGCGAATATTTCAGCAGCGACGGCGCTTCATCGCCCTTGCCTCACTAACAATCAACTAGCGAATCCCATGGACAAATTACTCATCTCCGGCGGAGAACCTCTTTCCGGTGAACTGCGCATTTCAGGCGCCAAAAATGCCGCCTTACCTATTTTGGCAGCAACTTTGTTATCCGATACGCCAGTCAGCGTAGGCAATATCCCTCATTTACACGACATCACCACCACCATGGAATTGCTCGGTCAAATGGGCATCGGTTTAATGGTCGACGAAAAGATGAATATCGAAGTCGATTCCAGCACTATCAATAAATACGAAGCGCCTTACGAATTGGTAAAAACCATGCGCGCGTCGATTTTGGTACTGGGGCCTTTATTAGCGCGTTTTGGTGAAGCTCATGTTTCTCTACCGGGCGGTTGCGCGATTGGTTCACGTCCGGTTGATATTCATATCGACTCATTAATCAAAATGGGCGCCGACATTCAAGTTGAGTCTGGCTTTATCCATGCCAAAGTCAAACGCCTTAAAGGTTGTCATTTGGTGTTGGACAAAATCACTGTCACCGGTACTGAAAACATCTTGATGGCAGCAACTTTAGCTGAAGGCAAAACCATTATCGAAAATGCCGCTAAAGAACCTGAAGTATCGGATTTAGCAAACTTTTTGAACGCAATGGGCGCAAAAATTAGCGGCATCGGCACTGATATTTTGGTGGTTGAGGGCGTTGAACGATTAGGCGTTCCAGGCTTGCATTACGACATCCTGCCCGACCGTATCGAAACCGGCACTTATTTGGTCGCAGGTGCGATTAGCCGTGGCCGAGTTAAATTAAAAAATACCGACCCATCGACGCTTGATGCGGTATTGGTTAAATTACGTGAAGCTGGCGCTGAAATCACTACCGGTGACAACTGGATTGAATTGAACATGCACGGCAAACGTCCCAAAGCAGTGACTATACGCACCGCGCCTTACCCAGCGTTTCCAACCGATATGCAAGCGCAATTTACCGCGTTGAATGCGGTTGCCGAAGGGGTTTCTTTAATCACTGAAACCGTGTTTGAAAACCGTTTCATGCACGTTCAAGAACTTCAACGCATGGGCGCACAAATCAAAGTCGAAGGTAATACGGCGATTTGTACTGGTATTGAACGCCTAAAAGCAGCGCCGGTTATGGCCACTGATTTACGCGCTTCAGCCAGTTTGGTCTTAGCGGCATTAGTGGCAGACGGAGAAACCTTGGTTGACCGGATTTACCATATCGACCGTGGTTACGATCATATCGAAGAAAAACTCACACAATTAGGCGCAAGCATTCGCCGCGTTCCACGTTAAGGTATTGTCATTATGTTAACGATAGCTGTTTCAAAAGGCCGCATCTACGAAGAAGCCCTACCGCTTCTAGCCGAAGCTGGCATTACGCCGATTGATGATCCACAAAAAAGCCGCAAGCTGATTTTGGCCACCACTCGCCCTGATGTGCAATTAGTCATTATTCGCGCGACTGACGTACCGACTTTTGTCGAATACGGTGCTGCCGATCTTGGTATTGCTGGCAAAGATGTGTTGATGGAGCATGGCGCTGACAGTCTTTACGAACCCTTAGATTTAGGTATCGCCGGTTGCCGCTTAATGACTGCGGCTCGGGTTGATGCACCGGAAATTAAAGGTCGTATCCGCGTAGCGACAAAATACGTCAAAACCGCTCAGCGTTATTTTGCCGATCTTGGCGTACAAGCCGAAATCATTAAATTGTACGGTTCTATGGAATTGGCACCGTTAGTTGGACTAGCTGATTGCATCGTTGATTTAGTCGATACCGGCAACACCTTAAAAGCCAATGGCTTGGAACCTCGCGAATTGATTACCAACATCACTTCGCGCTTGGTGGTTAATAAAGCTTCGATGAAAATGAAGCACCAAGCTATTCAAGCTTTAATTGACCAACTTGAAATCACTTTAGCCCAACGGTAAACCGATGACAGCCATTTCCATGACTCGCCTTGACGCCAACACTGCCGACTTTAACCAGCAACTGCAAAGCCTGTTGGCTTGGGATGCCGCCGATGATTTGCAGGTTCACCAACGGGTTTTGGAAATTATTGCGGATGTCCGTCAACGCGGCGATCAAGCACTGATTGATTACACCAACCGTTTCGATCACTGCCAATTTACACAAGCGGCTGATTTGGAACTGAACCAACAGGCTTTATTGGATGCTTGGAATAGTTTGCCTAGCGAACAAGCGGTTGCTTTACAAAGCGCCGCCAACCGAGTTCGCGCTTATGCCGAACAGCAAAAACTACAATCTTGGCAATATACCGAGAATGACGGCACGGTATTAGGTCAAAAAGTCACTGCTTTGGACAAAGCCGGCCTTTATGTCCCAGGTGGAAAAGCCGCTTATCCCTCATCGGTGTTAATGAATGCCATTCCCGCTAAAGTGGCTGGAGTTGGTGAATTAATCATGGTGGTTCCAACACCGAATGGCGAAACCAATCCTTTAGTGTTAGCGGCTGCTCATGTGGCTGGCGTAGATCGCGTATTTACGATAGGCGGTGCACAAGCTGTGGCGGCGTTGGCTTACGGCACAGAAACAATTCCAGCCGTCGATAAAATTGTTGGCCCCGGCAATATTTATGTCGCCACGGCGAAAAAACTGGTGTTTGGTCAAGTCGGTATCGACATGATCGCCGGCCCTTCAGAAATTTTGATTATCTGCGATGGTTTGACCAATCCTGATTGGATTGCGATGGATTTATTCTCGCAAGCTGAACACGATGAAAATGCCCAAGCAATTTTAATTAGCGATAACGACGAGTTTTTGAATCAAGTAGAAGCCAGTATTAACAAGCTACTGCCTGAAATGGAACGAGCGGAGATTATTCGAGCTTCGTTGATTGGTCGCGGTGCGTTTATTAAAGTCAATGACTTGCAACAAGCGGCAGAAATTACCAACCGGATTGCGCCAGAACATTTGGAATTATCGGTTGCAGAACCGCAATTGCTTTGTGATCAAATCCGCAACGCTGGCGCGATCTTTTTAGGTCGTTACACAGCGGAAGCGTTGGGCGATTACTGTGCCGGCCCTAACCATGTTTTACCAACTTCAAGCACTGCGCGTTATTCATCACCACTCGGTGTTTACGATTTCCAAAAACGCAGTAGCTTAATTAATTGTTCCGCAGCGGGCGCTCAACAACTAGGAAAAATCGCTTCGGTGTTAGCGCGCGGTGAAAGCTTAACTGCCCACGCCCGTTCAGCCGAATTTAGAATTTAATTTGCTAAAAAGGCAGAATCCTTGATTTTGCCTTCCATCTTTTGCCTTTTATAGCCATGTCAAACTCAATCGCCAATCGCCTTTTTCGCCCCGAAATCTTAGCTATGTCGGCTTATAAAGTCGCTGATGCCAAAAACTTAATCAAGCTAGATGCAATGGAAAATCCCTATTCTTGGCCGGAAGCAATTAAAGCTGAATGGTTGGCCAGCATAAAAGACTGTGCAATCAATCGTTATCCTGACCCAGAAGCCCATGCTTTAGCCAGCGCTTTGCGTCACAGTAATCAAATTCCCGAACAATCCGGCTTATTACTCGGCAATGGTTCTGACGAAATCATCCAGATTTTATTAATGGCTTTGCAAGCTGATGCCAGTGTTTTAGCACCAGAGCCAGGCTTTGTGATGTACAAGCAAGTCGCCCACAGCTTAGGTTTGCGTTATATCGGCGTGCCTTTATTGGCGGAAAGTTTTGATTTAGATATGCCGGCTATGCTGGCCGCCATCGAAAATCAACAACCGGCTTTAATCTTTCTGGCTTATCCGAACAATCCAACCGGTAATTTATTTAAAGCGGATGATATTTTGACCATCATTAAGGCCAGCAAAGGCTTAGTGGTGGTTGATGAAGCTTATGCGCCGTTTGCTGATGCCAGCTTTATTGATCAACTTGGCAATTATGAAAACTTGTTGGTGATGCGTACCGTATCCAAATTAGGTTTAGCGGGGTTACGCTTAGGTTTCTTAGCGGGTTCTACGGCCTTAATTACCGAGCTAAACAAAATCCGCCTACCCTATAACATTAACAGCCTGACACAAGCTACCGCGACCTTTGCTTTAAATCACAGCGATTTTCTGTTGCAACAAACCGAACAAATTCGCCAGCAACGACGATTGATGATTGATGCTTTAAGCAGATTTAAAAACCTCAGCATTTATCCCAGCGCCGCCAACTTTATTTTGATAAGAACCCACGAAATTAGCGCTGATGAAGTGTTTATTTCCTTGAAAAATCAAGGGGTGTTGATTAAAAACCTCTCGCCACAAGGCGGCTTATTGAGCAATTGTTTGCGCATCACCATCGGCACTGCGGATGAAAATCAAAGTTTATTAAACGCATTAAACCTAGCACTTAAGGCCTCGTAAACCTTGTCTCTAGTGACTTAGTTGCCCATAACAGCTTCTATAAACACCGTCAGTAGGGTATATTTGCCAAAAATTATAATAATTGATGCGCTTTTTAAGGCATCAAGCTAACACAGGAGCTTCACTCATGATCCAAGAAGGCGTCGATAAATCAAAACGCCAGTTTCTAACCACGGCTTTATCAGTGGTTGGCGCGG
>CAMCSF010000052.1 GCA_945877625.1 Methylomonas koyamae | reverse complement strand
TTGTTGGATTTATCCAGCGATGAATTACGGACTTTGATAGCCAGAGCGATTTATCTTAAAAATCATCGTGATCCTGATTTTCAACCGCTAAAAGGTCGAGTTTTAGGGATGATTTTTGAAAAATCCTCCACCAGAACCCGTATTTCATTCGAAGCCGGCATGGCTCAATTTGGTGGTAGCGCCATCTTTTTATCGCCACGCGATACTCAACTAGGGCGCGGCGAACCTTTAGAAGACAGCGCAAAAGTGATTTCCAGCATGGTCGATTGCATTATGTTGCGAACTTTTAAACATGAAACCGTCACCACCTTTGCCCAAAATTCACGGGTGCCGGTGATTAACGGTTTGACAGACTTGTTACACCCCTGCCAATTGCTGGCCGACATGCAAACCTATTTTGAGTTTCGTGGCGATATTGCTGGCAAAACTGTGGCTTGGATTGGCGACGGCAATAATATGTGCCATTCCTATATCAACGCCGCCCGTCAGTTCGATTTCAAATTGAACATTGCTTGCCCGTTTGATTACCGTCCAAATCAAGCCATTGTTGATGCTGCTGGCCATCGTGTGGCTTTCTTCAATCACCCAGAACAAGCCGCTAAAGGTGCTGATTTAGTCGTGACCGATGTTTGGGCCAGCATGGGCCAAGAAGACGAACAGAAAAAGCGCGAAATCGCTTTTAACGACTTCCAAGTTAATCAAGCAACCATGCAAGTCGCCAATAGCGATGCTTTATTTATGCACTGTTTACCTGCTCATCGGGGTGAAGAAGTCACAGCAGAAGTAATCGACGGCCCGCAAAGTGTCATTTTTCCTGAAGCGGAGAATCGTCTTCATGCACAAAAAGCACTGCTTGAATTTCTCATCTGCCGATAATTTCGCTAAAATCGGCGCTTTTTATTAACCCAGAGAGCGTGGCCGTGAAAAAAGTATTAGCAAGTGTGATTGTTCTGTTCAGTTTCAGCGATTTAGCCAATGCCAAAACCGCTTATGTAACTGATAGCGTTGAAATCCCCTTGCGTAGTGCTGATAGCGAGCGTAGCAAAATTGTCAAAATGCTGACCAACGGCACCCAGCTCACCATTTTTCAAGACACCAATGAAAATGGTTACAGCTATGTACAAGCCAGCAACGGCGCGGAAGGTTTTATTTTAAGTCGCTATTTAAGCGGTGAACCTTCTGCTCGGACACAATTGGAAGCGATCAGCAAAAAACTCGAAGCGCTTCAAGAAGAAAACAAACAATTAAAATCTAACCATGCCACTAGCCAAGAAATTGGTAAAGAGCGCGACAAGCTCAGTAATGAGCTGACTGAATTACAGCAAACCGCTGCCAACGCGATTCAACTCAAGCAACAACGTGATGAATTGCAAGAGCGGGTAGTGACTATCGAACGCGAATTGCAACAATACAAACGCGAAAATCAAGCTTTAACCGACAGCAGTAATCAAGACTGGTTCTTATACGGTGGTGGCTTATCACTATTTGGCGTATTACTTGGTTTTATATTGCCAAAACTCAGCTGGCGTCGCCGCTCAAGCGGCTGGGACAGCTTCAACTAATCAACTTTTAAACCTAGCTTAATCTTGAGCTAGGTTTAGCTTATTGGCTTCAATTATTTTCATACAGTTTCAGGATTCCTAAACATGGCTCAATCAGACGATAAAACCCGTAGTTTTTCTTCACTGGTCGTTGACGGCATGGAGCGCGCACCCAGTCGTGCGATGTTGCACGCAGTCGGCTTCAAAAATGAAGACTTCAAAAAACCACAAGTGGGTATCGCCTCAACATGGAGTATGGTCACCCCATGCAATATGCACATCAACCGTTTAGCAGACGATGCGGCACGCGGCGTTGATCAAGCCAATGGTAAAGCGGTAATTTTCAACACCATCACCATTTCTGACGGCATTTCAATGGGTACTGAAGGGATGAAATACTCTTTAGTCTCGCGCGAAGTGATTGCTGATTCGATTGAAACCGTAGTCGGTTGCCAAGGTTTTGATGGTGTTGTTGCGATTGGTGGTTGCGATAAAAACATGCCAGGCTGCATGATCGCCCTTGCCCGTTTAAACCGTCCTGCGATTTTCGTTTACGGCGGCACCATTTTGTCTGGCTGCCATAACAACAAAAAACTCGACGTGGTTTCTGTATTTGAAGCCGTCGGCGCCCGTGCTAACGACAAAATTGACGATGCCGAATTAGCCGCCATCGAAGCAAAAGCAATTCCTGGCGCTGGCTCATGCGGCGGTATGTACACTGCTAACACCATGGCCTCTGCGATTGAAGCTTTGGGCATGAGCTTGCCAAACAGCTCGGCACAAGCGGCGATTTCAGACGACAAACGCCTAGACTGCGAACGTGCAGGCGCAGCAGTGTTGGAATTATTGAAAAACGACATCAAACCGCTGGACATCATGACCAAGCCAGCCTTTGAAAACGCCATCACCGTCGTTATCGCTTTGGGTGGTTCAACCAATGCGGTGTTACATTTATTGGCGATGGCCAATGCCAGCGGCGTTGATTTAAGCTTGGACGACTTTACTCGCATCGGCGCTCGCGTCCCCATGTTGGCTGATTTAAAACCCAGCGGTCGTTACTCAATGGGTGAATTAGTCGAAATCGGCGGCATTCAACCATTAATGAAAGAATTGTTAAACGCTGGCTTATTACACGGCGATTGCTTAACCGTCACCGGCAAAACCTTGGCAGAAAACTTAGCCGAAGTTAAAGACTACCCAGCCGAGCAAGACATGATTCGCCCGCTGGATAATCCAATCAAAAAAGACAGCCACTTGGCGATTTTGTACGGCAACTTGGCAACCGAAGGCGCAGTCGCCAAAATCACCGGCAAAGAAGGCTTGGTATTTAGCGGCACAGCGAAAGTCTTTGATGCCGAAGAACTGGCGCTTAAAGCGATTTTAGATGGCAGCATCGTTAAAGGCGACGTGATTGTTATCCGCTACGAAGGCCCAAAAGGCGGCCCAGGCATGCGCGAAATGCTGTCACCAACTTCAGCGGTGATGGGTAAAGGCTTGGGCAAAGAAGTAGCTTTAATTACTGACGGTCGTTTCTCAGGCGGTACCCACGGCTTCGTGGTTGGACACATCACCCCAGAAGCTCACGTCGGCGGCGCTTTGGCAATTGTCCAAGATGGCGACCAAATCACCATCGATGCGGAAACTAAACAATTAACCCTACACGTTGAACAAGCCGAAATCGACGCCCGTTTACAAAACTGGCAACAACCAGCCCCACGCTATACCCGTGGCGTGTTGGCGAAATATGCCAAATTGGTCAGCTCTGCGTCTAAAGGTGCGGTAACTGATAATCTGGATTAATGCTTTAAACAACGCAACCAATTTAGCGTTCATCCTGAGCTTGTCGAAGGATGAACGCTAAAACCACCGCATCTTCCCCCCGCCTCCAACCACCGGACTCCCATGATAGCCATCGGCAAATTTAACACTCTGACCATCGTTAGCAAACGCGATGACGACATTTATCTGGATGATGGCGAAGGCGGCGAAATCAGCCTGATTGACCCGATTGCCGGACAAGAATACCCGATTGGCGCCAAGCTCGATTTGTTTGTCTACACCGACGGCAGCGGCCAAATGATTGCCACTAGCAAAACCCCATTAGCCCAAGTCGATGAAGTCGCCTACCTAAAAATGGTTGCCCACAGCCATGCCGGTGCGTTTTTAGATTGGGGCGTTCCCAAAGATTTATTAGTGCCCTTTAGCGAACAAACCTGCCCGATGTTTACCGGTCGCAGCTACTTGGTAAGATTGTTTTTAGACGAACAAAATCGCATCGCTGGCACCATGATGCTCAACGATTTTATTCAAGACGAAGCTTTTTATTACAAAGAAAACCAGCCGGTTGACATTATCATTGCCGACTTCACCGACTTGGGGTTTAAAGCGATTGTTGATCAAAAATACTGGGGCGTTTTGTATAAAAACGAAGTCTTTCAACCTTTGCAACGCGGCCAAAAACTCAAAGCCTATATTAAAAAACTGCGCCCAGATAAACGCATTGATTTAATTTTGAATCTGGATAAATACGGCGAAAAAGTCGATGCAACCAGTAGCAAAATATTAGCGGTATTAAGCCAGCACAACGGCTATATCGCCTTAACCGACAAAAGCCCACCAGAAATGATTTACGACACCTTTGGGATTAGTAAAAAGATTTTCAAACAAGCAATTGGCGGATTATATAAGCAACGCAAAATTGTCATTGAAGACAACGGGATTCGTTTAGTTAGCTGAAAACTTACAGTTTGAAACCAATATAACGCCTTAATGGCGAACCCGCAGCCCAAACAAACGCTTCACTGTAATAATGCATCAGCGCTAAATAACCAAATAACCCCAAGGTAACGGCTTTATAAACTTGTTTATTAAATAACGTTACCGTTAGCCAGTTAATCAAATCATTGCCATAAGCCTGTAGCAAATAGGTTAATAACACCGATAAAACCGGCAAAACCAGTGCGACAGGCAAATGACACGCTTTAGCTAATCGATATAAACGGTGCTCAGTTTCACCACCATGACGATTGTAATCATGGCTAACATAAAAACTATAAGCCGTAATATCATGAACCAAACGTGGCATCAAAATCGCCAAAAAATAATACTGTTCTTTATACAAATACCAGCTACAAATTACCAATAAAGTATTCGCCCATAAAAACTGCATGCCTCTCGGATTATCGATATAACGCTGACAAAACAAGGACGAAATCAGTAATAACACTGTAAAACCACTGGCTAAAGATAACACCGCTTCAGCTTGATTGTCTTCTAAACTATTGTTTAAAAAAATCCCAATATAAATAAAAATGCCGGCCAAAACACTCAAGGCTACTTGTATGTTAAATGCTGTCTTGGGTAATTTACAGACCGCTTTTGCAACCCCGTGTTGTTGTTTTAAAACATGATAAACCGTCCAGCAAGCGGTAATGACATATAAAACTTTATAAGGAATAAATAAACTCCCAACCCCAAAAAACACGGCAATAAACAGCGTCATAGCTAATAGTTTATATTTAAAAGCAGTGAGATATTCGCGATGACTGACTAATAATAAGCTACTGGCAATAATATGCGGGGTGCCAAAGAGTAATTGAAACAATAAAAAATGCCCTGGGCTATTGGGTAAAGCATCACGCAAGGCAAAATCAAAACCAAATTGATCAATCAGCTGAACGCCAAAACATAAAGGCACAATGGCATACAGGCTTAAGAGAAAACCAAAAGAGACTGCTAATCTCGGCTTGTGCTGTTCAGGAAAAGAAATGCTTGTTGCAGACACCGTGTCACCTATTTTTGTTATTGTTGGCAGGTGACCATTATCGCTATTTCACTTTATGACTCAAGCCCATGAACGAGATTGATGCCCTAGTTGCCCAGTTAAAATCAGCGCTAACCGAAAGACATCTAAAATTAGCTGTCGCCGAAAGTCTAACCAGCGGCAAGTTGCAAGCCGCTTTAGGGAGTGTCAGTGGCGCGTCTGAATTTTTTGAAGGCGGCATCACCGTCTATAGCCTTAAACAAAAAATTAACTGCTTAAATCTGGAAGAAAACCAAGTTTTAGCTGTCAACGGTGTATCAGTAGGCGTTGCCGAACAAATGGCTAAAGCGGTTTGCCAGAAATTTGCCGTCGATTTGTCGATTAGCACCACCGGCTATGCCGAAGCCTGTCCCGCGCAACAGATTGAGCAGCCCATCGCTTTTATAGCCGTATGCCACCAACAACATTTAGTAACAAGCCAGCAAATCAATGGTGACGGTTTAGACCGCCATGCTATGCAAACTTTAGTGGTTAAAACCGCTTTAATCGCCCTTTTAAACTATATCCAAACCCAATTATGAGCTTCCAACTTCACCCTCGCCTAGCCCAAGACTGCTTCAAACTTGGCTCGTTTGCCCTTTGCGAATTATTAATGATGAACGACAGCCAATATCCTTGGTTGATTTTAGTGCCTCGTCGCGAAGCTAAAGAAATTTACCAATTAAACGCCGTTGATAGGCAAATGCTATTAGACGAATCCTGTTTAATCGCCGAAACCCTGCAAACCCTCTATCAACCCGACAAACTCAATATCGCCGCGATTGGTAACCTAGTGCCGCAATTACACCTACACCACGTCGCTCGTTATCAAACTGATAAAACTTGGCCGGCGCCGATTTGGGGGAAGCTACCGCCCAATCCTTACTCAGAACAACAAGCACAAACCGAAATCAGCAAAATCCAATTTGCGCTTAAAAAGCAGCTAATTGAGATAATCACTTAGTAAAAATCAGGTATATTCGCGCTACTGAAAATTACTGAGCTAGCGCGATGCCAAACCAGCAGACTATGACCATAGACGGCAATCAAGCCGCCGCCATCATTGCCCATAAACTCAACGAAGTGATCGCGATTTACCCGATTACGCCGTCCTCGGCGATGGGCGAATGGTCGGATGAATGGTCATCGCGTGGCCAAGTCAATTTATGGGGCACGGTGCCGCAAGTGATTGAAATGCAAAGTGAAGCCGGTGCAGCCGGTACTATTCACGGCGCATTGCAAGCCGGTGCTTTAGCCACCACTTTTACCGCTTCACAAGGTTTGTTGTTGATGCTACCGAATATGTACAAAATCGCTGGCGAGCTAACGCCAACGGTTTTCCATATCGCCGCCCGTTCTTTGGCTTGCCAAGGCTTATCGATTTTTGGTGATCACAGTGATGTGATGTCAGCGCGAATGACTGGCTTCGCGATGCTCTGCGCTAATTCGCCGCAAGAAGTTCACGACTTCGCCCTACTCGCTCACGCCGTCAGCCTTGAAAGTCGCTTGCCGTTTATGCATTTTTTCGACGGCTTCCGCACTTCACACGAAGTCGCCAAAATTCAGTTAATCGACGATAGCGTGATTCGCGCCATGATTAACGATCAGTGGCTCAACGCCCATCGCCAACGCGCCTTAAGACCCGACCAACCACAAATGCGTGGCACCGCGCAAAATCCTGACGTTTATTTTCAAGGTCGCGAAGCGGTTAATCCTTACTACCAAGCCTTGCCCAACTTAATGCAAAACGCCATGAACCGTTTTGCCGCGCTGACTGGCCGCCAATACCAACTGTATCAATACAGCGGTTCGCCACAAGCCGAGCAAGTGATCGTGATCATGGGTTCGGGTGCGGAAACGGTGGCTGAAACTATCGATTTTCTTAATCAACAAGGCCAAGCGCTGGGCTTGTTGAAAGTGCGCTTGTTCCGGCCTTTCGATGCCAAGGCTTTAGTGGCCGCTCTACCCGCCAGCTGCAAAAGCATCTCGGTATTAGACCGAACCAAAGAACCCGGCGCAGACGGCGAACCTTTATACAAAGATGTGCTGACCGCTTTGGTGCAAGCGTTTAGCAACGGTGAACTCGCCCAGCTACCGAAAATCGTCGGCGGTCGCTACGGCTTGTCATCAAAAGAATTTACCCCCGGCATGGTGAAAGCGGTGTTTGAAAACCTGCAACAAGCCCAACCGAAAAATCAATTTACCATAGGCATTCATGACGATGTCAGTCACAGCAGTTTGGCTTGGGATACCGAGTTTCGGATTCCCAAGCCAGCGCACATTTTCCAAGCCCTGTTTTATGGTTTGGGCAGTGATGGCACGGTAAGCGCCAATAAAAACAGCATCAAAATCATCGGCGAAGCCACCGACAGCTACGCGCAAGGCTATTTTGTTTACGACTCGAAAAAATCGGGAGCAATCACGGTTTCGCATTTACGCTTTGGTGCCGAGCCAATTGGTTCGACTTATTTAATCGGCAAAAACGACGCCAATTTTGTCGCCTGTCATCAGCCGGTGTTTTTAGAACGTTACCCAATGCTCGACAACGCTGCCGATAACGCGGTGTTTTTACTGAATTCACCGATAGCTGCCGACAAGGTTTGGGACAGTTTGCCAGCCAACGCCCAACAACAAATCATCACTAAACACATCCGCTTGTTTGTGATTGATGCTTACGCCGTAGCCGCTAACACCGGCATGGGCAAACGCATTAACACCATTATGCAAACCTGCTTTTTTGCGATTTCTGGGGTATTGCCACAACAGCAAGCAATAGAGGCGATTAAGCACGCAGTCGAAAAAACCTACAGCAAAAAAGGCCAGCGGATTGTCGAGCTGAATTTCAAAGCGATTGATGAAACGTTGGCGGCGCTACATCCGATTAATCTGCCATTAAGCACTGCTTCAGCCACCACCAAAACCGACAGCCGTAGCGAAATTTTTGTTAATGCACCGCGCTTTATCAAAAACGTCACTGCCGAAATTATTGCCGGACGCGGGGATTTATTACCGGTCAGCGCGATGCCCAATGACGGCAGTTTTCCCACCGGCACCGCTGCCTATGAAAAACGCAATCTGGCTTTAGAAATCCCAGTTTGGGAAACTGATTTATGTACCCAATGCGGCAAATGCGTGATGGTTTGTCCTCATGCGGTAATTCGCAGCAAAATCTATACGACAGACACCTTAAGCAATGCGCCCGACAGCTTTAAACACGCGCCTATGCTGGGCAAAGACTTTCCAGAAGGCTTATCGATCAGCTACCAAGTCGCGCCAGAAGATTGCACCGGCTGTAGTTTATGCGTCGATATTTGCCCGATTCGTGACAAATCCAACGCCAGCCGCAAAGCCTTGAACATGGCGCCACAAGCGCCGTTACGCAGCCAAGAAAGCCAAAATTGGGATTACTTCCTCAGCTTACCGGAATACGACCGACGCCAGTTGAAAACCAACACTATTAAAGGCTCCATGGTGCTGCAGCCTTTATTCGAGTTTTCCGGTGCTTGCGTCGGCTGCGGCGAAACCCCTTACATCAAACTGGCCTCGCAATTATTCGGTGATCGAATGATCGTCGCCAATGCCACCGGTTGTTCATCAATTTACGGTGGCAATTTACCGACGACACCGTGGGCGAAAAATCCCGAAGGCCGAGGCCCTGCGTGGAGTAATTCATTATTTGAAGACAACGCCGAATTTGGTTTAGGGATGCGAGTGGCTATCGATAAACAAGCCCAACACGCTGCCGAATTACTGACGCAATTACGGCCAGCCTTAGGTGATCAATTAGTCGATGCCCTGCTCTACGCCGACCAAGCCGATGAAGCGGGAATTTATGAACAACGGCAACGGCTGGCAGACCTGAAACAACAACTGGCGCAATCCTCGCACCCCACCGCGCAAAGCTTGTTACCGTTAGCTGATTATTTATGCAAAAAAAGCGTCTGGATTATCGGCGGCGATGGCTGGGCCTATGACATCGGCTACGGTGGCTTGGATCATGTATTAGCCAGCGGTCGTAACGTCAATATTTTGGTGCTGGATACCGAAGTTTATTCAAACACTGGCGGCCAAACTTCAAAATCGACGCCGCTCGGTGCGGTGGCTAAATTTGCTGCCGGTGGTAAAGCCACGGCAAAAAAAGACTTGGCTTTATTGGCGATGGATTACGGCAATGTCTATGTCGCGCATGTGGCTTACGCTGGCAAAGACACCCAAACCCTCAGCGCCTTTTTAGAAGCCGAAGCCCACGATGGCCCGTCAATCATCATCGCTTACGCACCGTGTATCGCTCACGGCATCGATTTATCCAATAATCACCGCCAACAAAATCTGGCGGTTAAAAGCGGTCATTGGCCGTTATTCCGTTTCGATCCCAATAAAATCGCCCAAGGCAAAAATCCGATGCACCTCGATTCAGCCCAGCCATCGATCCCTTATCGCGATTTTGTGATGACCGAAACCCGCTTCAGTATGCTCTGGCAAACCCACCCCGACCACGCCGAAGCCTTTTTGCAACAAGCCCAGCAAGATGTGCAAAACCGCTATCGCTATTACAAACAATTATCGGAACTGGATTGGAGCCAATCGCACAGCGTTTCCGCCATCAAAGCCCAATTGATGACTCAGATTGCACCGGAGAGCCAACATGATTGATTTAAGCACCGAGTATTTAGGTTTAAAACTAGCCAATCCGCTGGTGCCATCGGCCTCGCCTTTAAGCAAAGATTTAGCCACCGCCAAACAATTGCAAGATGCAGGTGCGGCGGCGATAGTGATGTATTCCTTGTTTGAAGAAAAAATCGAAGCTGAACAACAGCATATGCAACGGTTTTTCTATCAACAGGCATTTGGCAATGCCGAAGCCGATAGTTTTCTGCCCTTGCCAGACAGCATCAAAACCTACCATAAACGCTATTTGGACAATCTCTATCGCCTGAAACACGGCCTATCGATTCCGGTGATTGCCAGTTTAAATGGCAACACCTTAGGCGGCTGGACTGATTACAGCTTGGCGTTGCAACAAGCCGGTGCGGATGCTTTGGAATTAAACATCTACCACCTGCCCGCCAATCCTGCCCAAGATAGTCATGGCGTTGAGCAGCAGTATTTAGACATCGTTCGCGCGGTGAAAAGCAAAATCAGCATCCCGCTGACCGTCAAACTCTCACCGCAATTCAGCTCGCCGTTACATTTCGCTAAACAGTTACAACTTGCCGGCGCTGATGGCATTGCTTTGTTTAATCGTTTTTATCAAGCCGATATTGATTTAGACAGCTTACAAATCGTGCCTAAACTGGAATTATCGACCTCAGCAGAAGCCTTGCTGCGTATCCGTTGGACAGCGTTAATGTTTGGCCGTACCGATTTATCGCTGGCGGTGACGGGTGGTTTTCATCAAATGCCCGAAGTGTTGAAAGCGCTGCTGGCCGGTGCGGATGTGGTGCATTTGTGTAGTGCATTGCTGCAAGCTGGGCCGAGTCGGATTAGTCAGATTTTGCAGGATTTACAACACTGGCTGGCCGAGCATGAATACCAATCAATACAACAACTCAAAGGCAGCGTCAGCCACCAACACGCGATTAACCCCAGTGATTATGAACGGGCGAATTATTTGCAGGTTTTGGATAGTTATTCTGGGGTTAGTGGGGTTTGGCGGTAGTGGTTTGCTTGACAACCACCATGAAACTGTTGATTTTGTCATTCCGTTAGGAACCCCTTAACCTCTAAGTTAACCAATACGTTTAAAATTAAGCGATCCCTAACGGGATGACAAAACAAAAGCTGGGTAGGTTGGGCTGCATGCTGTTGGCAACCCAACAAAACCTTTATTTCTACCCAATCACTACGTCTAAAACCAAAGTTTTGTAGTTCTGGATAGGCGTTAGCTATAACTCAACAACTTGGCCTTCGATTGTTGGGTTCCTCTCTATCGAGCGAACCCAATCTACGAGACTGGGCTATAAACCCAGTCTGGCTGAAGAAAAGTTTTAATTCTTGTCTTTGTTAAGATTGGGAATTGTCTTACTAATTTTCTCGATTACAGTTGCAACTTTTTCAAGAGCCGTAATATCTAGTTGATTTTCCTCCGGCTTATAAAATGCATTTGTTCCAGTAATATTCCAATGCTCAAATGCCTCTTTAACTTGAGTCCAATCTGCAGCAGAACCGTATGATTCCAAGTAGAACTTTCCAAAATTAATCGCGTGGCGTCTGTCTGCGTTTTTAAGTGCTTCGCGCATATATGAATTGCTGAAAAGGAGTGCATATTTTGCTAGAGCCGCGAATAGAACGACAGCAATTAAACCCTTAAAAGTTGAGAAAGTAATGAATTCCCAAGTCACAGGATTGGGTAGGATGTCAATAACTGAAACCGTAACGTATGTAAAAAAGCATAGCCCCAATCAGAAGGGTGTCCTAGATTTTGTGTAAACGGAATATCTTAACGGCGTGGCATTCGCTCTTCAAACTGAATGCTAAACCGATTTAATGCGGCTTTCCAGTCATGCAATGGCATCGTCCATTTTTTACTGATATTCATCAGCGCCAAATAGAACAACTTCGACAAAGCCTCATCACTAGGAAACGAACCGCGGTTTTTAGTGATTTTCCGCAGACTCATATTCACCGACTCAATGGCGTTGGTGGTGTAAATAATCTTGCGTATTTCCGGTGGATAAGCGAAAAACGGGATGATGCGATCCCAGTTACGTCGCCAAATCTGAGCGATGGACGGATA
>CAMCSF010000051.1 GCA_945877625.1 Methylomonas koyamae | reverse complement strand
TCTAGGCCAATAATCATCATGTCAGCTACTGATAGCCCTGTTTCATCGAATTTTATCCGCCATATTATTGCTGCTGATTTGGCGTCCAATAAAAACCAAGGCAAAGTTGCCACTCGTTTTCCGCCAGAGCCAAACGGCTATTTACACATCGGTCACGCCAAATCGATTTGCTTAAACTTTACCTTGGCTGCTGAAAATAACGGCACCTGCAATCTGCGTTTTGACGATACCAATCCCGAAAAAGAAAGCATCGAATACATGGAGTCGATTGAACGCGATGTCGCTTGGTTGGGCTTTAAATGGGCTGGCAAATACCACGCCTCAGATTATTTTGAACAGCTGTATCAATACGCCGTTCAACTGATTAAACAAGGCGATGCCTATGTTGATAGCTCAACAGCCGAACAAATGCGCCTTGATCGCGGCACTTTAACCGAGCCAGGCGTCGAAAGCGCCGACCGTAGCCGTTCAATAGAAGACAATCTGGATTTATTCGCTCGTATGCGTGCGGGTGAATTTGCCGATGGTCAATATGTGCTCCGCGCCAAAATTGACATGGCATCGCCCAACATTAATATGCGCGATCCAACCATTTATCGAATTCGCCGTGTTCATCACCAACGCACCGGTGATGCTTGGTGTTTGTATCCCATGTACGATTACACCCACTGCATTTCTGACGCTATCGAAGCCATTACCCATTCGATTTGTACCTTAGAATTTGAAGACCATCGTCCGCTTTACGATTGGGTTCTCGACAAACTACAAACTCCAGCTCATCCACAACAAATCGAATTTGCGCGTTTACAGCTTGAATACACCATCGTCAGCAAACGTAAATTATTGCAATTAGTCACCGAAAACCACGTCAACGGTTGGGACGACCCAAGAATGCCCACCATCGCTGGCCTTCGTCGTGCAGGCTTTACCCCAGCGGCGATTCGCGAATTTTGCGAGCGAATTGGTGTCACCAAAAACAACTCATGGATTGAAATGGGGGTTTTGGAAAACTGCATCCGCGAGGACTTAAACGCAAACGCACCCCGCGCTATGGCGGTGTTAAGACCATTAAGAGTAGTGATCGAAAACTGGGAACAGGACAAAACTGAAACTTACCAAATTGCCAATCACCCACAACAGCCAGAGCAAGGCCATCGTGAAGTGCCGTTCTCAAAAGTGATTTTGATCGAACAAGACGATTTTGAAGAAACCCCACCCAAAGATTTCAAACGCTTAATTCCCGGTGGCGAAGTGCGTTTGCGCGGTTCTTATGTGATCAAATGCGAACAAATTATTAAAGATGACAACGGCAACATCGTTGAATTGCGTTGCAGTTACGATCCCGCTACCTTGGGCAAAAATCCAGAAGGCCGCAAAGTAAAAGGCGTTATTCACTGGGTTTCCGAAGCTCATGCGATTCCTGCCGAGCTACGTTTGTACGACCGTCTGTTCAGTCATCCAAACCCAGACACACTCGACAACTTCCTCGATGGCATCAATCCTAATTCGCTAGAAGTGTTAAGCGATTGCCGCGTCGAAGCCAGCCTAGCGAATGCCAGCCCAGAAAGCCGTTTTCAATTTGAACGTACCGGCTATTTTTGCTTGGATGCGGATAGCACCGCTGAAAAGTTGGTGTTCAATCGCACCGTGACTCTGCGTGACAGCTGGGGCGGTTAATAAGAATAAGCTTTTGAATGGACAGTTAATCCAAGAAATCGGCTTAGCAACTGGCCAAAACCTTACTCACCACCGCTTAACCCCCGTTAACGGTGGTGACATCAATAGTGCCTATCAACTCCAAACCGCCGAACTAAACTGGTTCATCAAACTAAATCGTGCTGATTTGCTTGATATGTTTATTGCCGAAGCAGAAGGCTTACAAGCCTTGGCAGCGACCAATGCCGTTCAAGTCCCGCAAGTGATTAGCGTGGGTAGCCATCAACGCTACGCTTATCTGATATTAAACTTTATCCCACTCAAAGCTTTGCGCGGCCAGTCCGCTATCATGTTTGCCGAACAACTCGCGCAACTGCATCAACAACCGCAAGCCTATTTTGGATGGCATCGCGATAACACCATTGGCTCTACGCCGCAGTCTAATCAGCGCCATCACGATTGGCCGTCGTTTTGGCAGCAACAGCGACTCGGCAAACAATTACAACTAGCCGCCGATAACGGCTATCTCGGTAATTTGCAAAAACAAGGGGAAAAACTTTGTCAGCAAGTACCAGCGTTTTTCAAAACCTATCAACCACAATCGGCTTTATTACACGGCGATTTATGGGGCGGAAACGTCGCGGCCGATGCTCAAGGCCAACCGGTTTTATTTGATCCCGCCTGTTACTTTGGCGACCGCGAAACCGATTTAGCCATGACCGAATTATTCGGTGGTTTTAATGTTGATTTCTACGCTGCTTATAACGCAGTTTATGCTTTGGATGCTGGCTATAAAACCCGAAAAACCCTCTACAACCTTTATCACATACTCAATCATTTGAATTTGTTCGGAGCAGGGTATTTGCAACAAGCCCAACACATGATCAATCAATTGCTTTCAGAGTTGGGCTGACAAAACTTGCTTGGTAAACAAGTATTAACTATGCTTCAGCTTGGTTTGTTAAAGAAGGATTCATTTATGAACACCAAATTGATTAGTACCCGTGTTTCCTTATCATTGGCGGAAAAAGTTGATCAAATTGCACATAACCAATCACATAGCAGAGGTTGGGTGCTGAATCAGGCATTATCAGCTTGGGTAGAACAAGAAGAAACTCGAAGTCGCTTAACCCGTGAGGCAATGGTTGATGTCGATAATAAGGCGGTTGTTGAGCATCAATCCGTATTAGCATGGGCAGATAGTTTGGATACTGATAAACCGTTACCATTACCACGCTAATGCAGTTGCATTGGACCAATAAAGCCTTAGCTGATTTAGCTCGACTTTACGAGTTTTTAGCTTTAGTTAATCGGCAAGCGGCTATCAGAGTAGTCAAAACCTTAACTGAAGCACCTTCAAATTTACTGACCAATCCTCGCATTGTTGAAAAGCCGACCGAATTTTTGCCACGAGAAGTACGGCGCTTAATTGTTGGTGATTATGAAATTCGCTACGAGATTCAAATAGAAAAAATTTATATTCTGCGGCTTTGGCACACTCGCGAACATCGTTAAAAATCAGCAATCTCAAGACATTAACTCCCATTTCAGCGAAAATACCCACCTTTTAACCGCACCAAACAGTTATGTACAAATACGAGGGCTTGGTGGTTTACCAAAGCCACGATGACGAAGGCATCATCGAGATTGTTGATAAAGACGGCGAACGGGCTTTGCATTTTGGGTCCGAATCGCGGCAAAGCAGTATGTTGCTGGCCGAACCCAATCGTCTGCATTCTTTATATGCCCGCGCCATGATGGCCGGTTTACTGTTTCAGCCGCAACCGCAAGAAGTCTTGATGATAGGTCTTGGCGGCGGTACGACAGCTAAATTTTTATTACACCAATTTGCCGATTGTCGCTTAAAAGTCATTGAATATCGCAGCAGCGTATTAAAAGTCGCCCGTAGTCATTTTGGCTTGCCGTTTGATGGTCGATTAAAAGTCAAAATCGGCTGTGGCGCTCAGCATGTGCTGACCGAAAGCCGCCTGCACAGCGAGTTATACGACTTCTTAATGATTGATGCCTACGACCACGCCGGCATGGCACCGGAAGTCAGTAGCGAGCTATTTTTCGACAATTGCCACACCTTACTCAGCAAACAAGGTTTATTGGTAATCAATCTTTGGGGTACCGACAAGCCCTTATTTCAACAAGTGGCATGGAACCTAAGCCGCGTATTTGATCAACGCGTGGTATTCTTGCCGGTACGCAATCGCGGTAATGTAATTGGTTTTGCTTTTGGTGCTGATATGCCAAAATTCAGCATCAAAGCCTTAATCGACCATGCCAAACAACTGGAACAGCGTTACCAGTTAGATTTTTCCAGCTATCTTCAAGACATAAAACGCTATAACGCCAGCGTTCTTAATCGGGTAATAAAATCGTGAATCACAACGCCGCCAATATCTTCGGCTACAAACAATACTGGGCTCATCGCTTTGGTCCTGCGCCGGAATTGCCAATGACTCTGGCAGAAATGCAACAACTGGGCTGGGATGCTTGCGACATTATTTTGGTAACCGGTGACGCTTATGTCGATCATCCCAGCTTTGGGATGGCGGTAGTGGGGCGGGTTTTAGAAGCGCAAGGGTTTCGGGTGGGGATTATTTCGCAACCGGATTGGCATAGCGCCGAAGACTTTAAAAAGCTCGGACAGCCGACACTGTTTTTTGGTGTCACCGGCGGCAATATGGATTCGATGGTCAACCGCTACACCTCGGATAAAAAAATTCGTTCCAACGATGCTTACACCGCCGATGGCGCAGCCGGAAAACGTCCTGATCGCGCAGTCAACGTCTACGCCCACCGTTGCCGTGAAGCTTATAAAAACGTGCCGATTATCATTGGCGGCATTGAAGCCAGCTTGCGCCGTATCGCCCATTACGATTACTGGTCAGACAAAGTTCGCAAGTCGATTTTGTTGGATTCCAAAGCCGATTTATTAGTCTACGGTAACGCCGAACGGCAAATTGTCGAAATCGCCCATCGCTTAGCCAAAGGCGAGCAAATCAGCGATTTGAAAGGCATTCGCGGCACGGTGCATTTTGTTAAACAAGTGCCACAAGGTTGGGTAGAAAAAGATTCCACCGATATTGATAAACCCGGCGCGGTTATCGTTCATCAAAACCCGTATCAAGAACAACCGGCTTGCGACACTCAACCGACCAACGACAGCGGCGAACAAACCATCCAGTTCAAACCGATTGCCAACAAACAACGCGCCCAAACCGTGATCCGCTTGCCGGAATATGACGCGCTAAAAGACGACCCAATTTTGTACGCCCATGCCTCGCGAGTGATGCACGGTGAAACTAATCCTGGCAATGCGCGCGCCTTAATTCAGCGTCACGGCAATCGTGAAGTCTGGATTAACCCGCCACCGCTGCCGCTAACCACACCAGAAATGGATGGTGTGTTTGATTTGCCGTATTCGCGTTTGCCGCATACGGGCTACGGCAAAGCCAATATTCCGGCGTTTGAGATGATTCAACATTCGGTGTTGATTATGCGCGGCTGTTTTGGCGGCTGTAGTTTCTGCTCGATTACCGAACACGAAGGGCGGATTATTCAAAACCGCTCCGAAGATTCGATTATTCGCGAGATTGAAGCGATTCGCGACACGTCACCCAATTTCACCGGCCATATTTCCGACTTAGGCGGCCCGACTGCCAATATGTGGCGTTTGGCTTGTAAAGATCCGGCGATTGAAGCCTCATGCCGCAAGCCGTCTTGTGTTTACCCGGGCATTTGTCAAAACCTCAACACCGACCAAACCCCGCTGATTAAGCTTTATCGTCGGGCGCGGAAATTGCCGGGGATTAAAAAAATCTTCATCGCTTCCGGTTTACGCTATGACATCGCGGTGGAAAACCCTGAATATGTCAAAGAGTTGGTGACTCATCATGTCGGCGGCTATTTAAAAATCGCCCCCGAACACACCGAGCAAGGGCCGTTGTCAAAAATGATGAAACCGGGGATGGGCACTTACGACCGCTTCAAACAAATGTTTGATAAATACTCCAAAGAAGCCGGTAAAGAGCAATATCTGATTCCGTACTTCATCGCCGCTCATCCCGGCACCGAAGACAAAGATATGTTGAACTTGGCGCTCTGGCTAAAACGCAACGGCTTCCGTGCCGACCAAGTTCAAGCGTTTTTGCCGTCACCGATGTCAATTGCCACCGCCATGTACCACTCCGGCAAAGACACTTTGCATAAAGTAGGCCGCAATGTGCCGGATATGCCGATTCCCAAAGGCATCAAACAACGCCGCCTACACAAAGCCTTTTTGCGTTACCACGACCCAAAAAACTGGCCGTTATTGCGTGAAGCCTTGAAGGAAATGGGCAGAGCCGATTTGATCGGTAACGGCAAACAGCATTTGATACCGAGCTTTCAACCCAAGTTAGCTGGTGAGGCAGGGCAGACAAAACCTGCGGTTAAAGCCAAGCCGTTTGCGACTAAGCATACGGGGTTTAATAAAGCTAAGGCTGGTGATAATCGTCGACCCAAGCCTAGCGGTAAACCGCGTAGTCGTTAATTGATTGGTTTATCTAGCCCTCAGTTTTTGCATAGAGGGCTAGACAAGTTCCAGTAAAAATTGGGGCGATATACATACAGAGCCTTCTATCTCGTTGTTAAAAAAAACGTCTTCAACAATTCCAGCTCAACCTATCCATTTGGTTTTTTAAAGTTTTTTATGGCTAAGCTGAATGCAAATAGTCCCTTTGTTCGTGGATATGGAAATTATTTAATCAGCGAGAATTGCCGCTGAAAATTATCCTGACTTTTTTTATGCTGACAATTACCCTATTTAGAAAGCAAGCAAGCAAGCAAGCAAGCAAGCAAGCAAGCCTTTCGCTCCCCAACCCAATTAGCCATGCAAGGTTTACCAATCCTAGGCATTGTTTATGATCACTGCGCTGCTAAATAGACGTGCTCGAAACAGATGTAAAGCCGACTATTTTTCGGTTCAATGTCTGTTGCTGTTTTTATTGATTAGCTCGCCATTATTAGCACAAACCAGCCCATCGACCGCCGCCAAAAAGCCTGCGCTGGAAAAAGTCCGTCTGCAACTAAAGTGGTTTCATCAATTTCAATTCGCAGGCTATTACGCAGCGATTGAGCAAGGCTACTACGCCGAACAAGGATTAGAGCTTGAGTTAGTTGAGCGCAATCTCGATAAAAGCGTGATTGATCAAGTGGTTTCTGGTGAAGCAGATTATGGGGTTGGTGATTCGGGCTTATTGCACGATTACGCACAAGGCAAACCGCTTGTCGCTTTAGCAGCTATTTTTCAACACAACCCGCTGGTTTTTATGACCAAGCGCGATTCTGGGATTATCAGTCCGTTTGAAATGAAAGGTAAGCGGATTATGCTCGATACCTTGAGTGCCAATGAAGCACCGCTAAGAGCGCTGCTTGCCGCAAGCAAAATTTCTGACAATGATTTCACACTGATTAAACAGTCAGGTGATAATTCACTATTAACTCGGAATGAGCTTGATGTCATGACCGGGTATTTATCAAATGAGCCGTTTTATTACCAAGAAAACGGTATTCCGATTAATATTATTAATCCGCAAAACTATGGTATCGACTTTTATGGTGACATTTTATTTACCAGTGAAAATGAGCGTCAACAACAGCCAGAACGCATTAATCGATTTTTGAAAGCCAGTTTAAAAGGCTGGCGCTATGCTTTAGATCATCCTGAACAAATTATTAATTTAATTGCTAAGCGATATAAATCAGGTTTGTCACTCGACCGTCTTCGTTATGAAGCGGGTGAGATTGATAAATTAATTCCTGATGCAGTGCCATTAGGCTATATCGATTTAGCACGGTTAACGGTATTAGCCGATACCTACGTCAAGGCAGGATATAACCAATCAATCACCCCAGAAAAACTCAAAAATTTTGTTTATCAACCAGTATCAACCGAACTCAGCCTCAGTGATGAAGAGAAGGCGTGGTTAAGCCAGCACCCCATTATTCGGGTCGGTGTTAACCCCAATAAACAGCCTTATGATTGGGTCGATGAACAAGGCCAGTACGTTGGGATGGGGTCAGACTATCTAAAGCTATTGGAACAAAAACTCGGTATTCAGTTCACCATTGTTAACCCTGGCACCAGTTTGGCCGAATTGTTAGCAATGGCTAAACGCGGTGAATTAGATATGCTGGCCGGTGTGGTGATTACCGAGGAGCGAACTAATTACTTAAATTTCATTAAGCCCTACATCAACGCACCGAATGTAATCGTTGATACCGGTAAACAGCTTTTTAACAGCATAGATGATTTAAACGGCAAGCTGGTGGCGGTTGAAAAAGCCTACGCCATTCAAGAATGGTTCCAACAGGATCATCCCGAGATTCAATTACTGGAAGTCAAAGATGCGCTGTCTGGGTTAAAAGCGGTTGAAGCTGAACAAGCCGTCGCTTATGTGGGCGATATGGCTTCAATCAACTATTGGCTTAAGAAAGAAGAGTTATCCAATCTAAAGATTTCAGGCCAAACCAATTATCGCAGTGAGCGGACGATCGCGATTTTTAAGCAACAGACTGAACTGACATCGATTATTAATAAAGCCAGTTTGACGATTGATCAACAGCAAATTGATGATATTCCCCACCATTGGTTTAGTGCCCAAGATGACGGGGTTAGCAAAAAGACTATTGAGAAATATAGTTTATTGGTTGCGCTGTTATTGCTGGTTTCGGCGCTTTGGATCATACGCCTAAACCGCGAAATTAAATTACGTAAAAGCCTAGAGCAACGCGAAATTCGGCGTAACACGGTATTGAAAATGTTAGCCGACCATCATTCTTTATCGAGCATACTCAAGATACTGTGCTTGGATATTGAGCAATTAGATACCGAAATCGCAGCGAGTATTTTATTGCTGAGTGATGATGGCAAACACTTGTTACATATGGCTGCGCCGAGATTACCTGAGTTTTACAACCAAGCAATCAACGCTACCGCCATTGGCCCCGAGGTCGGTTCCTGTGGAGCGACTGCTTTTAGTGGTAAGCCGACATTTATCGAGGATATTCAAACCCACCCCAATTGGTTAGCTTTTAGCGAACTAACTCAAAAAATTCCCTATCGAGCTTGTTGGTCTCAACCGATTAAATCCAGTAACGGTGAGTTATTGGGCACCTTTGCTATTTACCATCGCAAGCCGCAAATGCCCAATCCTAAAGTGTTAGCGATGATTAATGAATCCGCTAATTTAGCTGGCTTCGCGATAGAAAAATCCAAACAAAACACCCAAACCCAACTAGCGGCCATGGTCTACAACCATAGTCGGGAAGGGATTTATATTGCTGATAAAGACGGCAACATTATTGATTGTAATCAAGCCTTTGTTGAAGTCAGTGGCTATAGTCGTGAGGAGTTGCTCGGCAAAAATCCGCGAATCTTTAAATCTGGGGTTCATGACGATGGCTTTTACTCGAAAATGTGGCAAGCATTAGCGAATGAAGGATTTTGGAGTGGTGAAATTTGGAATAAATATAAAAATCGCCACCAAAGTCCGGGATTACATTCGATTGCCGTGATTCGAAATCCCAATCATGAAATCGAACGTTTCTTAGCCATAACCACCGACATTAGCGAGCTAAAACAGCATCAACAACGCCTAGAACAATTTGCCTACAACGATGATCTGACCGGTTTACCTAATCGCCTATTGTTAACCGACAGACTCAACCAATTGATTCTGAACCACAACCGTGAACGGCAAAACTTAGCAGTCGCCTTTATCGATTTGGATGGCTTTAAAACCATCAACGATAACTACGGCCATGAGGTGGGCGATGAATTTCTGATCGTGATTAGTCAAAAAATGCGCGAAGTTATTCGAGAAAGTGACACCTTAGGCCGTTTAGGTGGCGATGAGTTTGTGGTTATTCTCAATCATCAAGACACCCCGCAGACTATCCAAACCCCGATCAAGAAACTGATCGATGCCTGTAACAGTCTGATTAGCATTCGTGGGGTGACTTTAAAAGCATCGGCCAGTATTGGCGTGAGTTTTTACGCCGGTCAACCCAACCATGCTGTTGATGCCAATACCTTGATTCGCCAAGCTGATTTAGCCATGTATGTCGCTAAGCAATCGGGCAAAAATCGCTACCATGTCTTTAGTGCCAACGATGATCAATTGATTACTACCCGTGATGAGGTGGTTGAGCAAATACGCGCGGCGATTCAAGACAATGAGCTGGTTTTGTATTATCAGCCTAAGGTCAATATGCGCAGCGGTGAATTATTAGGCGCTGAAGCCTTGATTCGCTGGAATCATCCTCAAAATGGCTTGTTACAGCCGGGCCAATTTTTGCCAATCATTGAAAATCATCCGGTGAGTGTCGAATTAGGTAATTGGGTGATTCAACAAGCCTTAGCGCAAATAAACCAATGGCAATTACAGGGTTGCGCTATCCCAGTCAGTATTAATGTCGATGCTAAACAATTGAATCAGCCTGATTTTGTCGATTCGCTGCAAGCGGCAATTGCCAGTTATCCGAATTTTCGAGCCGGTAGTTTAGAAATCGAAATTCTGGAAACCGTCGCCTTTCAAGACCGTGAACAAGCCAATTTAGTCATCACAG
Source organism: Methylomonas koyamae (assembly GCA_945877625.1). Lineage (GTDB taxonomy): Bacteria > Pseudomonadota > Gammaproteobacteria > Methylococcales > Methylomonadaceae > Methylomonas > Methylomonas koyamae_C. Next base: position 2,099 of record CAMCSF010000051.1, on the reverse strand, counting down.
CCTGTAAACAACTTGGGGTCGAGTTTGCGATGGATGATTTCGGTACTGGTTATTCGTCATTAACCTATCTCAGACAGTTATCGATTAATACCATCAAAATTGATCGTAGTTTCGTTAAAGATATTGATTTCAATCTGGATGATTTAGCGATTGTAGAAAACGTCATCAACCTAGGCTTGGTGATGGGACGCTCGATTATTGCCGAAGGTGTTGAAACAGTAAAACTAGGCGAATTGTTGATCAAACACGGTTGCGAATATGGGCAAGGCTACGCTATCGCCAAGCCGATGCCAGCCAACGAATTGTTAACCTGGAAACAACAGTGGCGACCTGACAATGCTTGGGTCAATGCTTAATGGTTTCCCGCCTGATTGTGTCGTTACTGCTAACGATAACCAGTTTGCCTCTAGCTGCTTTTGATTGGACTAGCAGCAGTATCCAATACTTGCACGGCAGTGGTTACTTATTAGGCGCAAAAGATCGGGATATTGTCACGATTGAACACAGTAATGGCTGGCAATATGGGCAAAATTTTCTGTTTATCGACACCATTCACCACGACGATAACCGCGATCCGACTTCGTGGGAGGCTTATGGCGAAGCCTATAGTTATTTTAGTGCCAGTAAAATAACCGGCATCGCTTTTAAGCTTGGCCCAATAAAAGATTTTGGGCTGAGCTTAGGCATCAATGCTGGTTCGCAGCCATCAAAAAACCCGTTTCGCGCTTATTTAGCCGGAGCAAGCTTACAGTTTGATTTACCGCTGTTTAAATTCCTGCAAGTCGATGTTTTGGCCTATAAAAATGCCAATCTCAGCTCAACCAGCTTCCAGATAACCCCGTCGTGGGAATTACCTTTTCAATTAGCCGGCTTAGCGATGACCTTTAGGGGATTTATGGATTACAACGCTGCCGGTGGCTCAGGCATGGCATCGACCGTATTGTTGCAACCGCAATTGTTATTAGATGTCGGTGATTTTATCGGCCACAAACAGCAATTACTGCTGGGGGTTGAATATCAATATTGGCACCATAAATTTGGCTTACAAAACCTCGACGAAAGCCTGCCTCAAGCCATTGCTATGTTTCGTTTTTAATCATCGCGGGTTCAAATCAAAAAAATCCCCTGATTCAATCACTTCAAGGCCGCTAATCGAGCGGTTATACAGATAAACCCAAGCGCTGATTGCTTCGCCGCTGCTTAAATAAACCGTTTGCAACAGCCGTTGATATTCGCTGGGAGTAGGGAAGCTTGGGCTACATTGTTCATAATCATCCAAAACTGACCACAACTCGGCAGTCAATAACTGATAAACCTCGCCATAGACTGTGTCAGCTGGATCGCTGGATGCCACAACCGCTGGATAGTCAGCGACTTGGTAAAGTGTGCCTTGATAACGGGCTGGGCCTATCCATTGCGCTTGTTGGTTTAAATAGTCGGCCATTGGATGCTGTGCATCACGCCGCAATGTGCCGTAGACGAATAAGTAGGGTGACATGGCTAGAAATCTAAGTAGTTAAATAAAAATAAACAGGAGTTTCAGCTCATAAATCTTGCTTGCCACTTAAGCCGTTCGTGCTGAGCTTGTCGAAGCATGAGCGGCGGTAGCTGGCGACCACTCGGCTTTCCCGTTCATCCTTCGACAGGCTCAGGACGAACGGAAAAGCCTTAACTTGCTTGCCTATTGGGAAAAGTATGGTTTGCAATTGCTGAGTCACTTTTCTTTTGTCATCCCGATAGGGATCGCTTAACTCTAAACGGATTGGATAACTTAGAGGTTGAGGGATTCCTGCGGAATGACAAAATCAAAGGCCAAGGTATTAAATTAAGGGTTGTGGTTTTTTGAAGTTATGCAGCGGTAAAATTTAATACGCCGCACTCTCCGCTATTAGCACTGCGTAACATCAGTTACTAATAACCCTAACCAACAGATTCATAATGTACTTTTAGCTTATGAAACCAATCGGGCTGCAGCAATACAGTTTACAAAGGTCATTGCAGCAATAATCAGGTTTTTATCACTTTCTTCGGGTTTGATGCGCTTTAACCAACTCTCTGTTTCAGATTGAACATAAGCCAGTAAAGCAATTTCGTGATGT
>CAMCSF010000050.1 GCA_945877625.1 Methylomonas koyamae | reverse complement strand
GGCGTAATGCGAATGCCTGGGGGCGATTGCCGGCGTTTGTATTCGTTACGATCAACCAAGCTAATCGCCCGCACCACCGCCTCTTGCGGATAGCCTAAAGCGATAATCTCGCTGGCTGATTTATCTTGCTCGATATACAAAGCCAAAATCGGGTCCAAAATTGAGTAAGGCGGCAAGGAATCTTCGTCTTTTTGATCCGGTGCTAATTCGGCTGACGGTGGACGAGTAATCACTCGTTCTGGAATCGCTGGCGACAAGGTATTGCGGTATTCGGCCAATTGATAAACCAGCAATTTTGAAACGTCTTTCAATGGCGCAAAACCACCGGCCATATCGCCGTACAAAGTCGCATAGCCAACGCTCATTTCGCTTTTATTACCGGTGGTTAACAGTAATTTGCCTTGTTTATTCGACATCGCCATCAACAATACACCACGGCAACGGGCTTGGATATTTTCTTCGGTGGTATCTTTTTTACTGCCAGCGAATAAGGGTTCCAGCATTTGATTAAACGCCAACACCGCCGGTTCAATCGCAATGGTGTGATGCTTAACGCCCAGCCACTCGGCTTCTAAACGCGCATCTTCATTACTCATATCTTGCGTGTAACGCGATGGCATTAAAACTGCTTCGACCTTATCCGCCCCCAAAGCATCGACTGCTAAAGCCAACACCAAAGCCGAATCAATCCCGCCCGATAAGCCTAAAATCGCGCCTTGAAAACCATTTTTACGCACATAGTCTTTAATGCCCAGCACCAAGGCTTTGTATTCACTCGCCACCGCTTGGTAATGCGGTGCAATGCTGCCCGGTTGCGGCTGTTTATCGACAAATTCGACCACTGCCAACTGTTCTGCAAATTCGTCAGCACGGAAACTGACTGCGCCGTGTTGATCCAGCACAAACGAAGCTCCATCAAAAATTAGCTCATCTTGTCCACCGACTTGGTTGACATACACCAACGGCAAACCGGCTTGTTTGACCTGTTCGCCAATAATTTCTTCGCGTTGATGCACTTTGCCAGCATGAAACGGCGAGGCATTCAGTGCCAAAATAATTTCAGCACCGGCTTCACGGTTACGGGCAATAATCCCAGCTTGCCAAATATCTTCACAAATCGTCAGCGCCAGCTGAGTATTTTTCACCTCAATCAAGCACAGTTGATGACCCGCATTGAAATAGCGCTGTTCATCAAACACACCGTAATTCGGCAAGGCTTGTTTGTGATATTCCGCCATCACTTGGCCGTTGGACAATGCCACGGCGCTGTTATACAAGCGTTTGCCGTGTTGTTGCGGATAACCAATCACCGCCACTATGCCATCTGTATGCAACTTGATTTGATCCACTGCCGCTTGGGCTTGGCGAATAAAATCTGGTCGCAACAGCAAATCTTCCGGTGGATAGCCGGTGACCGATAATTCGGGAAACACCACCAAATCAGCTTGCTGCTGTTTCGCCTCGGCGATGGCGGCAATGATTTTGGCGGTGTTGGTTTTTATATCGGCAACCGTGAAATTCAGCTGCGCTAAAGCAATTTTGATCGACATGGTTTTATTTTAAAAACAAGCACGCATCGCTGCGCCAATATCGGAAGGTGAGCTAACCATTTGTACACCAGCAGCTTGCATGGCGGCGATTTTACCGGCCGCGGTGCCTGCGCCACCGGTGACAATCGCGCCAGCGTGGCCCATGCGTTTGCCAGCTGGTGCGGTTTGTCCGGCAATATAGCCAACCACCGGTTTAGTGACGTGAGCCTTGATAAATTCTGCCGCTAATTCTTCATCGTTACCGCCAATTTCACCGACCATAACAATCCCTTGAGTTTGTTCATCGGCTTGAAAACGACTTAAAACATCAATGAAATTCATGCCATGAATCGGATCACCGCCAATCCCTACGCAAGTGCTTTGCCCTAAACCCTGTTGAGTGGTTTGATGCACCGCTTCGTAAGTTAAAGTGCCAGAACGCGAGACAATACCAATTTTGCCAGGTAAATGAATATGGCCCGGCATGATGCCGATTTTGCATTGGCCGGGGGTAATTACGCCGGGGCAATTAGGGCCGACTAATAAGGATTGAGTGCCTTGCATCGCGGCTTTTACCTGCAACATTTGCAACACCGGAATGCCTTCGGTAATACAAACGATTAATTCAATCCCTGCATCAGCCGCTTCTAAAATCGCATCAGCGGCAAAGAACGGTGGTACATAAATCATGGTCGCCGTTGCGCCGGTCGCTTGTACCGCTTGTTGTACGGTGTCAAAAACCGGTAAATCTAAATGACTGGAACCGCCACGACCGGGGGTAACACCACCGACTAATTGCGTGCCATAAGCCAAGGCTTGTTGGGAATGGAAAGTGCCTTGTTTGCCGGTAAAACCTTGGCAAATTACCCGAGTATTTTTATCAATCAAAATGCTCATGCCACTGCCTCCGCTAAAGCGACTACTTGCGCCGCTGCGCTGTTCAAATCTTCGGCAGCCACTAAACCTAAACCGGATTGGTTCAACATCGCTCTCCCCTGTTCTGCATTAGTGCCTTCCAGACGCACCACCACGGGAATCGTCAATTGCATTTCTTCCACCGCTGCCAAAATCCCTGCTGCAATCACGTCGCATTGCACAATGCCGCCAAAAATATTGACCAACACCGCTTTGACCATGCCATCGGCAATAATCAATTTAAACGCTTCTCTAACTTTGTCTTTATTGGTACCGCCACCGACATCCAAAAAGTTAGCCGGCGCACCGCCTTTCAATTTCACCATGTCCATGGTCGCCATCGCCAAGCCTGCACCGTTGACCATACAGCCAATGTTGCCGCCTAAAGTGATGTAATTCAGATCGAATTGCTTAGCCTGTACTTCTTTAGCGTCTTCTTGGGCGGTATCTCGCAAGGCGGCTATCTCGGGATGTAAAGCCAAGGCATTGTCATCAAAGTTAATTTTGGCATCCAAGGCGACTAATTGGCCTTGCGTGGTGCTGATTAAAGGATTGATTTCGATTTGGCTGGCGTCTTTGGCTAAAAACAGTTGATAGATACCGTTCAAAATCGGCAATAGCTGTTTTTGTTGGTCTTTATCCAAACCTAAAGCCGCGCCAATTTGACGGGCTTGATACGCTTGTAAACCCGCTGCTGGATGCACAGGCACCCGCACAATTTTTTCCGGTGTTGCAGCGGCAACCGCTTCAATATCCATGCCACCAGCCGCCGAAGCAATAAACATCAAACGCTCGGTTTCGCGATCCACCAATAAACTCAGATAAAACTCGTCCTTAATCGCTGACACTTCTTCGACCAAAACACTGTTGACTGGCAAACCAGCGCTGTCGGTTTGATGAGTGACTAACTGCTTGCCCAACATTTCATAAGCGATGCTTTTGACTTGTTCAAAACTATCGGCAACTTTAACCCCACCGGCTTTACCGCGAGCGCCGGCATGAATTTGGGCTTTGATAACCCAACTGGCAGCGGCAATCGATTCAGCTGCGTGCATCGCTTGTTGAGGAGATTCCGCCACCGCACCGCGTGGCACAGGGATAGCAAAATCCCGAAACAATTGTTTGGCTTGATATTCGTGAATGTTCATTTAATTAATTCGCCTAAAGGCGTTGTTAGCAATATAAAAACCAAGTTTTATCGGAATTATTGCTAAGTAGACACGTTCAACTATTTTAAAAAATTTTGGTAACCCTACATTTTTTAAAATTGGTTAAGCGTTTTTACTTACCTATAAAACCCGAGACGCGTATTGTATCAATGAGAATGCTCAAAAGAACCACGCTCAAACTGCATGTTAAACCGCGACCTTATCCAAAAAGGTCTCAAAACTATCCGCCACAGTAAAACCAACCGATTCACCAAGTGCTTTGAAGTGTGCACGGCCACAATCGATTTTGGCCTTTTCAACGGGGCGAAGCATTTCACCCAGAATACTGCCCTTGGTTTCTACGACAAAGTAAAGTTTCTCCCCCCCATCGTGATCTATCAGAACTGCCCAATCGGGATTGTAGTTGCCTAGCGGGGTTTCGATCTTGAACCAGTTGGGTAATTTGGCATAGACCTTAAAGTCTTGGCTTTGCTCAAAGGATCGCGCAAATTCGGCTTCAACATCGGAATCGTAAACCACATGGTCATAGACTGATTTTTTGGCTTCTAGGATGTTTTTATTCAGATAGCCAACCAACTCTTCTTTCTCGAAAAGCTCCTGGGCATAATAATGGTTATCGCCAATTTTTTCGTACTTGATGCCATCGACAATAAAGTGGCGCATTTGCCGTTTGATAGTGGCACTGACTTCATCAACGAATTTTTGCGGGTTATTTTTGAAGTCGTTTAACCGCCCGCATTGGAGCAGAATCGTGACTAAGCTGCGGCGCGTAAGGTGGGTTTCATTTTGCAAATAGCTGACAATATCCGGCAGCTTGTAATCGTGCACTTCATAAACCGATCGTGACTCGTGAATATCGTTTAAGCCGATACCGCTGCGTTCGATCACGGCTTTCCCTTTGCTGTAAACAAACTTCGCTTTACCAACCACCAATTCATTTTTGATTTCTTCGACACACTTGCCGATCAAGGCATCGACATCAAATTCTACCCGGAACGTGGTTTGGTATTTAATTCGTTCCCAAAGCTGTTTGAACTCATCCCCCAGAAACACCACCTTGTTAAGCGCAATTGGCTTCTTATCGGCTTGGTTCTTGATGTTGAGACTACCGGCGACTTTTTTCAATGCCGCGATAATCTGACTAGCATAGGGTTGATACGCTTCGGGTAAATCGACAGCATTGTTCTTTATGTCGGTGCGAAGGGCGTCCTGAACCTTGCCGTTCTTATCGATATATTGAGCATCAAACAAATACCCCCATAGTGTTTCCGAAGCCTCGGCTCCGAGATAGGCTTGCTGATGATCTTCTGTTTCGATCACGACACTGGCAAGCAAATGTTTCTCGACGACACCAAAACGAATGCCTTCGTCTTCCTCGATCTCTTTTTGCAATTGCTCAACAAATTGTTCATAGGATTCATTAGCCATTACCGTCAGGGTATTGACTTCGAAACCATAAACACGCTCGCCATCCTGATTAACCGCCAAACGTAAACCACGACCAATCTCTTGCCGTTTTTTAATCACCGATGTCGTTTCATTGAGCGTGCAAATCTGGAATACGTTCGGATTGTCCCAGCCTTCCTTCAAAGCCGAATGGGAGAAGATAAATTTGAGCTTGCAACCAAAACTGAGTAGCCATTCCTTATCCCTCATAATGGTGTTGTAGGCATCCTCATCCAACTGGGTCGAGCCGTTCGTGTCCTTAATCTGGCCCTTGCTCTTACCAGATTTATCAATCGAAAAATAACCGTCATGCACGGCTTCGACTAGACTTTCGGTATCAACGTCGCCAAACAGAGAATGGTATTTAGGCTTCTTGATAAGGTCTCGATATTCTTCTTCAAACATCAGTGCATATTTGCCCTTTTGCGCGATACCCTCATCATCGTAGAAACGGTAATTCGCCACTTTGTCGATAAAGAACAGGCTCAAAACCTTGACCCCTAATGACGTGAGCTTAAGCTCTTTGTCCAGATGCTCTTCAATGGTTTTGCGAATTTGCAGGCGCTTATATTCATTAGGATCGACATCACCTACTAACTCGCCCAAACGCAAAATATCGGGTTTGCTGGTGAAATCAATATATTCATTAGCGGGCTCGCAATAAATATCGTTGACCACATAGCCGTCGTACACATCACGGCCACCGGATAATTCCAGTAAGTCTGCACCGCTGCGTACCTTCTTGGTGATGCGTTTCACTTGCCGGTTTTGCATCGCGTCAAATTCAATCTGCGCGGTGATCGGGCTTTTTTTATGATCAACACTCAACAGCCGAATATAAGCCTTGTTATGACCATCCTTGACATCAATCGAAGCCACTTCAATTTGTTTGACCAATTTGCGCTCATAGGCATCAATTGAGTCCAGCTTGTACATCAAATTATGTTTTTCCTTGTGCGTGGCCGAATAGCGGATGGTGCAAAGTGGGTTCAGCGAAGCAATCGCTTCCTTGGATTTGGGCGTAGTATCGACACTTTGCGGCTCATCAATGATGACAATCGGCTTGGTGTCACGGATAAACTCAATCGGCTTCATGCCATTCATCCGATCATTGGGGCGGTGAATGATATTGGCTTTGTTTTCCTTGTCTGGATCGGTAAAGCTCTTTTTAAAGGCATCGATATTGATGACCATGATCTGAATCGCGTCATTGGTCGCAAAGCTGCGCACTTCGCCCAGTTTCGATGAGTCATAGACAAAATAATCGTAGGGCGTGTTGTCGTAATGCTCTTTGAAATGTTGTTCAGTAATTTGCAGCGATTTGTATACGCCTTCTTTGATCGCCACCGACGGCACCACGATGATGAACTTGGTAAAGCCAAAGCGTTTATTCAACTCAAACACCGTGCGCAAATACACATAGGTCTTGCCAGTACCAGTTTCCATCTCGATGGTGAAATCCTTCGAAGGCAACGCGTCGGTTTGTTTCAGGCCGTTTTTTAGCTGGATGTGACGGATATTATCCAGCAATTCATCATCCAGAAGGCCTAGCTTGTTACCGATACCCAATTCGGTTTGGGTAGCAAACATATCGGCCTGCGAACCCTGATTAAGCTGAGCTACAGTAAAGTTGGTCTGGAGTGTATCTTGGCCTTCAAAAATACCCGCCACAGCATTGATAGCATCTTGTTGATAGTCTAGTTCGGCATTAAACTGAAGTTTCATCAAAAATCCTCCGAAATTGCATTGAAAATCTTCAGTTTCAAGGCTTCGTTATCCGTATCACTTGCCAATTGGGCAGTTATGATTTCCTGCAACAATTGTTTATCGATTCTTCCCGCCGCAACGTGATAACTAATATTTTCCATATCCCTTATAAACCGATTGGCGCAATACAAATAACCATTGAACAACAGCATCTGAGTACACAAAGTAATCGCAATCCGCTTGTTGCCATCGGCAAAACAATGAAACTTATTGGCACTGAAAAATAAATGTGTCAGCTTGTCTTCAATGCTTGGGTAATAGTCATCATTCTGGATATGCTCCAAAACACTGGCCAGCTTACCAATATCCAAGTGCTCTAGCGTACCACCGCCACTGACTTCAACGGTTTTTTGATGCGTGGCAACTGCTTGTTCCAGCGTTAAATAGATAACGCTCATTATTGCCGTTCCTTCAGGCGTTTCATCGCGTCCTTGGCATCTTCCAAACGCTGTTCCAAGTCTTTGCTACGCTCGCCAATGAAACGCTCAAATTCATCACGCTGCAATGGTGTTAGGTAATCGTGTAATTGTTGGTGCAAGGCATCGCGAAAAGCCAAATCGCGACTGGCCATTTTATTGCGGGCTTTTTCGATAAACGGTTTCCAATGGCTTTGCGCTTCAAACTTCTTGAATAAGCCATCCACTTCAGCAGGGCTTAACTTGTGGCCTTTGGCTTGGAATTCTTGTTGAAGCAGATCCGCAAAGCCGCATTCATACGCGGCAATCAAATCCAGAACTTCGGAATAGAAAGTCGAGCGTACACACTCCTTGGCCTCCAAATTCAGCACTTTGCGGTATTCTTTGGCTTTCTCACGAAAAATGCTGACATAAATTTTGTCGGTATAAACGGCGTACTTAAAATTGCCCATCGCTACGCAATCTTTCAGGGCATCGGTAAACTGTTTGCGATAATTTTCCTCGCTGAATGCCGATTGCAGAAAGTCTTCGTCACGCTGGTTAATGTATTTGGTGCCACCGCCGGTGCGCTGGTTGATGACATCAATCACAATATCCAGCACGGCTTGGCGTAACAGGCGGGCGCGTTCGCTTTCCGATACCAGCATCGCCAGATTGAGAAACGCGCGAAAGTCAAAAATACCCAGTTGAGGCGTCTTGGCGATGTTAACGAAATCTGTTTCGTTAACAAGCAATTGCTTTATGGCTTCTTTGAAGGAATTCAATCGTTTACCCTTCAACACCTCATAACCGTTTTGGCGCAATTCTTCGCTGTTTTTCTCGATATAGTTGTCGATGGTGCGCGGGGTCACTTCAAAAAAATCGGCCACTTGCTCTTTTAGCAACACCGTTTTGCCTTCAAACGGAATGCCCTGAATACCTGCGGCTTTTTCAATCTCGGCCAGCGCGTAGGGGTTATTGAGAATGTTTTGCCGGTCGAGGGCGGAACTGGTTAGGTCTTTGCTCATGTCGCCGTGCTCCCTTACAGACTTTTCACGTCGTCAATGCCGTGTTTTTTCAAAATCTGAATGGCATTGGTTTTGACCACATCGTCGGCAAAGCCACTGTCCTTGAACACCACGCGCATGATTTCCGGTTCAAGTTCAGCTTTCAGCTTGCCGATGCCTTCCACCACATCCAAGGTTATCGCATCATCCAGACAAATCACCAAAGCCCCAAAGCCGATGGCATAAACTGTTTTGCCGCCAATCTGGCGTTCTTCTATCGGCACGGTCAAGTCAAGGCCGTATTTGAGCAGAATTTCATACAGAACATCGTCCTCACTACGACCATCCTTGATATTGTCCACGGACGAAAGCAAGGCGTTTTCAAGCGTATTGAAGTCAGCATCCCACGGCTTGATATTGGATGAGCTGAGTTTGAAGACTTTAAAGCCAATATCGAGGTTTTCGATACCTTCCTTGTCAGCGTTGTCGGCTATGATTTTTTCACCGGCGCGGCGGATGCGTTCCTTGCCGATGTCGGCGATTGTTTTGTAAGCAGCTTTGTAGGCTTCAGATTTTTCATCGCAGAACTCAGGGAGCTGCACCATTATAAATTTACGGTTGCAATTGTCTTGGGCATTTAAGTCTATGACGGCGTGAGCCGTAACGCTCGATCCAGAAAAAAAATCAAGAATAATGTCTCGATTATTAGCGACCTGTGGAATCAGGGTTTTTAAAAGAGAAATTGGCTTTGAATAATCAAAAATATTCCCACCCATAATTTCTTGGATTGTTCGTGTTGCCTCTGTATTTAGACCAACTTTATCCATTATTAATGTTGAAAGCGGATTACGTGAGCTTTTCAATTCGTTTTGAAAACGTTTTTGCATTGGTCGCTTAGAGGGGTCTTTAGGGAAAAAACTCGACCTTCATTTATCATTTTCTCCATTGATTCAGGAATATAAGCCCAAACACGATTAGGGTTAAATGGGTAAATGTTACCGGTTTTAGGGTCAATAAGATCATAGGCTTGATTTGGCCTCATTGATGCCGTCATGCCTACTGTTAAATCGCCCAGTACCCATGCGCCCCGCTCATCATCATCAGGATTTGAATAATTTTTGAAGTCTTTGTCATGCCCAACGAACCCATCTAGCTTACCTTTTTGATAACAAATCACATATTCATGGTCTGTAGACACATTATTATCTGCCATAGCTGATGAAGCTCTACGTTTCCATATTAGTTGCCCAACAAAGTGTTCCTCCCCAAAAACATCATCACAAAGCTTTCGTAAATTCGCCACTTCATTGTCGTCAATCGAGATAAAGATCACCCCGTCATCTCGTAGAAGGTTTTTGGCAAGTTTCAGGCGCGGATACATCATATTCAGCCAGTTGGTGTGATAGCGGCCTGAAGTCTCGGCATTAGTGCCGAACTTGCGGCCTTCGCTGTCTTTCTGGCCGGTATATTCCAGATAGGTATTGAGATTATCTTGGTAATTATCAGGATAGATAAACTCTTTGCCGGTGTTGTACGGCGGGTCGATGTAGATCATCTTGACCTGCTTGTGATACGACTTTTGCAGTAGTTTCAAGACTTCCAGATTGTCGCCTTCGATGAACAGGTTTTGGGTGGTGCCCCAGTCTTTGCTTTCCGCCTTGCAGGGGCGCAAGGTGCCGGTGGATGGCGTTTGCGCAATATGGCGGGCTGCCGATTTGCCATGCCAACTGAAGTTATACCGCTCTTCAGCGGTTTCTATGGTCTCGCCCAGAATCGCCCTTAAAGCATCGAAGTCGATTTTGCCTTCACTGACAATATCGGGAAACAGGGTTTTGAGTTGGTTGATATTGTCCTGGACGATGTTGAGGCTACTGCCTTCGTTATCCCTATCCAGTTTTTCCATGCTGTTATCCATTTTTTCAAACCTTTGCTGTGTCATGTTCTAAATCTTCTGCCAGTTTTTTAACCCGTACCTTCAGCCGCACCTTGCGATTAAACTGGCTTTGGTTTTTTAAGTTTGGCCGCAGTAAGGAATGCATTGAATCAATGCTCAGAAATTTATGGCGCTAATGAAGAAGGTTCAAGTGCCTAAAGTTGAAGGCAAGATTGGTTGAGTAACGAGAGGCGGTAGCTACCGCCTCTCGCAAAAACGCTTAATGGTATTTAGCCATTTGTTTTAACTGTTCCATAGCCGCCTGAATTTTGGCATTGGCTTCATTATCTAATTCATTATTTTTATAAATTTTGTCTAGCAATCCTTCTTCTACTAAGGCATCTTTCACCCAACGTTTTGCAAAGGCATAGCTGTTTGGAATTTTGACGACTTCGCCGGTTTTAGGATTTCTCAAGCTATCGCTCGGCACTTCAGTCGTTGCAGCAACTGACGCAACGGTGGCAGCTTTAGGTTTAACAGCGGTTTTCGGTTTCGCTGTTTTGGCTGCGGGTTTTGCGGCAACGGTTTTGGTAGCAGCAGGTTTGACGGGGGCTGGGGTTTCGGCTTTTACGTCCACCTTTACTTCAACTGGTTCAACAACCGCCGCAGGTTTTTCTGCTTCAGTTTGATTCGGTTCCGATTTAGTTTTTTTATCGTCAGTGACAGTAAATATCACATAAGCGACAAAAATGGTGGTTGCGATAAAAATCAGCTCTGCCATAACCCTCTCCTTTTTTTTAATTATTTTTATAAAACAATACGATAACAGACTAAATACTGTGTACTGTGGGCGAATATACCAGAGCCAGCCAAACCGGTAAACCAATCAGCCGATTAATCTCAATCGATTAAAAATTGCTCCAACGCTTGCGACAACAAGCCCTGTTCAAGCGCCAAGGCTTTATCAGCCTCAGTGTTGTAACCCCACAAAGCAAAAATCAACTGAACACTGGCTAATTCCGGCTGTTTGGCCACGTTTAATAAAGTCGGTAAACGGTCTTCAACAAAATAAATAGTTTGCTCGGCTGGTTGATTTAATAGATTTTTCAACACCTCTACTTTGCTTAAATTACGATCCAAACCATAAATATCTTGCTCGGCTAATTCAATCGCATTGGCTTGCAAAATCTGTTTCACAAAACGCTCTTGTTTGGTGGTGATAATCAACCATGGATGGTTTTGGCTTAATTGCTGTAACTTCTCAGCAACCCCAGGAAATAAAGGATTCATCGCCACCCAATCCGCTAAATCGTCGGTAATCCAAGTATCACGGGTTTGGCCGAACAATTTTTTTAAATCATCGGTAGTGACTTGCGCTTGAGCTAATAAAGCCTGCGTTTTATCGGCATAACTAGCGTAAATACTGTCGACGCTATTGCCCAAATGCAATAAACGCATCGCTAAAATCGCTTCATAACCGGTTTCGATAATCGGTCTTAACAAACCAAATTGCTGGATTAATACCGCCGGCGCTGGGCCTTGCATATCCGACCAAATCTGACTGGCGGCCTTCCAACCAGTCATACCGGTTTCCACCGCGCTATCGCAAATCACACCATCGAAATCCAGCGCATACAAAATTGATTGAGTCATAGTAAACATTTTAAAGACGATTGAAATTAGGCCGCATTGTATCGAACTACACCACCAACATCACTTCAGCAGCGCAACTGGTAGAATAGCGAGCTTCCTAAACTTGAATCGATCGAACAAATGGATGTTATTCAACGCATTGCCCAAGAATTAGCCGTTAACCCGCTGCAAGTCACCGCAGCAGTAGCTTTGTTAGACGAAGGTGCCACCGTACCGTTTATCGCCCGTTATCGAAAAGAAGTCACCGGTGGTCTGGATGACACGCAATTACGGCATTTAGAAGAACGACTGAGTTATCTACGCGAACTCAATGCCCGCCGCGAAACCATTTTGGATAGCATTCGTAGCCAAGGCAAGTTAACTCCAGAATTGGAACTGGCGATTATCGATGCTGACACCAAAACCTTGTTGGAAGATTTATACCTGCCTTACAAACCCAAACGCCGCACTAAAGCGCAAATCGCTCGCGAAGCCGGTTTAGAGCCGTTGGCCGATGCTTTATTGGAAAACCGTGATTTGATTCCTGAACAAGCGGCGCTGGCTTATATCGATGCTGATAAAGGTGTGGCTGATGTCGCGGCGGCATTGGATGGTGCGCGGCAAATCATCATGGAACGCATTTCTGAAGATGCCGAATTACTTAACGAATTACGGGAACGGGTTTGGAATAAAGGCATTTTGCAAGCCCGCTTGGTTGCGGGCAAAGAAGCCGAAGCGGCTAAATTTAAAGATTATTTTGAATACAGCGAAGCGATTAACAAAATCCCGTCTCACCGTGCGTTGGCCTTATTCCGTGGCCGCAATGAAGATTTGCTAAGTTTGAGTTTAAAACCGGCTGAGCAAGATCA
>CAMCSF010000049.1 GCA_945877625.1 Methylomonas koyamae | reverse complement strand
TTTCCAACCATTTATATGCAATGTTTGGAGCTGGATATCGACATTAGCCAACAACCGATTCCGGTCGTACCTGCCGCCCATTACACCTGCGGCGGTGTATTAACTGACAGCAATGCCCGCACTGATATTCCAGGGCTGTACGCAGTCGGCGAAGTGGCTTGCACAGGCTTACATGGCGCCAATCGCATGGCCAGCAACTCATTATTGGAGTGCTTGGTGTTTGCCGAACAAGCCAATCAAGACATTCGTAAACACATCGAACACATCCACAAACCCAGCCAATTACCAGAATGGGATGAATCGCAAGTTACCGACTCTGATGAAGAAGTGGTGATTGCTCATAACTGGGATGAACTACGCCATTTTATGTGGGATTACGTCGGCATCGTCCGCACCAATAAACGCTTGGAACGGGCGATGCACCGTTTAGCCTTGTTGAAAGTCGAAATTGCCGAATATTACGGTCAATTCCGAGTCACCAGCGATTTGCTAGAACTGCGGAACTTGGTCATCGTTGCCGAATTGATTATTCGCTGCGCCCAACAACGTAAAGAAAGCCGTGGCTTGCATTACACCAAAGACTACCCAGAAACAGACAATCAACATCCGGCACAAAACACCATTTTGACGCCCGAAAAAGCTGCAAAAGCCTAAACAATGAGCACGGAAAAGGCCTTACAAACCTTACGCAGTGTCTTCGGCTATGATCAATTTCGCGGTCAACAACAAGCAATTATCCAAGCGGTTTTAAGCGGTGATGATGTTTTAGTCTTAATGCCCACCGGCGGCGGCAAATCGCTGTGTTATCAAATCCCTGCCTTAGTCCATGACGGGGTTGGGATTGTGATTTCGCCATTAATCGCCTTGATGCAAGACCAAGTCACCGCTTTGCATCAACTCGGTGTCAAAGCCGCCTATCTCAATTCGACCCTATCCTTAGAGCAAGTCCGCGAAACCGAGCGGCAACTACTTAATAATGAATTAGACCTGCTGTATATCGCCCCAGAACGCCTTAGCAATAGCCGCACCCAAGCTTTATTTTCCCAATGCAAGATTGCTTTATTCGCGATTGACGAAGCGCATTGCGTCTCGCAATGGGGTCATGATTTCCGCGCTGATTATTTGCAACTGTCGATTTTGCATCAACGCTTCCCCAATGTGCCGCGTATCGCTCTCACCGCCACCGCCGATGAACGCACCCGCCAAGAAATCATCAATCGCTTAGCCTTAGAACAAGCGCAAGTATTTGTCAGCGGCTTTGACCGACCCAACATCCGCTATCGGATTGTGCAAAAACAAAACGCCCGCCAACAATTATTAAGCTTTATTCGCAACGAACACGCTGGCGATACTGGGATTGTCTATTGCTTATCGCGGAAAAAAGTCGAAGAAACCGCTGATTGGCTGAATCAAAAAGGTCTCAAAGCCCTGCCCTATCATGCTGGCATGAGCAATGAATTACGCCAGAAAAATCAGCACCAGTTTTTAATGGAAGACGGCTTGATTATCGTCGCCACCATTGCTTTTGGCATGGGTATCGATAAACCCAATGTCCGTTTTGTAGCGCATTTAGATTTACCGAAAAGTGTTGAAGCCTATTATCAGGAAACCGGCCGCGCAGGGCGTGACGGTTTAGCAGCCAACGCTTGGATGGCTTACGGTTTACAAGATGTGATCACCTTACGGCAAATGCTGGCCTCATCAAATGCCGACGAAACCCATAAACGGGTCGAATATCACAAACTCGATGCGATGCTGGCTTTGTGTGAAATGGTCAGCTGCCGCCGTCAAGCTTTGCTGGCTTATTTTGGCGACCATCTGCCACAAGGCTGCGGCAATTGCGACACCTGCTTGGAACCGGTCGATACTTGGGATGGCAGCCTTGCCGCTCAACAAGCGTTATCCTGCATCTACCGCACCCAACAACGCTTTGGCGTCGGTTATTTGATTGATGTGTTATTAGGCAAAGACGACGAGCGCATCAAACAATTTGGTCATGACAAACAATCCACCTACGGCATCGGTAAAGCCCTAGACGAACAACAATGGCGCTCGGTATTTCGGCAATTAGTCGCCAAAGCGCTGGTTGAAATTGATGTCGAAGGCCACGGCAGCTTGAAACTCACCGATGCTTGCCGTCCAGTATTACGCGGCGAACAAACCTTGATGCTGCGTAAAGACGTCAAAACCGAAAAAACCAAGCGCGATAAAAACGACCGCCGCCAACCCAGCGGCAGTGCTGACAATGCGCTTTGGAACGCTTTACGCGCCAAACGCCGAGAACTCGCCGATCAACAAGATGTCCCGCCGTACATTATTTTTAATGATGTAACGCTCATGGAAATGGTAGACCGCCGCCCCAGCAATCATCATCAACTCTCGATGATTACCGGTATTGGCGAACGCAAATTAGAACTGTATGGCGATGAGTTTTTAGCGGTATTAGCCGAGTTTTCCGACCAAAAAGATGATCACAGCGAAGTCAGCGACACGCTAACTGAAAGTTTGAATCTATTCCGGCTAGGTTACACGGTTGAGCAAATTGCCAAGCATCGGCAACTCAGTGAAGACACGATTTACAACCATTTAGCTAAAGTCTTGGAAGCGGGTTTAATCAATTTGGACGAGGTACTGACTTTATCGGCTGCTGAAATTTCAGAAATTGAAGCCGTGTTATTGGAACTACCAGAAGCGCAACGTAATGCACTCAAACCGGTTTATGAGCAGTTGGGGGGCGTTTATAGCTATGGGGTTTTGCGCTGTGTTAGGGCGGCGTTTCAGAGGAAACTGAGTTGAGCAAATTTTCAGGCGTAGATTGGGTCGCTCGATTTGGTGTGACAAGACAATCCATTATCAAAGTCTGGCTTGCCGAGCGTCTCGAAAAGTCTGCAGTGTATCTTGTTGCTTAGCTCATTATCAGTGTAGGCCAGCATAAGGCAACGGCTTTGCTGGCTGGCAAGCTTCGAACGCCCGAAACGCTGCGCTTATTCGTGCCTACGGTTTTTGGCTACCCACCAACATCCGCGAAAGATCGCTGGCTTTTTCGATGCTAACGGCGGTAACGGATTGATTGGCTTGGATGAGGCTTTGAATTTGTCCTAGCAGCTCATTACTCCGCTGTTGCTGTTGATTGAGGTTTTGCTGGATGTCGTTATCAATGTTCAGCAACGCTTGTTCCAAGCCTCTTTTTAAACCATTTAAAGCGGCTTTTTGTTGAGAAGGTTGCAGTTTTTTATTTAGAAAAAACGGTATTAGCCAGCTCAAAGCAATCAATAAACCACTATGAATCGCAAATTCGCTACCTAAATAGGCTTTGGTTTCCACGGCACTTTGATAATAACCAGAAAATACTTGATAGCCGATTACCGCCATTGCGGTTAATGGCAAGACTGTTTCACAAATCGCTGTCAAGCCTAATAAAAACCGCTGCAAGCCATTACCGGGTTTTAGCAAAGCTTGTCTGGCGGATAGCTCGGTGTAGTAACGCACGGTTTTTTCAGCTTGCGGTTTCAGCTGGTTTAATGCGGTTTTTAGAGGCTTGACGGCTATGTTTAATTGATTGGCTTGTAAGCTTAAATTGTCGAGCAAATCATCCAACTGGCTTTGCGCCCACCCATCCCAAAGACTGTGTTCTTGATTGATGGTGACGGTTTCAACTAGGCTTTGCGCCATTTGTTGTAAAGGCCAAGCCAAGCCTTGTTTCAGTCCTTGTTCGGTGACTTGCCAAGCGGCTTGGTATTGCTGTTGTAATTGTGGGTAATCGCGTTGTTTGAATAAATTCGCTAATTGCTGCAAAGCAGTTTGCAATTGTTGGCGACGCATTTCATGATTGCGCTGGGCGAGTTGTTCAAGCTGATGACTGCCAGCCAGTTGCTGTAACTGACTGAGTAAAGCCTTAAATTCGTCCTGTTCGGGTTCGGTACAGCTGGTGCGAAACAGCAGTGGATTGTCAAAACCCGCCAAAGCCAATTGGCGTTTTAAATCCTCAAATTGCTGTGGCAAGCCCCTATCCCATTGATTGATCACAAATAGCCAAGCGTGTTTTTCACCTTCGGCTAACAACATTTGCCAAGCTTTATTGTCGCGATAACGTTCGGGACTGACCACATAAAGCAAGACATCAATATGCGGCAGCCATTCCAAAACCAATTGTTTATTGCCCTGCTCGATGCTGTCGAAATCCGGCATGTCAATCCACACCAAAGCGCTTTTGCTGGCATCGTTGTGTTGGCTGATTTTGATTTTGTTTAACGGTAAACCGGCAGGCAGTTGTTTTAAGGCTAAAGATTGATGGTGATAGAGGGTGACTTCGCGTGACGTGGGTCTTTCGACACCGGCTTTGGCGATAGCTTGTCCGGCTAAGCGATTTAATAACGAGCTTTTACCAACCCCTGTACCGCCCATAAAAGCGACGATTAATGGCTTGGCACCATCGGCTAAATCGGACACAAATAAACTGTCAGTGCTGCGAGCATCTAAAGCCAACAAGTCTTGGGCTTGAGCATGACTGATTTGGCCTTCGGCGATTGCCGCTTCTGCCCATTGTTGTGCTTGAGCGAGCAAATTAGAGTAATCGTAAGCCATGTTTTTTCTCTTTAAGCTGATGTTCTGCGGTTTGGCATTGCTGTTGGCTGATGTTAAAGCGTTGAGGCGCTTGGCTTTGTTGAGGCAATTGATAGAGTCTGTCACGCAAATAGATTTCAAATAAACTGGCTTTTACCGTATTCAGTTGATGCTGTTTCAATTCGGCTTCTACTCGCTGCATATAACTCCCCATCGCGCTTTCTGCCAACAACGAGGTAATAGTCAACATCATCGGCGTCAGCACTAAATCATGAACGCCAATGCCGCCGGTTTGAATCGCTAATAGCATGGCGGCTAAATCGGTGGTGACGCGGGTGGCACGCAAGCTATTGAGGGTGGCGGGTTGTTGTTGCAGTTTGTAATACAAGCGATGAGCGGCGGCATCGACATCTTGCTGAAAATGGTCGTGATAACTGGCGACCGCTTGTTGATAGTTTTGTAGCAATAAGGGCTTTTTGGTTCTTAAGTTAATTGCGGTTTCTTTCCACCAACTGGCTGGTACGGCTTCGGTTTCGGCTTTCTCTAGCAATTGGTCTGCCAACTGAATCAGCAAATGTTCGCCAATTTGAAAAAGCACGGTAAGCTCTTGGCTTTGATTGATTTGGTATTTGTCTTTACCTAAAGCAACCAGCTTGCGAACCGGCCAAGTCATGACACGACGAGTTTTACTGATGAGATTAGCAAATCCTGGAATTTCTAATAATTTCAGTAAATTAAGCAGTGCGTTTTGAAAGGTTTCGTAATGATGCGGATGGTCTAAATAATCGCGTTGATATTGTTTGACCGCTTGTTTTAGACATTGATCGACCATGGTTTGCCAAACCTGCTCGGCATGGTGTTCGGCAAAGACTGGTTCTAACCACAGCGGCCAATAGTGTTTTAGTAATTGTTGTTGGTTTTGCGGCTGTTTTTTAGGATCGACTTGTTTAACCAGCTTGATTAACGCTTGATTAGCGTTAGTCGGCCAAATCGGCGCTGCTGATTGTCTTTGAAACGCCAGCGGAACGATTGGCGGTAAGGCATCATGGCGGTGTTGTTGCCATTTTTGTTGCAGCGATTGCACCAATAGCGCTTCGCTGTCGGGACTGAGTTTGTTGAGGCAAATCAAGGTCGGTTGTTTGAAGGGCGCGATGGTTTGCATCACTTCCCAAACCGATTGATCCGCATATTTTTCTTTGCTGACTACCAACACAATGATGTCAGCCAAGGCGATGGTTCTAATCACGCCTTCGCGGTAATCGGCGGCATCGATGGAATCAAAATCCGGTGTGTCCCAAATGACACAGTCGGGGAGTAAGTTTGAGCGAATGGATGTGGTGTTAAGACTATAGCAATCGTAGCGGTTTCGATTTAAAGCGGCTTCTGGCAGGCATTGGAAACGACCAAAATATTGCTGCAATCCATTACAGTCATTCGGTGTTAAACCGTGACAAAACCCGTGTGGATGTACCGTGTAACCGGCTAATGGACTGACTCCGGCTTGATCAGTATTGAGTAGTTGGTTAACAACTGAACTTTTACCAGCTTGGGTCGGGCCAATGACGGCAATTTGTAACGGAAATTGCGGTAAACTTTCGATTAACTGGCCTTTACGGATAAACGCTTCGCCGTAAAGTAGTTGTTCGACACGTTGTTGATAGTCAAAATAAAGCGGATTTTTGCTATCCAGTGTCGCAAGCACTGACTGGTAACGCTGTTTAAGAAGTTGGATAAATTCCAGCATGATATTTGGGCTTGGGTTTATAATTCCCAAGTATTTTAGTTTGTTTAATAGCCCGAAAACTCAACATTATAAATATAATTTTCGGGATTGTTTATTTAGCCACCGAGGAGCTTACATCATGAAGAAATCATCAGCTGCTTTAGTTTTAATCACGTGCGCTTTATTGATTGGTTGTAACAAAAGCCAACAAATCAATGGCAGCAGTATGAAAACCGTCAACCGCTCTATCAGTCAAATCAAAGAGCGCTTGCCACTGGATCAACGCATCGAGTTTGAAGTGTCATTTTGGACTTTGCGTGATGAGATTAAAGACAACGGCCAATTTATGGACGCTATCGATGGCAAAACCCCTGATCAATTAATTGCTGCCGGTAAAGAATTATTTGAAAAACGTAAAGCCAGTGGCAGTAAAGAGTACGAAAAATTCGCTAATTGGGAACAAATGATTAGCCAATATTCACAAGAACGTATTGATCAAAACCGCAAGAAAACTCCTGATCAACGCGACAATGCTAATCCACATCGCATCGATTACAAAATGCACTCTATGTAAGACGTTTTGGCCTAGCTGGGGCTGGTAGTTGTTTTTGATCGACTAAAATCGAAACAAACTGACTAGCCTCAGAAATGGTTTTCTCCATCACATCAATCAGCTTCGATATATCCACCCCAATCTCGATAAACTCATGCCGTAATGCCGCAATCGCATGGGCATTGAGGTTATGCTTTAAAAACAACACTTGATCTTGAAACGCAGCCAACACGGGATGCATCCGCGTTTCTGCCATCTGCAAGGTTTTCAACAAACGGCCGTATTGTTGTCGGGATTTTTTCAACTGTTGCTGACTGCGGGCTTTTAAAGCGCGGTTGCTATACAACGCCAACTCCGCTTCCCATTCGGCAAACAAAGCTTCGCTGACATCTTCAATGGCCTTAATTCTTTGGCTAACTTGCTCGGCTTTATAGCGACAATAATCGTAGCGTTTTTTTAACTGCTGATAGCGCTGTTCTAACGGCGTGTCGTCGAGACGGACAATGGTTTTAAATTTTTCTAAGGCATCGACAAATTGATCGCGGCTTTCTTTTAAGCTTTCACAAGCCTGATCGACCTGCGCCACGACTATATCGCGCTTATGATCGCCTAATAGCGATTCACGGCTTTGGTAATAGGCGTTGCGTATCGGTTTGCTAAGCAAAGATTTAATCAGATTAATCATAGGATGAGATAAAGCTGTGTTTATGAATCACCCGAATCGGGCAATCAAGTGATTTGGCAAATTGGCCAAAAGCCGCGTCAATAATGCCCTGCTGTTGTAATTGTGCCAAGCTAAGTTGAGGGGCTATTTCGGCAGATTTAATCAAAATCAGTTGCTCGGCATTCAGTCGCCCTGCTAACCAAGCGGCTAAACTATCGGAAGTAATATCCCAACTTGCAGCAATTCCCGCTTGATCTAAATCCTTGATAACTGGCGACCAAATACCAATCTCAGGTAAATCAGCATCAAGTTTATCCATCAGCGCAAACTGCGGTTTTAAGCTTTGCAATAACAACGCCATTTGCTGCATCGCTAATATCGCCATTTGATGCGCGGCTCTATCATCAAACTGCCAACAAGCTTGCGCGGCACGGACTTGATCGGCAAACAAACCGCCCCCTGGCACAATGATTTTTTGTCCCGCCATTTGTTGAACCGCTTCAAGACAAGGCACTAACTCGGCACCTTGCAACAAGCTACCACCGAGTTTGATAACGGTAATCACACGCTAAACTGCTTTAACAATTGCAATAAGGCCGCGGCTTTGTCGAAACATTCTTGATATTCCTCGTCTAGCACCGAGTCATTGACAATCCCACCGCCGGCCCAAAAGCGAATCGTGTTTTGATTATGCACTAAAGTGCGGATCGCGATATTGGTATCCATATTGCCATCAAAACCAATATAGCCAATCGAGCCGCAATAAATGCCGCGCCGCTGTGGTTCCAGTTCTTCAATCACTTCCATCGCACGAATTTTCGGTGCACCAGTAATTGAGCCACCGGGGAAACAGCTACGCAATAAATCCAGTGCTTGTTGACCGATGGCCAACTCACCAATCACGGTGCTCACCAAATGATGCACGGTCGCGTAAGACTCAACGGCGAATAACTTAGGTACTTTCACCGAGCCGTCACGACAGGTTTTACTAATATCGTTACGCAACAAATCGACAATCATCACGTTTTCAGCGCGATCTTTACGGCTATTGCTCAAGTCTTGGATTTGTTGCTGATCTTGTTCAGGATCGGCTTTTCTAGGGCGAGTACCTTTAATTGGCTTGGTTTCGACACGACCGTCAATCACTTGCAGAAAGCGCTCAGGTGATGAGCTTAAAATTTGCAGATCCGGCAAATTCAAATAAGCACTAAACGGCGCGGCATTAATTTGGCGTAAGGCTTGATAAGCCAGCCACGGATTGCCTTCACATTGGCTAACAAAGCGCTGGGTCAGATTAATCTGATAGCAATCGCCTTCTTTTAAATAGTGTTTGATTTTGTTAAACGCTTTGGCGTATGTGGCTTTGTCGAGATTCGATTGCGGCGCAGTTAAGACTTTAAACTCATCATTAAGGCTTTTATCGGGCGATAACTGGCTAAATTGTTTGAGCAAATTTTTCTGTTGCTCATCACTTAAATCGTAACCGACTAGCCAGCTTTGTTGCTTGAAATGATCGACAATCACCGCCCATTGATAAATACCAATCGCCATTTCTGCTGCTTGTTCATCATCACGCGCCAATATCGGCAGTTTTTCGATACGTCTAGCTAAATCGTAACCAAAATAGCCAATGGCGCCGCCGTTAAATGGCAAATCCTCAATCGCTGGTTTTATTGCGCCTAGCGCTTGTTTTACTAAGGCAAAAGGGTCTTCATCACTAATGACTTGTTGACCGTTTTTGCTGATAACAGTGCGCTCGCCATACGTTTGCAAAGTGCAGATTGGCTCATAAGCCAAAATATCAAATCGACCTTGTTGGTTGCCGTGGTAGGCGCTATCTAAAAACACCGCCCAAGGCAAAGCCGCCAACGGGGCAAACAATTGAGCACTATCTTGAAAATAAGGTAAAGGCTGTTTAACGACTGTGGTTAATGACATTCAAAAGTGAAGACTATGGGGATAGTTCGAGATTTTATAACAGCACAGGCGTTTAACAAAACCCACCGGCAAGATAAGCCACCGCTACCGCTGGCGCACAGTCATTAGCATCAATCTCACCTTGGGTTGTTTGTTGGAAAATCTCGGCAAAATCTTGATATTGCAAACCTTGTTCTGCGGCAATTTGTTTGACTAAAAACCGCCCTACGCCAGCACCAACAACCACTAATTGATCGGATTGTTGACTGCGTTGAATTTGTTGCAAACAAGCGTTAGTCATTAGCTGTTTCTGCTGTTGTTTTAGCTGTTGAGCAAAATCTTGCCATAGTGACCAATCGCTGTCGGCAAATTCATAGCCGGTCATCCGCGACAAGCGTATCGCACTGGCTTTAGCGGTTTTCTCGCCCCCATCTGCTGTGTCAGCTTGGTCGTGTGCTTCTTGTAAATCACCGGTTAGGCGGTAAACATCGGCCATCGTTGCGAAATACTCCGCCATCAATCCCATCTCTTGACCGTTAAAAATCGCCCGTTGTGCAATTGCCATCACTGCGGTTCTGACGATGCCGGTATACAGTAATTCGCCCGACACCAAACGCTGGTAATCGCTATAGCCTTGGGCTTGGACTTGATGATCTTCTAATAACAGAATATCGGTAGTGGTACTGCCGACATCAACAAACAGGCCAAATGCTTGCTGTTTAGCGGCTAAATCGGCACTGGCTAACCAGTTGGCCGAAGCAATATTCATATATTCGTTAGCAGTAATATCAGCCGGACTTAAAAAACCACGACGACCGGCATAAATGGTCAGATCTTGAGCGTTTAATTGCTGATGCACGGCTTGGATAATGGCTTGTACGCCCTGCTCGCGACTGGCGAAACAATCAACCAATTCACCGGTCATGGTAACTGCATGTAAATACTGACCTGTCGGTATGGTTTGTAAAATCACTGCCATAGCTTGATGCAAGTGCTCAATGCCTTTCCATAACGGACAAGGCTGTTGCAAGACTTGCAGAATCTGGCCATTTTCATCCAATAACGCGGCCTTTACATGTGCGCCGCCAATGTCCCAGCCGATGATTTTTGTATGCATAAACTTAGTTTCCGTGAATATCGACTGTAACGATGTGTTGCTGTGTCGGTTTGATTTGAGGGGTGTTTGTCAGCAATTGTATAACTTGTTCGGCGACATTAATCCCTGTCGCTGGATAAATACCAACGAAAGAGGTGGTTAGGCGTGGGTTTATTTCCAATAACAAAGGGCCTTGCTCGACGGTTTCGATTAAATCAATACCGATATAGCCCCATAATTCTGGTAAGGCTTTGGCGATTTTATCAATCAAGTTTTGATAAAACTCAGGGTAACGATTGGGGACATTAACCATGCAAGCGCTTAAATGAAATTGCTGTTGCTTGAGCTGAATGTGTTGTTGATTACAGGTTAACAACCAGCCCTGCCCTTGTTTAAATAAACAGGATAAACTCACCGCTTGGCCGGCGATATAAGGCTGGACAATATAGTGTGTTAATTCCGATTTTAATTGCTGGAATTGTTGCGGATTATCAACCACGATACTGCCTTCACAGCCTAAACCATCCATTGGTTTTAGCACGCTAACAGGGAATTGATTAGGGCTATTTTGATTTAAAGCCAGTGTTTCAACACAAGGTATCTGCTCGGCAATTAAGGTGTTATAAGTAGCTAGTTTGTCGCTGCAAAGCTTGACCGTTGTCGGCGATGACAAAAGCAATTGTTTGTTTTGATCCAGTACTTGCTGGGCAATATCAGCCAGTAAGCCTTGGCTTTCCGGCGCTAATGGCCAAACCGCGTCGGCTTGGGCGATTAAATCGCTTAAATAGTTTTTAGGGCTTTGCTCATCAATCCAGATAATATCTGCATTAGCGGGTAGCACGACTAGATTGCAGCGTTTATCCAATGGAATTAATAGCTGAATCGTGTCTAAATCCTTTAGCTGATCGATTAAAGCCTGTAACATCAAGCGAGCTTCGGCCGCTAAGGAATCCGGCAAAGCTTGATCGGCCATGCCGCCGCCACAAATGTATTCAAAAACCAATAGTTTCAAAGCGTTAAACTCCAATTATGCAAATCATTCCGGTTATTGATTTAAAAGATGGCTTGGTCGTTCATGCGGTGCGTGGCGATAGAAGTCAGTATCAGGCTATTGATCAAAATTCGCTGATTACCAACAGTAGCGAAGCCGATGTGGTTATTGCTAATTTATTGAAAATAAAGGATTTCAAAAGTATTTATATTGCTGATCTGAATGCAATTTGTGGTTTGGGTAATCATAGGGTTTTGATTAATCAGTTATTAAGTGCTTACCCTGAAATTGAGTTTTGGATTGATGACGGTAGCGAATTGGCTGATTGTCAGTCTTATCCAGCGCGTAATTACAAAACTGTGATTGGTACCGAATCGCAAAATCAACCTGTAAACCAACTGGATGCGGATTTAATTTTATCCTTGGATTTTAAACAGGATCAAGCCGCAGGTCATGGCGATTGGTTTAAAAGTAATCAGTTTTGGCCCAAGCGAATTATTGTGATGACTTTAAATCGGGTTGGTAGCCAGTTGGGGCCTGATTTTGAAAAACTGACTGATTTACGCCAAAACCATCCTGATAAAACCATCATTGCCGCTGGCGGGATTCGCGATTTAGCGGATTTGCAGCAATTAAAGCAATTGGGTATTGATGCGATGTTAATTGCATCAGCGCTTCACAATGGCAGATTAACAACTAGCGATCTTGCCAATTTTTAGGCAAAAAAATACCCCAGCAAGCTGGGGTATTTTCAACAACCGTCGAGGCTAAAACTTATACGTTGTTAGCAGCGAATGGGTGTTTTGCTTCTTTTTTAGCAGCAACAACTTCAGCAGCAGTTGGTGAACCCGCTACAGCGCGTTCGATAGCTTCTTTAGTTGCTTTGTAGTTGTATTCTTCGATTTTTGCATCGTCTTCAGCCAACCAGTGGATGAATACGCCAACAGAAATGAACAAATCATCAGCTTCGTCAGCTGGGATTGTGCCGTCTTCTACTGAATCAGCAACCGCCATAGCAACTGCACGTTGTGCTGGGCCAAACATTTGAACTGCTTGTTTTGCACCTTTGATTGTTACTTTGTTGAACAAGATAGTAGCTGGTTTAACCATCAAGTTAGGAGCAACAACAGCCAACAAAGTTGAGAAACCGTCTTTGTTGTTGGTCAAAGCGTTTGCAAATGCAGATTCAGCAGCTGAACCACGTGGGCCAAT
>CAMCSF010000048.1 GCA_945877625.1 Methylomonas koyamae | reverse complement strand
GATTATTCAAAGTATGCCAAATCGGTTCGATAGCCTCATAAAGGCTCATTGCATGTAGTAAATCGGCTTGTAGTTGTTCATCGCTGGGAATTGCCGATGCTGGGTAAAACTTTGCGGCAATTTGAGCTTTTTCGTAAGATTTGCCAAGTGATGTGTTGGCTTTTAAATCAATCTCTAATCCACCCCATTCTGCAAGCTCGACTAATTCTTTTCTTATTTTTGTTGCGTAATTAGCGGCTTGAATGTCTGCCTGTACTTTACCAAGTCGTTGTTGCGGGGCGGTTGTGCCTTGCATTAAAGATAAATAAACACCTGAGCCATCAGCACAAAATAAATAAACTGGGTAAATTCCTGCTTGTGTAGTTTCAGTAATTCGAGGGTTTAGAATTGATAGCCAAGGCACATTTGCCCAATTACCCGCTCCTGCACTTCCAGAGATTATGTAGTCTGAATATTGATTGGAAATAATGCTACTAATCTCATCCTTGAAATCCTGTCGAATAATTTTAGCAATTGGATGATCTTTAAATTGTTCACGGGTGGCTGTTGGCCATCCCGCTAAAATTTGGCTGATAAGTGATCTGAGCATGGGGTTAGGGATTTGAAGTAGGGTGGGCTCCGCCCACCAAATTGAAGCTGGTGTTTACCAAATTCATCAAAAAGTTAAATGGTTGTCATTGCTTGCGTTGTTATGCCTACGTTACAACAAGTCTTCTGCTAAGGGGGGGCGATCAGAAACCTTTGCCAAAATGGTCTTGAATTCAGTCTTATTTGCCCGTTCAGCACGCATTTTCAAATAGTCCTCAGTGGCAATTGCTGATACTTTTTCGGCAACTGCACTTGCAATAAATTGATTGATAGAAACGCCTTCTTTTTGAGCTAACTGCTTAAGGTGTCTATGAATCGAGTCTGGTAGTCTTAGGCTTAATGCACTCATGCTAATCGCTCCAATAGTGTTTTTGGCGTAATGGCTTCAACGCCAAATTTTTCAATACCAACAAAATCCTTGAGATTGTGCGTCACGATGGTTGATACATTCGAGGCAACAGCGAGTTCAAGAACCAAGTCATCTTTAGGGGCTGATAAGTAAGGCCGCCATAAAAAATAAACCTTTTGATGCTGAGAAAATCCACAGATGCTGTCTAAGATGATGTCAATTTTGGTATTCGTTAATCTTAAAATTGCCTGATTCCGTTTTAAAACATCTTCATATTCAAGTAAATCACTTGGATCTTATTTTGACAACTCATGAGCTTTGCCAAATTTAGGTAGGCATTTAATCTCCGCATTTTTGCGGAGATTATTCGACGTATTCTCCGCAAAAGCTAGAGAGAGGCGCAAATCAGTAAAAACTAAAGGATCTTAATAGCTGATGTTACGCAGTGGATTGATTTCCTCGTCTGCCGCGCCGAACGCCAAAGCGTGACAGTCAGGGTCACTAAGACACGGCGAGTTGGTAAACCGCCTGACAGTCCCTTTTGCCAAATTAAGCATGTTTTTAAAGTAAACCTGAGCAATGGCATTAAAAATTCCGCTAATCTGCTTAGGGTACGCACCGCGTAATTTGAAAAGCCTTTGCCAATAAAAGCCTGCATTGCTAGGCGGTGCGTACCCTACGTTTTTTTTAGTTGCGCAACAGCTGTTATGTAATGGCAAAGGCGTATTTCATCAGCACTTGGCAACAAGTCAGTAGGCATTGGTTTCACGCTATTGCTTTGGATTTCAGATCATTCGACAAACTAATCTATGCCAATTTTATCGAAAGCGCTTACGCCTATGGCGCTATTTGTCTGCATTTGAGCCTGTTGGATTGATTATTTTTGGATATTTTTTTGCATTAAATTTTGTCATGGTAGACTGCTTGTAGAGTGCATACTCTGAGGAGTTAAATATATGCAAATTAAATTACCGTTCGATTCATCAACTCAAATTTCTGGCGAAGCAAGTGTTGAGCTAGATAAAACCCCTGAAGAAGTATTTTCATTTATAGCTGATAATTTTTTTGATAATTATCCAAAATGGGCTTCTGATGTTGTTCAATTAGAGCCTCTTGATAGCAAACAAGTGTTTGTTGGCAATAAAGGCAAACAGTTTAGAGAAGATAATGGTTCTATTGTTGAATCTATTTTCGAAATTACTGAATATCAACCCCATATCAAGTTTATTTTTCAAGGCATTAATTCGCCTTATAAACACATTTACTCGATTAATTACGACCCAGACAATAAAAGGTCTCAACTGACGTTTAGGTTTGAGTTATTAGATCTTGATGTGTTTATGCGACCATTTCAGAAGCTGATTCGTATTGCTATCGAAGATGGTGCTGAAAGTAGTGTTGAAAATATCAAACAATTATTAGCAGTTTAAATTAAAAAAATTCAGGAGTTTTGTATGTCATTTATTGTCCAAAAAGATGATGGAATTATTCCACAGGTTTTAAGCGCGATTTTAGATGAATGTGTTAATGGTGTTACTTTGGCAGATCCTGATTTGGAAGATGCACCGATTATTTATGCCAATAAAGCCTTTGAAAATTTAACCGGTTACAGCCAAGAAGATATTATTGGGCTTAATTGTCGGTTTCTTCAAGGTGACGATAGAGATCAAGAAGCTCGCTATAAAATAGCAGAAGCGATGAAAAAGCATGAAGGTGTCGTTGTTACGCTAAAAAACTATAAGAAAGACGGTACTTTATTTCATAATCGACTAAAAATTGTACCTTTATTCGATAGAAAACAGAGGGTTTTATATTATCTAGGTGTTCAATACGACATTACTGATCAAGTGAATGCTGATAATGAAATTAGATCGTTAAATGAATTACTTAATGCAAGATAATCAAAACTGAGGTTTGACGATTTATGGATAATAATGAGATAAATAACTCTGATATGCTGTTCAATGAGAGCTTGTTTAGTCTCGCTATTTTAGCTTTTATTCTTTTGTTGGTACTTGAGAAATTAAGACCTTTCTTGCATTTTGATAAAAAACTCTATAAAGAATCTCTGGTCACCAATACATCAGCTTTTTTGATTAATAATGTCATATTAACAGCACTGAGAGCTTCCTCATTATTTTTAGTTGCTCAGCAGTTTTCAAACTTTGGATTATTGAGCGGTTTGGATAACGGTTTTTTAAAATCGGTTTTAACCTTCGCTTTATTTGATTTGTCTATCTATGCTTGGCATTATGCCAGTCATAAATATGAGTTTTTATGGCGGTTTCATAAAATTCATCATAGCGATAAAAGCTTTAATGTTTCGACCGGATTTAGATTTCATGTTTTCGATTTGTTATTAGAAATTGTCTATAAATGCCTATTTGTTGTCATTATTGGTGTTGATGCTTATTTAGTGTTAACAATTGAGATTATTGAGTTGTTTTTTATCTTTTTCCATCATGCCAATTTAAAAATACCCAACGAAGATTTAATTTCGCAATTTATCATCACACCTTCTTTACATCGCACTCATCATTCTAAAGTCCGCAGCGAACATGACAGTAACTATGCGATTGTTTTATCGTTTTGGGATAAGTTATTTGGCACAAGAAAAGATTTAGTGCCTCAAGACATTGGTTTGGAATTGATTGAGGCTGATAACATTATTCAGTTATTTTCTTTAGCATTTATTACAGAACGAAAAATAAAACAAATTTTATCTTGGATTCCTAAAGGCAAACGTAAATAACGCCTTTTCTATATAAGGATAAGGATATGCTGATTAAATCAAAACAAGCGATTGCCGAGAGCGAAATCACTGATTCATTAGTGTTTACCCAGCGCCGTCAAATTATCAAAGCCTTAGGTTTATCGACTATAGGTTTATCAACCGGCATCAACAATGTTTTTGCCAATAGTCAAGCCTCTGAAAAGTTAATGCCGACTTCGGCTGATATTTTCAAGAATTACACTAATTATTACGAATTTAGTTTTAACAAGGAAGATTCAACCGAGTTGGCTAAAAATTTCCCCACTAATCCTTGGCAACTTGAAATTAGCGGTGAAGTTGAGAATCCGCTTAAATTAAATTTAGAGGATGTTTTAAAAAGCCAGTCGATACAAGAATATGTCTATCGTTTTCGCTGTGTTGAAGGTTGGTCTATGGTGGTGCCTTGGATGGGGTTTTCTTTGGCTAGTTTATTGAAATTATCTAAGCCACTGGCATCAGCCAATTTTGTAA
The DNA here is from genome assembly GCA_945877625.1 of Methylomonas koyamae. GTDB lineage: Bacteria > Pseudomonadota > Gammaproteobacteria > Methylococcales > Methylomonadaceae > Methylomonas > Methylomonas koyamae_C. The sequence goes on along the minus strand of CAMCSF010000048.1, from coordinate 8,547 downwards.
AATTTACCTCGGTATTTAATCCTGAATTAATGCCTAATCAATTAAAGTCTAATGTTTTGACTTGGCCATATGTTGAGGGTTTAAGAATCGATGAGGCGACTCATCCTTTAGCTATCTTAGCGGTCGGTGCTTATGGTAATAGTTTGCCAAAACAAAATGGTGCACCTTTGCGTTTAGTGGTGCCGTGGAAATATGGTTTCAAAAGTATAAAAGCAATCGTTAAAATCGAATTGTTAAAACGAGCGCCTGTGACGAGTTGGAATGTCGCTGCGCCCAATGAATATGGCTTTTATGCCAATGTTAACCCCAGTGTGCCACATCCGCGTTGGAGTCAGCACAGTGAACGTCAACTAGGCACTGGTTTTTTTAGTGCGCGTAGAGAAACTGAGTTATTTAACGGTTATGGTGAACAAGTTGCCAGTTTGTATAAAGATATGGACTTACGGCATTTTTTCTAATGGTTATTAATTTTAAGAACCCTTGGCATATTTCAATAATTGCATGTTTTCTGCCGTTATTTTTTTTAATCATTGATATTTTATTGGGTAATCTTGGTGCTAACCCTATTCAAACCTTGCATATCAGGTTGGGGGATTGGTCTTTAAGATTTTTGTGCGTGACTTTAGCAATTACCCCAATTCAGGTAATCACTAAGTGGCGAGGTATGGCAGATTATAGACAGTTATTCGGCGTTTGTTGTTTTGGCTATTCATTGATTCATGTACTGGTTTACTTGGCGGTAGATAATGCTTTGAATTGGTCGATTATTGCCGTCGATATGATTGAAAGTCCTTATATTTGGCTTGGTATCTTTAGTTTTTTGATTATTACTGTGTTGGCAATTACATCGCCGAATTATGCTAAGAAAAAGCTCGGGAAAAATTGGAAAAAACTGCACAGATTAATTTATTTTTCGGCTGTGTTTGCTGTGATTCATTATTTATGGCAATTAAAAGGTAATTTGGTTCAACCTATTTTCTATGGCATATTAATATTTTTATTGCTTTTATTTAGGGTTTTGAATTACTTGAAAAATAAAAAGCTTAATAAATTAATGATTCCTAATCGGTCTATTTCAGAACAATAGTTTGTTTGGCTTGTATTTCGGTTTTTTTGTGGAAAAATATCAGTGCGGTGTTTTTACACCATTTCCCATTAGGAGTAATACCATGAAAAAAACTATATTATTAACAGCTGTTTTATTTTTGAGTTTATTGGGTTCGGCTCAGGCCAATAATAAAAACCATTCTGAGCAAGCAATTGAACATGCTAATACCGCATTGGTTCATGGTAGTGCTGGTCATTCTGCGATTCTGGTCGAGCATCTTGAAGAATCACTTAAACACACTAAAAACTTTTCCGAATCAGCGAGCGCTGAAAGTAAAGTCCATAGCGATGCTGCAATCAACGCCTTAAATAGCGCCATCGTTCACGGTAGGGTCGGGCATTCAGAAGAAGCTAATAAATTAGTTGAGGAAGCTTTGGTGCATTTAAAAGAGTTAAAAATTTAATTTTTGTCTTTCTTGCCAGCTGAAATCACTTGGCTGTGATTTCAGCTTTTTTTTGCCTTCGATTTTCAATTTATCGTGGTCATTGAGCTGAGTTTTTGCGGTTGCCAATTTTCAATAGCCCATTGCAATAGTTGTTTGACTGATGCATTGGCTAAAGTGGATGGCGGATTTTGTTTTAATAATTTCAGTAACTGCAATAAAGTCTGTGATCGGTTGCTATCGTCAACGGCTTGGGCAAAGTTTTGTTTACTGAGTTTTTGGCCTTGTTGATCGACGATAATCGGTACGTGCATATAACTCGGCGCTTGATAGCCAAGCAATTGATGTAGATAAATCTGTTTCGCGGTTGATTCGAGTAAATCGTAGCCTCTGACAATATGGTTAACCCCTTGCAGATGGTCGTCGATGACAACCGCTAATTGATAAGCGATGATGCGGTCTTTACGTTGGATGATGAAATCGCCGTGTTGGCTGGCGATGTTTTCCCTGATTTCCCCTTGCAACAAGTCATTAAAAACCAAGCTTTGATCAAAGGTTTTAATCCGTATTGCGTATTCTTGCTGGCTTACAATCGACTGGTCGCGACAAAATCCAGGGTAAAGGGTTGGGCTGTTGATCAGTTGTTTTCGGCTGCAGTAGCAAGGATAGAGGGCTTGTTGTTGATCTAGCTGCTTGATGGCGGCTTGGTATTGATCAAGATGTTGGCTTTGATAGTAAATTTCGCCATCCCAATGCAGTTCAAATCGGTCTAAGCAACTGAGAATGGCGTCGCTGGCTCCTTTAACGACACGCGGTGTATCGAGGTCGTCAATTCGTAATAGCCATTGGCCGTGTTGATGGCGGGCGTCGAGAAAACTGGCTAACGCTGTATAAAGTGAGCCTAGGTGAAGCGGGCCGGTAGGCGAGGGCGCGAACCGACCAATGTAATCAGCTTGGGTAGACAGAATTAGCCTAGTTGTTTTTCGCGAATTTCATCAAGGGTTTTGCAATCGATGCACAAAGTCGCGGTTGGACGCGCTTCTAAACGACGAATGCCAATTTCGATGCCGCAAGTTTCGCAATAGCCGTATTCGCCAGTTTCGATGGCTTTTAATGCTTCGTTAATTTTTTTAATCAACTTGCGTTCACGATCACGGGTACGTAACTCTAAGCTAAATTCAGATTCTTGGGTGGCGCGATCGTTTGGATCAGGGAAGTTAGCCGCTTCATCTTGCATGTGATGAACAGTACGATCGACTTCTTCCATTAACTCCGATTTCCAGTTGTTAAGAATACCGGTGAAGTGCTGCAACTGATCGTCGCTCATGTATTCTTCGCCTTCTTGTTCTTGGTACGGCTTAAAGATGAATTCTGACGTGGAACTACTCATCCATTGACTCCTGGTCGACTGTAAAAAACCGCGCTTTTTATCAGAACGAGCCGAGGCAAGCAAGAAGTTTGTTATTATTGACTGGTTTTTAGTGATGGAAATTTGAGATGTCAGACCTGATTGCTAATCGAATGCAGGCGATTAGTTCGTTTTATGTGATGGAATTATTACAGCGCGCCAAGCAGTTAGAGCAGCAGGGACGCGATGTGATTCATATGGAAATTGGCGAGCCTGATTTTCCCAGTACCCAAGCGGTGATTGAGGCGGGTAAGCGCTGTATCGAGACTGGCGAAGTTAAATATACCGCGCCCGCTGGTTTGCCGGAACTGCGGCAAGCGATTGCTGATTTTTATCAACAACGCTATCAAGTTAAAGTCAGTCCTGAACGAATTTTCATTACGCCCGGCGCATCTGGGGCGTTTTTATTGGCGTTTGGGATTAGTCTTAATCCTGAGCAAGCCATCATGATGGCCGATCCTTGCTATCCCTGTAATGAAAATTTCGCCCGTGTTTATGGGGCGACCGCTCAATATGTGCCGGTTAACGCTGAACAAGCTTTTCAACTGAATGCCGATTTAATTGCGCAACATTGGCAAGCTCATACCCAAGGGGTGTTGATTGCTTCGCCGTCTAATCCGACAGGCGCGGTGATTGCTGCTGAGGCTTTGCAACAAGCGATTGCAACGGTTGAAAAACGGGGTGGTTGTTTTTATTCCGATGAAATTTATCACGGCTTGGATTATGACCAGCCAATTAGCACCGCGTTAAGTTTTAGCGACAAGGTGTTTGTGATTAACAGTTTTTCAAAATACTTTGCCATGACCGGCTGGCGAATTGGTTGGTTAGTGGTGCCAGACGCTTTTATTGAAGCCGCTGAAAAATTAGCGCAAAACATTTTCATTTCCACAGCCACCCATTCCCAATATGCCGCTTTAGCCTCGTTTAGCCCTGAAAACTTGGCTGAGTTGGATAAGCGTCGCGACGTATTCAAGCAACGCCGAGATTTTTTGTACGAAAATCTGCAACGTTTAGGTTTTAAAATCGACAGCAAACCCCAAGGCGCGTTTTACCTGTATGCCGATTGCAGTGCCTTTACCGATGATAGTTTTCAATTTGCTAAAGACTTGTTAGAAGCCGAAGCGGTGGCGGTAACGCCTGGGATTGATTTTGGGACTCATCAAGCTAATACACGGATTCGTTTTGCATATACCGCCTCAATCGATAGAATGACGCTTGCGCTTAACAGACTGGAACGATTTTTATGCCGATAACTCAATGGTCGCCGCTGCAATTGCAGCAAGCTTTACAAGATAATCAAGCTTTGCTGTTAGTGGATGTCAGAGAAGACAACGAATACGCCTACGCCAGTATTGCTGGCAGCATTCACATTCCTTTGCGACAGTTGCCACAGCATTTAGAACGCTTTGAGGCTGAACAAGCTTTAGTGCTGATTTGTCATCACGGTGTTCGCAGTCAGCAAGCTTGCCAATTTTTGCAACATTCAGGTTTTACTGATTTATATAATTTACAAGGTGGCATTGATGCATGGTCCGTCACCTGTGATCCCACCGTTCCCCGCTATTAATCATTACGCTTTACACACTATGTTTTTGAAAGATTTTTATGCTATTCAAGAGGGCAGCATTGCGATTGCCGCTCAACAAGCCAGTAATTTTGCTAAAGAAGTGGCTCATGACTTTAACCCTTTACACGATGTCGATGCTAAACGCTTTTGTGTACCCGGCGATTTATTGTTTTCGATTGTGCTAGAAAAATACGGCTTAAGCGAAAACATGTATTTTAATTTTGCTGGCATGGTTGGGCATGGGGTGTTGTTGAACTTCCCTGACACCGATGCTGAACAAATTGAGGTGACCGATAATCAAGGCAAAAGCTATTTACATATCGAGCGTTCTGGCCAAGTTTTACGCGACCAAGCCATTATTGAAATGTTAATTCGCGATTATGTGGCGTTTTCTGGGCAAAACTTTCCTTATGTATTGGTGCCATTGTTGATTAAAGAACAAGTCATGTTCAACCTCGACCGTCCATTGGTGATTTACGAAAGCATGACTTTGAAGTTCGAGCATTTGAACTTTACTCAACCACGCTTGGAAATGCTGGAACCGACGATGGAAGTCAATGGCAAACGTGCGACTGCGTATTTGCATTTCCAAATTAAAGATGGTGACGCAGTAGTTGGCGCTGGCTTTAAGAAATTGGCGGTGAGCGGCTTGCGTGAATACGAACAAGCGCCGTTACAAGCCTTTGTCGATGGCTATTTGGCGCGTAAAAACAGCTATTTAGCTAAATTAGCTTAAAACCGCTTGCTTTTGAGCCTGAATTATGGGGTTTAAACACATAATTCAGGCTTGTATAAAAAATAGACAATCTAAGTTTTTTGTCTTAATTTCAATCACTTATAGTTAGTCATCACGGTTTGCCAACAAGCTTATCCACAGAAAATGTGCGTAAGCCAAAGTTTTGTGAATAAGCACAGCTTTCTATCTTTATAACGGCTTAAATTGTATAAAAAGTAGTCAATTTAAGATTGTTAACCGTAAATCAGTCACTTAAAATGGCTTTTCACCCGTTGCTAACAAGTTTATCCACAGCTTTTGTGTAAAAAATGACAGTCTTGTGAATAACTAAGGGTTGGCTTGCAATTGTTTTAACGAATCGGCGACCCGCTGCGCATCCAAAGCCGGATCAACATCGTTATCAATCTTACGGATTACCAAGCTTGGGTCGATGATAAACGTCCAACGCTTAGCGTATTTAACCATCGGCATTTTTGCGCCATAGGCTTCGGTGACGGCGGCATCAGGGTCGGATAGCAATGTGAAATTGAGCTTATATTTTTGTTGGAAGGCTTGTAGCGAGCTAACTTCATCGGTACTCACGCCATAAACTTCGGCATTTTGATCGCGAATCAGCTTAATCGAATCCCGAAACGCGCAAGCTTGTTTGGTACAGCCTGGGGTGTCTGCTTTTGGATAAAAATACAACACCGTCCAACCTTGGTTTTGGCGATCGGTTAATTTGATTTCATTACCGTCTTGGTTTTTGAGTTGGAAACTAGGGGCAGTTTGGCCGACTTGCAAAGGCTCGGCATGGACTGGGTTGACAAAAGGCAGCCATGACAACAAAACAGCGAGTTGTTTAAAGCGAGGGGTGGTTTTTTTCATCTGGTTCTCCTTGTTAAAAATCCGTGAAATTATCGCCAATATTGAATTCGTTGCTCGACACTGATAACAGCCTTATTCAAAAGCTGTAGTTGTTTTTCTTCGGCAAACTGTAAACCCAGCATATAAAAAATCGGCATCCAAAACGGGTTGATTAATAGCCCACCTAAGACACTTTTGCTGGTTCGCATTAGATTTTTTAGTGGATTAAAGCCGTGTGACAGCGTGTATTGTGGATGTTGATTAAAAATAGCTTCAATGGGTTTGATGACGGATAAATCTCTATCGGTCACTAATTCAGTTGAGCAGAATAAGCGACGATGAATGGCATAAAAGTTAAAACGCGCCCAGCAAACCGAAATCACAAAACACAACGCCATTAATGGCAGTAAAACATGCGGCGGGGCAATCGGCGCAAACAGCGGCGCCATTAGTACCATGCTGTAACCCAGCATCAAAATATCTTCCCCATGCTCAACATCTTGATCGACGCCTTTAACAATAGCAACGATAGGGTTCTGCTCTAAATGCAAATAGTGATTGGGTTTTGACATAGGCAAACCTCATTAAAACTCATCTTGTTAATGGTTTATGTTTACTACGATTTCGGATAAAGTCAATTTTGTGACTGTTTAGTTTTACGTCAAAGTGTTTTGTTTGTTCTGTGCGAAGTCGCGCAATTGATTCAGTATCGGATGATCTTCACCGTAACTGGCTTGTAACTCGACTAGCTTGGTTTGATAGCTTGCCAGTGTCTTGGCATCTAGTCTTTGTCTGCAAAACTGTTGCCATTGTTGCAATTCGTCACTGTTCAAGGTGTTGGGATAATTACGACCACGGTAGCGAAACAGCATTTCCTCTAAACGACCATCCACAAAATCCGCTTTAAAATCGCCTAATTTTTCCGGTGCCGTTTGGCGGATTTTGGTCATCGTGGCTTTGTCTTTTGGAGTAAAAAAACCACCGCTATAAATCATTAAATCAGGGTCTTGACTGCCTTCGCCATATTCTCGACCAAACACTTGCGCTAATTTGCTATTCAATCCGGCCGCTTGCGCTTGAATGGTTTGTAAATGGCGTTGACACGTTGCTAAATCCAGATTTAAACGCTCAGCATCAGCCGGACGAATTACCTTGTAAGGGGCAATTACAGGATATTTATTGATGTGTATGGTTTTCAGGGGAATCCGCTCAACACCTTCGGCTAAATCCGCTGTCGCAGTAAAGACCCGTTGTTGAATCTCCTCTGCACTCAATTCTAATAAAGCTGCTGGATCAATCGATAAGTCGTAAACAATAATTTCAGTTTTGCGTAACGGATGCTCGCAAAGCGGTAGCACAATCGCTAAACAGTGATTCTTGGCTGCAAAACGCCCCGAGATATGAACCACCGGTTTAAAGTTACCGACATCCAGTAAATCGGTGGCGGTGTGTTTATAGCGATTTTGATACAAGAAGTCGTATAACCTTGGCTGGCGTTGTTTAACCAATTTCGCCATCGCAATGGTGGCATAAACATCAGATAAAGCGTCATGAGCGGCTTGATGGCTAATATCGTTGGCTTGAGTCAGTAACTCTAAACGGAAACTCGCAACCCCTTCATCATTCAATGGCCAATTAATCCCATCTGGCCGTAAAGCGTAAGTGGCGCGAACCACATCAATCAAATCCCAGCGTGAATTATTGTTCTGAAATTCGCGGCCATAAGGGTCATAAAAATTTCGATACAGCAGGTTGCGGGTAACTTCATCATCAAATCGCAAACTGTTATAACCCAAGCCACAAGTGCCAGCTTGCGATAATTGATGATGAATAATCCGAATAAACTCAGCTTCGCAAACGCCTTTTTCCGTCGCTAACTGCGGGGTAATACCGGTAATTAAACACGCTTCTGGTTGCGGTAGGTAATCATCAGCGGTTTGGCAATACAACATCACCGGATCATCAATCACATTAAAGTCTTGGTCGGTGCGAATGCCGGCAAATTGACTAGCGCGATCACGTTGTGGATCGATGCCAAAGGTTTCGTAGTCGTGCCAGAAAAAGGTGCTGTTGGTCATGGGGAATCATTCCTTAAAGTGCTTTTGGTCTACCTGTGGGCAGATTTTATTTTATAATCGCCCGTTCCATATTATGAGTCCACCATAGGAAATGTTATGAAAAAAACCTCGCTATTTGTTTCAGCCGCTTTTTTATTGTTTTCTGGCATGGTTAACGCCCATGGCCCAGTCAGAGCAAAATTAACTAGCACGATTGAAATTGATGCTCCCGCTGCAAAAGTTTGGGAAATCATTAAAAACTATGACGATATGTCATGGCACCCAGGCATCAAAAGTGTCAAAGGTGACGGCAGCAACAAAAAAGGCGCATTGCGTACTTTGACTTTGGCTAACGGCGGCACCATCACCGAAGAGCTGAAATCATACGAAGACAGCAAAATGGCTTACAAATACAAAATCACTGAAATGAGCTCTACCGGCAC
>CAMCSF010000047.1 GCA_945877625.1 Methylomonas koyamae | reverse complement strand
AACCAAACTTTGCCTACGTAATAAGTGACGTTCCCGCCTCGATTCAATCAGTGCTAAACGATCCAACCTGTTTCAAAGGAAATCGTATTCAACAAATCAAAAGCGAACTCGATGCTTTGGCTCAGGAAATCGATAAGCAAGTTGAAGCGGTTCGTGCTCAGACTATTGATAAACTAAAAACCCTGCAGCACCGTATGCACGGGTTGGATGAGTTTCAAACCTTACCCGATGTCAGAATGGCAGAATTGGATGCACCTTATCAAGAGTTGATTGAACATATCAAACAGCAAAGCCTGATTGCAGTGATCAACGACCGTTTGCGCTATTTTGAAGAACAGGGTTATCAAAAACTCTTAGACAAAATATTGGCATTAGTAGCGCCTAAAACATCTATTGAAACGGGGGATTCGGACGTCCCAGAACCAGGCAATAACTCACTGACTAAAGAAACAAGGCCACAATCTGTTTTATCCCGAAACATCAATATAGCTTTCGACAAAGCTTGGTTGGTAAATGAAAACGATGTAGACAGCTATCTTGAAGCTATGCGCAAAGCATTGTTAGAGGAAATCCGTAAAGGAAAAAGGATACAAATATGATCAATCAGCTAATCCTAAAAAACTTCACCAGCTTTAATCAAAAAGGCATTACTGTTGATTTTTCATCGAAAATCAATGTAATCATCGGTGAAAACGGCACAGGAAAAACTCACTTACTTAAATCGGCTTATAGTCTGTGCGCCGGTGCGCCATTATTTAAAAATAAGCCTGATACGACTGATGATGATCTTCAAGCAGCGCTGACAACCAAATTGGTTCGTGTTTTGATGCCACTGGATGAAAAACTTGGAAAATTGCATCACCAGGGATCGACTGAGCAAACTCTCCTTCAGGCAAAATTTGATCGAGATCAGCAAATCACAGCAACGTTTTTCAATAATTCAAAAGCGATAGCAATTCAGAATCGAAAAAACTACGACCAATACCAGGCCGAGGCGGTTTACATTCCCACTAAAGAAGTTCTGTCCTTTATGAAGGGATTTAACAGTCTTTATGAAAAATACGGTCTTTCTTTTGATCAGACTTATCAAGACATCTGTTTATTACTAGACCTTCCGCAAATGCGTGCAGAAAATCTGCATGAAAAATCCAAGTGGGCAATGGAGGAAATTAAGCGTATTTGCGGTGGCAATTTCATATTTTATGGTGGCGGTAACGTTACCTTCAAAACTGAGAATGCTGAGTTTTCTGCAAATGCTATGGCTGAGGGATTTCGAAAGTTGGGGATGCTTTCAAGATTGTTAGAAACCGGAGCTATTAGGCCGGGTATCAGTGGACCATTATTCTGGGATGAGCCAGAGTGCAATATGAATCCTCAATTAATGCAACTATTGGTTGAAATCTTGTTGGAGTTATCTCGTAACGGGCAACAAATTATTTTAGCAACCCACGATTACCTTCTGCTCAAGTGGTTCGATGTACTAAAGGCCAAAAATGATCATGTGCGTTATCACTCCTTATATCGAGATACCGAAACTGGCGAGATTAAAATTGACAGCACGGATGATTATCTTGAAATTGAAAAGAATCCAATAGCTGAGGCTTTTAATCAGCTAACGATAGCTCACGCGAAATCGCGTCTAAAAGGGGGCTGAGAGTGAATAAGCTTGAAGAAAATGGCCTTCAAATCGATTTCGTTGGTGCTCAGTACGCGATGAAGTTTGATCAGAATGACCCTGCCCATCCTGAATATCACGACCTTCAAAACATGCCGAGGGTAGACTTCATCGTAGAAACGAAAGAAGCAATCTACTTTGTTGAAGTGAAAGACCCCGGCAGACCCGATGCAGTTGACGTCGGCGGCACAAAACTACTAAAAAAGATTGTGGAAGGTACTCTCCAAGCCTCGCTAATTGAAAAATACATCTTTTCATTTTTCTTTCGATGGGCTGAGCACCGTTTAGAAAAATCGGTTCACTACGTTTCACTAATTACTCTGGAAAGCCCTATGTTGCAGCCCATCATTGATGGACTCGAAACACAATTGATCAACCTTTCGAAGAAGTCTGTTCGATGGGATCGTGAGCCTTTAGCAAGCTGCCAGGTTCATAACCTCGAAACATGGCAAGCAGTGTTCCCTCATTGGCCAGTTACACGCCTAGCTGCTGCAACCGGTGGAGTATAAAAAAATGGAAACTACCAAACTACGCCGTTTTGCCCAATACGCTCGCCGCAGCCTCAAGGATCAAGTCCAAACCAAGCTCAATCAAGTATTAGCTGAGGAAAGTGCCGCCAGACGTGAAAGTGCAGCGGCAATCAGAAAGCTTGAGGACGCTATTCAGAAACACACTAAAGACCAGGTGATTGAACGGGTAGCCTACATCTGGTTCAACCGCTTCTGCGCTCTGCGCTTCATGGACGTAAACCGCTACAACCGTGTCGGCATCGTTTCCCCAGCTGACCCTGGGCAATTCCAGCCTGAAATACTGGCTGAAGCCAAGATGGGCCATATTGATGAGGAGATGGTGCATGAAAAGATCCGGCAGCAAGTCTTTGCGCTACTCGATGGCAAAGCGCCCAGCCGTGATCCGCAAGGCGAGGCTTATCGGCTATTGGTAGTCGCCGCGTGCAACTACTGGAACAAGGCTATGGATTTCCTGTTCGAGAGGATTGAGGACTACACCGAGCTATTAATGCCCGACGACCTGCTGTCAGGCAACTCCATCCTCGCCTATACCCGCGAGGCGATGACGCCAGAGACTTGCGAGGATGTCGAAGTCATTGGCTGGCTTTATCAGTTTTATATTTCCGAGAAGAAGGACGAGGTATTCGACGGGCTGAAGAAAAACAAAAAAATCACGCCCGAAAACATCCCCGCAGCCACCCAGCTGTTTACCCCACACTGGATCGTGCGCTATCTGGTGGAGAACTCTCTTGGCCGATTGTGGCTACTCAATCGCCCTGGCTCGAAACTGGCCGAGCAAATGGATTACTACATCAAGCCTGAGCAACCCGAAACAGACTTCCTGCGCATCAGCAAACCGGAGGAGATCAAGATTTGCGATCCGGCCTGCGGTTCTGGTCACATGCTCACCTATGCCTTTGACCTGCTTTATGCCATTTACGAAGAGGAAGGTTACGAGCCTGCCGAGATACCGGAGAAAATTCTTACTCACAACCTTTACGGTATCGAGATCGACGAACGCGCCGGCGAGCTGGCTGCGTTTGCCTTGACCATGAAGGCTCGAGCCAAGCAGCGCCGCTTCTTCAACAAAGAGGTTAAACCGAACATCTGCGTGCTTGAGAACGTGAATTTTGACGAGGACGAGTTGAAGGAGTACATGGACTTTGTCGGACGCGACTTGTTTTCATTAGGATTGGAAAACACCCTGCGTCAATTCGAAGAAGCAGACAACTTCGGATCACTGATACGTCCCGATGTCACCGATGTGGATGGCATGTTACAAATTCTAGAGTCGAAGGATGTTTCCGGGCATCTGTTCCTCAGCTTGACTCACAAGAAGGTACTGCAAGCCTTGAGGCAGGCCGATTACCTGAGCCCGAAATACCATGTGGTGATTGCAAACCCGCCGTATATGGGCGGTAAGGGAATGAATGGGCGACTGGCCGCATGGGTAAAGGACAATTACCCGAACAGCAAGTCTGATCTATTTGCCATGTTCATAGAGCGTAACCTTGATTTGGCTCAGAGGTATGGAGCGGTTGCGATGATAACCATGCAGAGTTGGATGTTTTTGTCTTCATTCGAAAAAATGAGAGCTTCGATCATTCGAAAAGGAACGATACTTTCGATGGCACATCTCGGAACAAGAGGGTTTGACAGCATTGGCGGGGAGGTAGTCTCTACAACAGCATTTGTAATAGAAAACGTTAATCATCCTGAATTACATGGTGTTTATCTCAGGTTAACAGGCGGTAAATCAGAAGCTGATAAAAACGCAGCAATTATTCAAGCAATTAAGAATCACGGCTGTGGTTGGTATTACCTTGCTTCATCAATTGATTTCGAAAAAATACCAGGAGCCCCAATTTCTTATTGGCTTACAAAAAACACCTATCAACTATTCACTAAGTGTAAGTTAATAAGAGATTTGTCTCGACCAAAAGTTGGACTCAATACGACAGATAATAATCAATTTTTGCGACTTTGGTATGAGGTGGATATCTCAAGTGCTGGGTTCGACATTACTTCTAGAGAGTTAGCAGTTGCATCTACAAAGCAGTGGTTTCCGTACAATAAAGGCGGTGGATTTAGGCGTTGGTATGGTAATAACGATTACTTTGTAAACTGGCGAAACGATGGGGAAGATATAAAAAACGCAATTGCAGCTGATCCAGCTAAGCAAGTTGGCGGTCGAGTGGTAAATGAGGATTGTTATTTTAAATCGTCAATTTCTTGGTCGCTTGCTGGCGCAAAAGTTTTTTCTGTAAGAGTCTCTCCCGTTGGTTTTGTTTTTGATGTTGGAGGGTCGTCTATATTTCCTAAAGACAATGAACGGCTCTCTCTTGCTGGATTTTTGTCCAGTAATGTTGCCAATTATTTGATGGGGGCAATGAATCCTACATTTAATTTCCAAGCTGGAAATGTGGCGGCACTCCCCATTGTTTCTATTGAAAATCAGCGCGAAAGAATAGATGAAATTGCGACAATAGCTATACAAGCACACAAGGCTGATTGGGATTTTCTTGAAACTTCATGGGACTTCACTAGCCTGCGACTTCTGAATCCCGACAACCGCCAGCCAACCCTGAAGGCTACCTACCTGACGCTTCGCAACCAATGGCGGGAGATGATGCTAGAGATGCAGCGGCTGGAGGAAGATAACAACCGCATATTTATCGAAGCCTACGGCCTGCAGGATGAGTTGACGCCAGAAGTGCCGCTCAATGAAGTTACCCTAACTTGCAACCCGCACTACCGCTACAGCGGTGATAAAACCGAGGAAGAGCTGGAAGCTCTGCTACTGGCCGATACCCTGCGCGAGCTGGTTTCCTATGCCGTGGGCTGCATGTTTGGCCGCTACGCGCTGGATAAGCCGGGGCTGATTCTGGCCAACCAGGGTGAAACCCTATCGGATTACCTGAAACAAATTCCAGAGCCGAGCTTCCCTGCCGATGACGACAATGTTATCCCTATGTTTGATGGTGACTGGTTCACCGACGACATCACGGAGCGCTTCCGCCAGTTTCTGCGCGTGGCCTTCGGCGAGGCGCACTATGAGGAAAACTTGAAATTCGTCGAGCAGGCGCTCAACGTAAAAGGTAAACGTGAGTACACCCTTCGTGACTATTTCCTGGGCGAGTTCTATGCCGACCACGTCAAGCGCTATAAGAAGCGCCCCATCTACTGGCTGTTTTCCAGCCCTAAAGGCAGCTTCAATGCGCTAATTTACATGCACCGCTACCGCCCTGATACGGTCAGCGTGGTACTCAACGACTATCTGCGCGAATTCCGCACCAAATTGACTGCCCATAAAAGCCATCTGGAAGCCGTCAGCATCAGTGCAAGCGCCGCCCAAGGCGAGAAAACCAAGGCCCTGAAGGAAATCGAGAAGATCAATAAGATGATCGCCGAGCTGGAAGAGTACGAGCGCGAAGTGCTTTACCCGCTGGCCACCCAGCAGATCTACATCGATCTGGATGATGGCGTTAAAGCCAACTACCCCAAATTCGGCGCCGCATTGAAGAAGATTCCTGGTCTGGATGCTCAAGATGAGTAAGTGCTTATGACAACTTCCGCCCTGTTCGCCAATGCTGACTACCAGGCATGGCTAAAGCAAATCAAGCAGCGGATCAGCGCCACTCGGGTCGGTATCGCTTTGGCAGCGAATCGGGAATTGATCCGATTCTATTGGGATTTAGGCGGAATGATTGCCGCCAAACAAGCGGGGAGCCAATGGGGCGATAAAGTGGTGCCGCAGCTTTCGCATGATTTGCAACGGGCCTTTCCTGATCTCAAGGGTTTGTCGGCATCCAATCTGAAATATTGTCTGCGGTTTTTCCTATTTTACGGCGGTACAGCCAATGAGGTCGTGTCTTTGCCTGACGATAGATTGCCTACATTTGGTCAACAGCCTGTTGACCAAATTCCATGGGGTCACAATATTCTGATTTTTACCAAGTGCGGTAGCGTGGAGGAAGCCGGATTTTACATTAGGCAAACGCTTGAACAAGGTTGGAGCCGCGATGTGTTGGCATTGCAACTCAAGTCTACTCTGTATGACCGTAGCGGCAAAGCCATCACCAATTTCTCCCGCACCTTGCCATCACCCCAGTCCGATTTGGCGCAGCAAACCCTGAAGGATCCGTATACCTTCGACTTTATGGCGATGACCGAGCCCTTCAACGAGCGCGATGTGGAACACCAACTGACTCAACACATCACCCAATTTCTATTGGAGCTGGGCAAGGGATTTGCGTTTATCGGCAGACAATACCACCTGGAAGTAGCGGGCAATGACTATTACATTGATCTGTTGTTCTATCACGTTACGCTGAAATGCTATGTCGTGGTGGAATTGAAAAACCGCCGTTTCATTCCTGAGTATGCCGGCAAGCTCAACTTTTACCTGTCGGCTGTAGATAGTCTGCTCAAGCGTGACGATGATCAACCCACCATCGGTTTATTGCTGTGCCGAGACAAGAACAACATCGAAGTCGAATTCGCCCTGCGCGACATGAACAAACCCATGGGCGTGAGTGAGTACACCCTGGTGGAAACGCTACCCGACAATCTCAAAGGCGCTCTACCCACGATTGAAGAAATCGAAAACGATTTGCAGCAACTGCAACAGCAGGTCGGTGTGAATGGGGGCTTGAAAAATGATGAGAATGATTGAAGTGTCAGTACCAGATAAACCGAAATGCCGTTTGCAAAAGGCTCATGGCTAATTAATAAACTATCGAATGGAAATTGATATGACCGAACTAACAACGGAATCGACTTTTGATCCGAAAAAACCTCTAATCAACTTTATAAAAACACGCGACGACGCCGAAATTGTCGCATTTGAAATCTCGGAAAATAAAAAATTCAAGTTATCTCAAGACACTAAATGTTCATGGATAAATGAAGGACAGGAGTTTACAGAACGCGAGCTACGCCCACGGATTGAGCCCTGGCTAACATCACTGTTTCAATCAGAGCATCTCTCACTATTTGCGGGGTCTGGGTTGACACATGCTGTGCATTATTTAGCTGCCGGTACGGGTGCGGCAGGCATGGGTACGACAACATTCAGTGAACTTGCGAGTGAAATTAGCGCTGCGTCTAAAGCTTCAGCAGCCTGCACCAATCGCGCAGAAGGAAATATTGAAGACCAAATTCGGGTGGCGAACGAGTTATTGCGCGGTTTAGAGATATTAAAGGATCCCCGTGCAGACAAGCTGCGTACGGATATAAGCAGTGTTCTTCAAATTTTTTCGCAGTCAATACTAACGAGTGAATCGGGCATTGCTACGGCAGCGGAAGATACTCGTGAAAAAGCCTTTAACACCCTCATCAACTTCTTGATGAGCTTTGCCAGTCGCACCGGAACACGCGATCGCCTAAATATTTTTACCACCAATTATGATCGATTGATTGAAGCGGGAGCCGAACTGGCAGGTTTGCATCTGTTAGATAGATTTTTAGGCAACCTAATGCCGATATTCCGGTCATCTCGGCTGGATCTGGACATGCATTACAATCCGCCAGGTATTAGGGGTGAGCCTCGTTATCTTGAAGGTGTCGCGCGGTTTACTAAATTGCATGGTTCAGTTGATTGGGTGCAGGTTAATAGAGATATTCGCCGCGTCGGACTACCTTTTGGCGCCGAAAGCGTTGACCCTTATTTGAAAGCACCTGTGTTAAATGATGCAACTGCGCATCAACTGATGATCTATCCCAATTCAGCTAAGGACAGAGAAACAGCAGCCTACCCATATGTTGAGCTTTTCAGGGATTTTGCAGCGGCCACCTGCCGCCCGAATAGCACATTGGTAACTTACGGTTACAGCTTTGGTGACGAGCATATCAACCGTATTATCGAAGACATGCTCACCATCCCATCGACCCATTTGGTCATTATTTCTTATGACGATCCGCTTGAACGCATCATCAAAACCTACGAAAAAATCGGGCGTCCTTCGCAGATTACGTTGTTGGTCGGTAATCATTTGGGTGATTTGAAAACATTAACCGAACACTACCTACCTAAATCCGCAATTGATAAAGCCACCTTCCGCATGAGTGAGCTTCTCAAACAGCGTTTTGGCACGCAAAACACGGAGACACCAGTAACTAATCCCGCTCCGAGCACAAAGGTTGATGAAACTTTGGATGACTTAATATGAGTTATTCACCACTTGCCTATGCAGACTCTCTGAGAATAGGCAGCATTGATTTTGTATCGCCTGACGAAATAAAAGTGCTGCTCGATATTGAGGCTCCCGATTCAGTGGCTTTGAACACGGGCACTCCGCGCCCGTTTCCACGGATCAATGGTTACATCCTCATCCCCAGTGATAATGGTTATTTGGTAGGCCAAGTGGAGTGGATTACGGTCGAACGCTCCCAGTATCCAAAGCGCAAGGGCATGCAAGACTTCGGTCTGGTAGATTTACCCTATCCGTTAAGAAAAATGAGCCTGAATCCACTGGGCACATTGCAGTACGACGGCAAAGATCAAGATGGTGATGAGCGTTATACGTTTAAACGCGGGGTGGAGTCTTTTCCATCGGTTGGCGATGCAGTGCTACTCCCAACACAAAAACAGCTGCGTTCCATTGTTGAATCAGGCGAAAACCGCCGGGTAAAGATAGGCACCAGTCCGCTTGCAGCAAATGCCGAAGTCAAGATTGATCCTGATCGTTTGTTTGGCAGACATCTTGCTGTGTTAGGCAATACTGGCAGTGGTAAGTCTTGCTCCGTGGCTGGTTTGATCCGTTGGTCACTGGAAGCCGCTAAGAAAGAATGTGTGCAGGGAAAAGAGCCCAATGCTCGTTTTATTGTGCTTGATCCGAATGGTGAATACGCTAACACATTCCGAGACCTAAGTAAGGTGCGGGTATTCGCGGTAGAACCTAGCGAAGCTATTGAGCAACTTCAGGTGCCGTTATGGTTTTGGAATAGCGCAGAATGGAGCGCGTTTACGCAAGCCAGTTTAAAAACGCAGCGGCCAACGCTGATTCAAGCACTTCGTTCGGTAAGGGATGGGTCTGTAGAGGCTTCGGTCACACCGAGTCACGAGATGCGTCGCTTTCTGCGCACCCTAGTGAGCGTAATTCAAATTGAGAGAAATGCGGGCAGGCCTTGGGCTAGCTTCCCTCATCCTAAAAACTTTTTTGAGAAAATCTTGCGGTGGCAAGTGGGGCTAGAGCCTGATGCGACCTTCAGCAATGAAGAAATTACTTCGCTAGATGCGCTCAGTGAAAAAATATCAGTTTTTCGAGCTGCTCGTGGCGGACAATGGCCTAACTATGATTTTACAAAACTTGAAATTGACGAGTTCCTTACCCTTGCTCAAACGGCACATGTGGCTTTTGGCGGCGGCGATACTGACTTTCTTCCGATAGACGCAGATGTGCCTCGAGAATTTACCGGTGATCAATTGCTGCGAAGTGTTGAAGCAAATGCAGAACTACTTAATGTCTCAGAATATGTAGATACCATGCTAATGCGTATTCGAACGATACTTTCGGATAGCCGCATGAAGAGTGTTACTGGCGACACAAAAGATGTAACTCTGGATGGTTGGTTGGCAAAATATATTGGTGATAACCAAGCATCTAACGGTACGGTTACTGTTATCGATCTATCTCTGGTACCTGCCGAAGCCGTCCACATCATCACTGCAGTTATTGCTAGGATGACACTGGAGGCATTGCAACGATACCGCAAGCTTAACCATGGCAAAACTTTGCCTACTGTTCTAGTTATGGAAGAGGCTCATACTTTTATTAAACGTTATCAGGACGATAGCGACAACCATGATGCAGCATCCATCTGCTGTCGTGTGTTTGAAAAAATCGCCCGCGAAGGTCGCAAATTTGGTTTGGGTTTAGTGTTGTCCTCCCAGCGGCCCTCGGAGCTATCGCCTACTGTTCTGTCTCAATGTAACAGCTTTTTGTTGCACCGGATTAGCAATGACCGCGATCAGGAGTTGGTACACAAACTGGTACCTGACAATCTACGCGGCTTATTACGCGATTTGCCTTCGTTACCTTCACGCAATGCCATTTTGTTGGGCTGGGCATCCGAGTTACCGATATTGGTGCAAATGAATGCGCTACCTGAGAACCAACGCCCCAAATCGGATGATCCAGATTATTGGGAAGTTTGGTCAAACAAATCTCCGCGCGATGTGCAATGGAAAGCTATAACCGATGATTGGCAGCAGCTTGCTCTCCAGCCGGAAACAGATGAGTCTGAGGAGGATACGGGTGGGTAACAAATCTATAAAAGCGACCAATAAGAAAGTGCGACTTCCCTTGAAAACTTTCGCTACGTTTTGCTTTATGTATCTCATCGTAGTTAAGGAAATTATTTTATGAGTGATCGCATAGCTCTGGCACTCGCAAAACTCTTCAACCGGCATCGGATTTTGTTTTGGTACGACACTAAACAGGAATTGCGTAATGATTTCGAAGCGCTATCACTACCGGGCATCGAAAAACTGGAACTTACCAATAATGAGTTCGGCATCAAATATCGAATTCTGCGCGAGCAACCCGAGCAAAAGTTCTTGCTTTATCGCGATGGCCCTCAACCTGACGAGTTAGATAACTGGTTGCTGGACGTGCAATTGGCTCATGGTGAGTTTCGAACTGATCAGGTGGCGATATGGTTGTCCGAGTTGGAATTAGGTTTGGTATTTGCAGACGTGGTGCAGAACCATGCTGAGTTTTTTCAAGCCGTCAAACGTAAGGATACGCTCAAAAAATGGCTGCGTGGGGACGACACACCAGGGCAAATACGCTTAAAAATGCTGGCAGTTTGCGCGGCCAGTGAGCCTCGTATGGATTCCGTTGTAGAAAATCTGCTGCAGGAATTAGCCGAGGGCCGTGACGATAAAATCAAATTGATTGGCCGATGCACATTGGATGGCTTTCTTTGGGAGCAATTGACCCGGTGTTATGGCTACCCATCCAACGAACCCAGCATTCGTGATTTTGCCATTGAATTGTTCAAGTCATGCTATGCCATGGGCACCGACGGCCAAGTCAAACTAACCGGCGATGCCTTGGTGTTTCTGAAACGTTGGAAAGACAGTCGTCAGTTTGAAAGCTGTTTCGAAACGCTATCCGCCGAATGCGCTGATGTACTCAATATTGAGCAAGACCTAGCCAAACGAGATCTTCCCGAGCTGATCGAACTCGATTATTTCCGACTGATTGATCAAAAGATTATCAGCGATTTGGTACGGGCGGTGGCTTCACGGACGCTATCCAGTGGCGACGTGGCACTCTGGGTTCGCCAACGTCGGCAAGGTCATTGGTATCGGGAGTTCCGGCACCTTTATGAGGCTATCGATTTCGCCGCCCAGTTTTTACAAGTTTTGGGAGAGGTCAATCTTGAAGTGGACAGTTTAGCGAGCGGTGTCGAGCGCTATTGTCGCGCATGGTATCGGCTTGATCAGCTTTATCGCAAATTCACCGTCCATGTAAGAATGTCGGGGCAAGCTTCCCTGATGGAGACGCTGACCGAACAAATTGAAAATCTGTATTCGAATAACTATTTACTTAAGCTGGGCGATAGTTTTCAAACCTTGGTTGATTCGGCAATCAAATGGGAAGCATCTCCAGTACGAAGACAACGTGAGTTCTTCGAGCATTGGGTGCGACCGTTCCTGCGCAAGGACAATAAGGTCTGTGTGATCATCTCCGATGCCATGCGCTATGAGATTGGCGAAGAATTGCTTAGCCTAATTCGCCAGGAAGATCGATACAGTGCCGAGATCGAGCCGGCGCTTTCCATGCTGCCTAGTTATACGCAACTGGGCATGGCCGCTTTGTTACCCAATAAGGAATTAGCGATTGCCGACAACGAAACCGGTACGGTGTTGGTAGATGGGCAAAGTTCGCAGGGTACGGCAAACCGGACAAAAATTCTGCAGATGGCCTTGAATGGTAGTGGGCAAGCCATTGCGTCTGAAGATTTTATGGCCATGAACCGCGACGATAGCCGGGAACTGTTGAAAGCCAATCAAGTGCTGTATATCTACCATAACAGGATTGATCATACGGGTGACAAGATGCACTCGGAAGGCCAAGCCTTCGAAGCGGCAGAACACACATTGGATGATCTTTTAAAGCTGGTTAAAAAGCTGACCGCCGCCAATGCCAATAACTTGCTGATCACCGCAGATCACGGTTTCATTTATCAACACCGTGAAATTGCTGAGAGTGATTTCTTGAGTGTTGAGCCGGATGGCGAAGTTATCTTGTATCGAGATAGACGTTTTATCCTCGGCAAAAAATTAAAGCCCTCGCCAGGTTTGCATACCTTTAAAGCTGAACAGCTCGGATTATGCGGGGATGTTGAGGTGCAAATCCCGAAATCGATTAATCGTCTGAGACTTAAAGGTTCCGGTAGTCGTTTTGTGCATGGCGGTGCGTCGTTGCAGGAAGTGGTGATCCCGGTCATTAAGATCAACAAAAAACGCCAGAGCGACGTTACCGCTGTTGAGGTCGATATTTTGCGTGGTGCGAGCTCGGTGATCACCTCTGGACAATTGGCCGTCACGCTCTATCAGGCAGGTCCTGTAACCGACAAAATTCAACCCAGGGTATTACGAGCAGGGATTTATTCCGAAACCGGTGAATTGATCTCGGACAGCCATGATCTCGTATTCGATCTGACATCGGAAAATCCTAGGGAGCGGGAGTTGCAGCTGCGTTTTGTGCTTAGTCGTAAAGCGGATGAAGCGAATGGCCAAGAAGTCATTCTC
>CAMCSF010000046.1 GCA_945877625.1 Methylomonas koyamae | reverse complement strand
CTGACAATGCGGCGCAAGCAATTCGGCAAGTGAAACCCTATGCATTAGATGTCAGCAGTGGTGTTGAAGCTGGCAAAGGCGTTAAGGATGCAGCGAAAATGGCTGCCTTTATAAGAATAACTAATCAAGCGACAGAGAACTATGACTGACAAATACGATATGCCAGACGAACGAGGTCATTTCGGACCTTATGGTGGTATTTTTGTGGCAGAAACCTTGATGCCTGCCATTACAGAATTAAACGAAGCTTATCAACGTTATATGAATGATCCCGAGTTTATTGCTGAACTCGATGCGGATTTACAGCATTACGTTGGCCGTCCTTCGCCGCTTTATCATGCTGAGCGATGGAGTCGTGAATTAGGCGGTGCGCAGATTTATTTGAAGCGCGAAGACTTAAATCACACCGGTGCCCATAAAGTAAACAATACCGTAGGCCAAGCTTTATTAGCTAAGCGTATGGGTAAAACCCGCATTATTGCTGAGACTGGCGCCGGTCAACATGGCGTGGCAACAGCGACGGTTGCCGCCAGATTAGGTTTGGAATGTGTGGTTTATATGGGCGCGGTTGACGTTGCTCGTCAAGCCTTGAACGTTTACCGAATGAAATTGCTAGGTGCAACAGTCGTGCCGGTTGAGTCAGGCTCTAAAACCTTAAAAGATGCCTTAAATGAAGCGTTGCGTGACTGGGTAACCAATATCGACAACACTTTCTACATTATCGGTACTGTTGCTGGCCCTCATCCTTATCCTGCGATGGTGCGTGATTTCCAAGCCATTATCGGCCGTGAAGCTAGACAACAATGTTTGGATCAAGCAGGCAAATTGCCTGATGCTTTAGTCGCTTGTGTTGGCGGTGGCTCGAATGCGATTGGCTTGTTCTATCCGTTTATTGAAGATCAATCAGTTGCTATGTATGGCGTTGAAGCGGCAGGTGATGGTATTGAAACCGGTCGTCACTCGGCGCCGTTATCAGCCGGTCGTCCTGGTGTATTGCACGGCAATAGAACTTATTTGATGGCGGATGATGATGGTGAAATCATCGAAACCCATTCAATTTCTGCTGGTTTAGATTACCCCGGCGTTGGTCCAGAACATGCTTGGTTGAAAGATACCGGTCGCGCTCAATATGTCAGTATTACCGATGATGAAGCAATGCAAGGTTTTCATGCCTTAACCAAAATGGAAGGCATTATTCCGGCTTTAGAATCTAGTCATGCAATGGCTTATGCCATGAAATTAGCGCCGACCATGCGCAAAGATCAAATTATTATCGTCAACTTATCAGGACGCGGCGACAAAGATATGCACACCATTATGCAACGTGAGGGTTTAAGTTTATGAGTCGCTTAGCTGCTAAATTTGCCGAGTTAAAAGCCTCTGGCCGTAAAGCGTTAATTCCTTTTATTACTGCTGGTGATCCCTATCCACAATTTACTGTGCCGTTGCTGCATGAAATGGTCGCTGCTGGTGCTGATGTCATTGAGTTGGGTATACCTTTTTCTGATCCTATGGCCGATGGTCCTGTGATTCAACGGGCCAGTGAGCGCGCTTTAAGTCATCGTACCGGTTTGAGAAAAGTGTTAACAATGGCGATGGAATTTAGAAAAACTGATCAAACTACGCCTTTAGTCTTAATGGGTTATTTGAATCCAATTGAAATGATGGGCTATGAAGATTTTGCTAATGCGGCGCAACGTGCCGATGTTGATGGCGTCTTAACCGTTGATTTACCACCAGAAGAATCAAAAGAATGCGTTGATTTGTTACGTGACCGTGGCATTGATCAAATCTTTTTGTTAGCGCCGAATACCACCGCCGAACGAATTCAGAAAATGGATGCTTACGGCAGTGGCTATTTGTACTATGTCTCTTTAAAAGGCGTAACAGGCGCGGGTCATATTGACACGGCTGATGTTGAACAAAAATTGCAGTTAATCCGTGAAAACACCAACATACCCGTTGGCGTTGGTTTTGGTGTAAAAGATGCTGAAACAGCGAAAACAGTTGCGAATATTGCTGATGGCGTTGTCGTTGGCAGTGCTTTAATCAGCAAAATTGAAGCTAATCTTGATAATCCTGATCAGGCAAAATCAGAAATTATTGCCTTGTTAAAATCCATGCGCGAAGCAATGGATAGTTAAGCTTTATAAAGCGGAGTAGACAACGAATGAGTTGGTTTGAAAAATTAGTCCCGTCAATCATCAGAACAGACAGTGCCGAAAAGCGTAATTCGGTACCGCAAGGGCTATGGAATAAATGTCCAAGTTGTGACGCAATTTTGTTCAATGCTGAATTAGTTAAAAACAGCAGTGTCTGTCCAAAGTGTGATCATCATTTGCGAATCAGTGCTCGTACACGCTTAGATTTGTTTCTGGATGAAAATGGCAGACAAGAAATCGGAGCGGGGCTTAAACCTGCTGATCCTTTGAAATTTAAAGACAGCAAACGCTATAAAGATCGGATTAGCCAAGCGCAAAAGCAAAGTAATGAGAACGACGCTTTAGTCGTGATGAAAGGCTCTTTGCACGGTCGCGAAATCGTTGCAGCAGCCTTTGATTTTAGCTTTATGGGTGGATCTATGGGCTCGGTTGTTGGCGAGCGTTTTGTGCGTGGCGTTAATGAAAGCTTGCGTTCTAATCTACCATTCATCGTCTTTACTGCGAGTGGCGGTGCTCGGATGCAAGAATCTTTGTATTCTTTGTTTCAAATGAGCAAAACCAGTGCGGCTTTAACTAAGCTGGCTAACGCAGGTATTCCTTATATTTCTTTTATGACCGACCCGACTATGGGCGGTGTTTCGGCCAGTTTGGCGATGTTGGGCGACATTAATGTTGCTGAACCGAATGCCTTGATTGGTTTTGCTGGCCCTCGGGTTATCGAGCAAACAGTTCGTGAGAAATTGCCAGAAGGCTTTCAACGCAGTGAGTTTTTGCAAGAACACGGTGCAATTGACATGATTATTGATCGTCGTGAAATGCGTGACAAAATTGCAAGTATCTTGGCCATTCTGCATCCTGAGAGCCCTTACTTTCAAAAACAACAGCCAGTTGCTTTAGAGCAGGAACCAGAGCTTATTTTAGATAGTTCATCAGAAGCATCTGAACAATAAGGCAAAATGGCGCGTTTTGAATCGCTAACCGCTTGGCTAAATTGGCAAGAGCAATTGCATCCCAGACCTATTGATTTAGGTCTGGAACGTGTGGCCAAGGTTTACAATCAATTAAATCAAGGGCGGCGTAAAATCCCAACCATTACCGTTGCCGGTACTAATGGTAAAGGTTCCTGCATTGCCTATTTAGAGGCCATTTATTTAGCACAAGGCTATCGGGTAGGTGCTTTTACTTCCCCGCACATTCTGCGCTATAACGAGCGGATTCGGATTAATGGTCAAGCGGTTGATGATCAAACCATTTGTCGGTCTTTTGAGCGTATTGATGAGCTGCGTGGTGAAACCAGTTTAAGTTATTTTGAATTTGGTACCTTGGCAGGTTTAGATATTTTTGCTGAAGCGGATTTAGACATTCAATTGCTAGAAGTTGGCTTAGGTGGTCGATTAGATGCGGTTAACATTATCGATACGGATGTTGCGCTAGTCACCACCATCGGACTAGATCATGTTGAATGGCTTGGCAATACCCTAGAAGCTATCGCTAAAGAAAAAGCCGGTATTTTCAGAACTGGTAAGCCAGCGATTATTGGTGATCAATTAACCCAGCAAGGATTGATTGAAATTGCTGAACAAAAAGAAGCGAATTTATTGCAATTAGGTAAAGCCTTTCGTTATACCAAACAGGCGACTGATTGGGACTGGCATAGTGAAAACAACCATCTTAGCCATTTGCCATTGCCTGTTTTGAAAGGTGAACACCAATTTAGAAACGCAGCCGCGGTTTTAATGGCGGTCAGTGAATTACAATCTGTGCTTCCTGTTGCTTGGCAGTCGATAGCTCAAGGGCTAAAAAGTGCGGAGTTAAAAGGCCGATTTCAATTGATTAGCGGACAGCCTTCAGTATTACTCGATGTCGGCCATAATCCTCAAGCCGTTCAAACCTTAATTGAGCATTTACAAGAGCACTTTTCTACTGTCAAAATTCACGCAGTGTTTGCCATGATGAAGGATAAAGACATTGCTACTGTGATTACAATGATGAAGCCTTATATCGACAGTTGGCATCTAGCACCTTTGACAAATCCTCGTGCAGCCAGTCAAGAATTATTAGCAGATTGTTTTCAACAACAAAACATAAGCAAGGTTTATAGCGGTTACAGTGATTGCGCCGCTGCTTTTAAAGTCGCACAAGATAGAGCACAGCCGGATGATTTAATTTTAGTGTTTGGCTCTTTTTTTCTAGTGTCTGAATATTTAGCCAATTTTACCTAGAGGTGATGGAAGTGGATCAGGAATTGACGCAACGTTTAATAGGTGCAGCGGTGATTACCGCTTTGGCAGCGATTTTTGTGCCGATGTTGTTTGATGATGTGGTTGATGAAACCGGTAAAAGCGTTAATGAGTTAAAAATACCGGAAATGCCAGCAAAGGCTCAAGAAGTGGAAATTATGCCTTTGCCTGAAAAAGCCGAGGATGTGGCAACTGTGATTCCAGTCGAAAAATCACCGAAACCAGCGCCAAAAAATCTATATGACGAAGGCGAGGGTGAAGCAGTTGCACCACCTAGACCGCAAAAATTGATTGCTGAAGCGCCAGTTGCAAATCAGCGCCCAATCAAAGTGATTGAACCCGATCCTGACATGGGCCAAGTCGAGCCTGATGGCGCTATGCCTGATGACGGTGATTTTAGACCTTCAACTAAACCAGCAAAATTGCCTGCCCAGCAACTACCGCAAACCACAACCACGCCAGTGGTTAAACCGATTGCGCCAGTGACAGCTGTTCCTGCGCCATCAGCCGTTGCCGCCACGCCTAAGCCTAACGCAGGCAATGAAGCGGCTACCCGATGGTATTTGAATGCGGGCAGTTTTTCTCAAAAAGCCAATGCCACTGCTTTACAAGAAAATCTTAAACAGCAAGGTTTTGCGGCATCGATTAAAGAAGCTAATGGCGAAAAAGGCATCGTTTATAAAGTAAGAATTGGTCCGATTTTGGATAAAGCCAAAGCACAGGCAGTTAAAAACAAGTTGACTCAAATTAACGTCAATACCTTTGTTGCGACTGAAGAATAATGGGTTAATTCGATTCACTAAGTTAGCCAGTGCAAACCATGCAAACACTATTTTCAACCGCCAACTGGATTTGGGTCGATTATGTGCTGGCCGTTTTACTTGGCGTACCGGCTTTTTGGGGTTTATGGCGCGGTTTACTGAAAGAGTTATACGCCTTAAGCGCTTGGCTGTTAGCGATTGTGATTAGTTTGCAATACAACGCGGACTTGGTTTTTTTATTACAAAACGCCGTCGCTAATCCAATCAGCCGAATGGTCGTGGCTTTTGGTATTTTATTGGCGATAACCTTACTGTTTGCGGCACTGATCAATTTTTTACTGAGTGAACTGATTTATCAATCAAGTGTTGGTTTGATGAGTCGTTTATTCGGTTTATGCCTTGGATTAATTAAAGGTAGTGTGTGGGTGTTAATCCTGATTTTTATGGCAGGATTTAGCACCGTTCAAGAAGAACCTTGGTGGAAACAGTCTTTATTGCTTCCACCTTTTCAAGCTTTAGCCATTTGGCTAAAAGAGTACATCCCGTCTAATCTGGCGGGTTATATTAATTTTCGTTAATTTTTTGAGACTGCTATGTGTGGTATTGCTGCGATTGTGTCCAATCAAAACGTCAATCAGGATCTTTATGATGCTTTGACAGTGCTTCAACACCGAGGCCAGGACGCTGCGGGTATTGTGACCTGTGAAGGTTCGCGTTTACATTTACGTAAAGATAATGGCTTGGCGCGTGACGTGTTTTCCAATAGTCAAATGCTGAAATTAAAAGGCAATATGGGTATTGCCCATGTGCGTTATCCAACAGCGGGCTGCACCAGTTCTGCCGAAGCTCAGCCTTTCTACGTCAATTCGCCTTTTGGTTTGACCTTGGCGCATAACGGTAATTTGACCAACACCGATGAATTAAAAATTCAGGTGTTTGAAGATGATCAACGTCACATCAATACCGATTCTGATTCCGAAGTATTACTGAATGTGTTTGCTCACGAATTGCAACAAGCAGGGCGCTTAACACTGACTGTTGATGATGTGTTTCAAGCGGTAACCGCTGTGCATAAACGCTGCCGTGGTGCTTATGCTGTAGTGATTATGATCGCTGGTTTTGGGATTTTAGGCTTTAGAGATCCACACGGTATTCGTCCGATTGTTTATGGCGAACGCAAAACTGAAGAAGGCACAACCGATTACATGATGGCTTCTGAAAGTGTTGCTTTAGACGTGTTAGATTTTCAATTAATTCGAGATATTGCGCCAGGTGAAGCGGTCTTTATCGAAGCCAACGGTACACTGCATACCAAACAATGTGCTGAGCAAATCGACCATTGCCCTTGTATTTTTGAATACGTCTATTTTGCGCGTCCAGATTCAATTATCGACAATATTTCGGTTTATAAAGCCCGAATGCGGATGGGTAAAAAACTCGCCGATAAAATCCGTCGCGAATGGCCTGACCACGATATTGATGTGGTGATTCCGATTCCTGATACCAGCCGTACCGCTGCCTCACAAATGGCGCATGAATTGGGCGTGAAATTCCGCGAAGGCTTTATGAAAAATCGCTACATTGGTCGGACTTTTATTATGCCCGGTCAAAAAATGCGCAAAAAATCAGTTAAGCAAAAGCTCAACGCGATTTCATTAGAGTTTAAAGATAAAAATGTTTTATTGGTTGATGATTCAGTTGTGCGTGGTACTACTTCTGAGCAAATTATCCAAATGGCTAGAGACGCTGGTGCGAAAAAGGTTTATTTCGCTTCGGCTGCGCCACCAGTGCGTTACCCTAATGTTTACGGCATTGATATGCCGGCAGCACATGAACTGATTGCGCATGGCAGAACCGAGCAAGAGGTTTGTGAAGCGATTGGTGCCGATAAACTGATTTATCAGGAAATTGCTGATTTAATTGATGCTGTCAGCACCGGTAACCATAACATCAGTCATTTTGATACTTCGTGTTTTACTCACGAATATATTACTGGCGATATTGATGATGCTTATTTGGCGCGAATCGAAGCATTGCGCAATGATGGTGCTCAAGAGCAACGTAAAGTGGATACCGATTTGATTGAAGCCCAAGGCGCATAAAAACGGAGCTGATATGAGTGAAGATTTAGATTGGCATGATTATGCGATAGAAACCCAGGCGATAAGAGTCGGGCATAAACGCACCCCGGAAGACGAACATAGCATTCCGATTTTTGCTACGTCCAGCTATGTGTTTCAGAGTGCAGAGCAAGCCTCTTTGCGTTTTACCGGTAAACAGCCTGGCAATATTTATTCGCGGTTTACTAACCCAACCGTCACTGCATTTCAAGAGCGTTTAGCATTAATGGAGCAGGGCGAGCGTTGCTTGGCTTTTGCTTCTGGTATGGCGGCGATTATGGCGGTCGGCATGGCTTTGTTAAAGTCGGGCGATCATGTGGTTTGTTCGCGCAGTGTGTTTGGTAACACCTTATTAACGTTCCAAACTTATTTTGGCAAATTTGGCGTTACCACTGATTTTGTCAAACTCACTGATTTAGAGGCTTGGGAAGCGGCGATAAAACCCAATACCCGTTTTCTGTTTTTGGAAACACCGTCTAATCCCTTAATCGAAATCGGCGACATTGCTGCGATAGCCGAAATTGCACATCGTCACGGTTGTTTGCTGGTGGTTGACAATGTTTTCTGTACCCCAGTATTACAAAAGCCATTAACCCTGGGTGCGGATTTAGTTGTGCATTCCACGACTAAATACATTGATGGCCAAGGTCGTTGTGTTGGTGGTGCGGTAGTCGGTAGTGAAGCGATTATTGAAAAAGACCTTTACCCTTATTTGCGGACTGGTGGCGCGACCATGAGTCCGTTCAATGCTTGGGTATTTTTGGCCGGTTTAGAAACTTTAGCTTTGCGCATGAAAGCCCATTGCGACAATGCCTTTGAATTGGCGAAATGGCTGGAACAACAACCCAATGTTGAAAAAGTCCATTACCCCGGTTTGGCATCCCATGCTCAACATGAACTGGCCAAACGTCAGCAAAGTCATTTTGGTGGGGTAGTCAGTTTTGAATTGCGCGGTGGTAAAGAGCAAGCGTGGAAATTAATTGATTCCACCAAAATGTTATCAATCACCGCTAACCTAGGTGACGTGAAAACCACGATTACGCATCCAGCCACTACCACGCATGGTCGATTGACCCCAGAACTTCGCGCTGAAGCTGGCATTAAAGACAGTTTGGTGAGAATTTCGGTGGGTTTGGAAAATATCGAAGACATTAAAAACGATTTGTTGAATGGGCTTTGATGGCGTTAACAAAATGAAGCTGAATAAACTGAGTATTGGAATAAGTTTAGCTATCGCTTTGGCGCAACCTGGTATGGCTGCACCGAAAGCCAAACCAGCACCTTCTGCATCGACAGTTGCCGCTAAGCAAGTGGTGAAAATTGCTTATTTCACCCAACAACAAAACCCGCCTGCGGCACTATCAAATCTTGATCCGTTCATTGTTGATAAAGGCGTGATTGGTGCTGAATTAGCGATTAGCGATAACAACACCACAGGCCAATTCACCGGTCAGCAATATATCCTGCAAAAAATTGTCGTGCCAGTCGATGGCGATGTGGTGCAGGCATTTAACCAGCAAATAGCTGCTGATGTCGGTTTGGTGGTGCTGAATCTCAACTCAGAGCAGATGTTGAAAGTCGCTGATTTAGCCAGTGCTCAGCAAAAATTATTGTTCGATGCCGCCACCAGCGATGATGAAAATCGCAACGGCCAATGTCGTCATGGCGTACTCCATATCTTGCCTAGCCGAGCGATGCGAGCCGATGCTTTAGCGCAATATATGCTGAAAAAACGCTGGCAAAAATGGTTTTTGGTGGTTGGGCAAACTCAAGAAGATCAATTATTTGCTGCTGCAATTAAACGTGCGGCTAAACGCTTTAATCTAAAAATCGTTGCCGAGAAAAATTGGACCAACGATTTTGATGCTCGCCGCACCGCGCAAGCCGATGTGCCGGTGTTTACCCAAGGTGAAGATTATGACGTCTTGGTGGTGGCTGATGAACAAGGCTTGTTCGGTGAATATTTCGATTACCGAACTTGGAGTCCGCGTCCAGTAATTGGTACCCAAGGTTTAATTACCACGGCATGGCATCCAAGTCATGAGCAATGGGGCGCAGTGCAGTTACAAAATCGTTTTAAAGACCAAGCCGGTCGTTGGATGCAAGAAGTCGATTATGGGGCGTATTTAGCGGTACGGGCGATTGGTGAAGCCAGTGTTCGCAGTAAATCCAATCAAGTTCCTGCAATTCGTGATTATCTGTTTTCCAGTCATTTTGCCTTGCAAGGCTATAAAGGGATGCCGCTATCGTTCCGCGCTTGGGATGGTCAGCTACGGCAGCCGGTTTTATTAGCCGCACCGCGTTCTTTAGTCGCGGTTGCACCGATTGAAGGTTTCTTACATCCAAAATCGGAATTAGATACTTTGGGTTACGATCAACCAGAAACCAGCTGCAAATAAAGCGTTTAAAACACGCTTGGTAATCCCGGAATCCCTAAGTTTTGTATGTGGTTAGCATTGCTACCTTCTTGATAGGCCAGCAATTTGCCGTCATGTTGCCAAAGCCTAAACGCCAAGGCTTGCGACAAAACCCGAATCGGATAATCACGCGGCAGTTGTTGTAGATAAGGTTGCATGGTTACAAAATCGGTGGCTGCGTATTGTTTCATGATGAAAGCCAAGCCACCGTTACGCGGGCCAATGTTGTAAGCCAATAAACCCAGATACAAGTCGTTGTGCATTTCGCTTAGATAAAACTTTAATGTCGCTGCGGCAATAAAAGCATTATGGCGAGGATCGGTTAACGATAATTTGCTGACACCTAAACGCAGTCTGGTTTGTTCCATAATCGATTTTGGGACAGCGGTAATTTGAAACAAGCCATGACCACCATCGTGGCTGTCGCGCGGTAAAAAAGACGATTCAGTCGCGGCTAAGCCACACAGCAAATCGGGATCGAGCTGATAAGCTTTCGCGGCTTCAGCAATCACGGCATAGTAGGGCGTCGCTCTTAGAATAATGGTTTGTAATTGCTCGGCATCGTAGCGTCGATAAGCTGCGTAGATTTGATGGGCTAGGGTTTCGCTACGCACTTGCTGTTTACCGCCCACTAAACTGCGTAACTGTTTAATAGCCGCTAAATAGTCGGTTTGACTGGCCAATCTTGCTGAACCTGCCGCCAATCCGATGGCGAGTAAGCTAGGCAAAATCCAAGCGAATATAATTAAACGTTTTCGTAATTGACTCCATAGCAATAAACCAAGGGCGGCAACGATCACTAGACTGACCATGCTGGCAGCAAAGGGTAATAAATTGGTATAAAAATCCGAGCCGGAAAATTGTTGAGTAAAATAGGCAAGCGCCAGCAAAGTAGCAATAGCAACAGTGATGGTCAGGCTCAAAACTTCTAAAACCGTGAACCATAGACGGCTTTGAGTGAGTTTATGCCTGCCTTTGCGAGTTTTGGATTTTGATTGACGACGAGGACGGGGTTTTTTGGAAATTGTTTGCCGTGTTCGGCTCATAAATCACAACAGTTAAGGCTGAAATTAGCCTTAGTTTATCCTGATTTTTCGCCATCGCACTGAAAGCCCTGTTGACGATAGCCGAGGCAATGGTATATTCCTATTCCTGTTGAAAGATGTTGTTAAGCATCATTCATGTCGCCAAGCTAAAAATTATAATAATAACGGGGTCTGAGGCTTAATTAGCCTTTGCGACTCTAAAGTGCCCTTGGGCATGTTTACAACATCTTTAGATCAAGGATTATTCGTATGCAACCGCAAGATTATTTGCCGTTTTTTCAAGACCTGTTCATTCAAACCTATCAATCAACTCTCGAAAATCCAGTTTATGCCGCTTGTTTATCGGTTGTCGTTTGGTTGCTGACCGCAATTTTTTACAGCATTAGAATTAGTGTTTTGAACGGTCGGATTAAACGCGGTACAAAAGCGATTGCTGATGTTAACCAAGCTTTAGCTACTGCAGAACAACAAGTTCAGCAAACTCAGGCTGAAATGCTTGCTCAGCAACAGCAACTTGAGCAAAGCACAGAAACTAACAATGAATTGCAAGAACGTTTAGCTGAAATTGCAGCTCAATTAAGTTCAGCGATTCAAACTTTAGCGGCTAACCCCGATTTAGGTCAGCAAGGTTTATCAGTCGGCCAAGGTTTATCGGCAGAAGCCTTATTCCAGCGTTTTAATGCCGCTAATCAGCAAATTTGTGAAAACTTGTTGGCGCAGCGTCAAAAACAAGCGGATTTAGAAGCCGATTTGCAAGCTGAAGCTGGAAAATTGGCTGATAAGGATCAACAAATTCAAACGATGCAAATTCGCCTTGATGCTCAAAGTCAGCAATTAGGCAATTTGACCTTAAGCATCGAAGATTTCAAACAGCAATTGAGTCAACAGCAGCAAGAGGCTCAATTACAAAGTGCTCAAATTCAAAGCCAGCATCAAGCAGAATTGTCAGCATTAAACCAACAGTTACAACAAGCAAAACTGCAAGTGCCAGCGCCAGCGCCGGTGGTAGTCGAGCCGCCTAAGCCAGTAGTCGCTCCGGCGCCTGTTGCTCCTGTTACAGTGCAAGCCGTAACCCCGCCACCGGTAGTAGAAGTGAAACCAGTGATTGCAGAGCCGCCTAAACCAGCACCTGTTGTCCCAGAGCCCGTTATAGCGGCTGTCGCTTCGCCTAGTCCAGTAGAAACAACAGTGGTTGCCGAAGCGCCAGCGCCTAAAGCACAGCCTGAAGCCAGCAAGCCTAAAGCAAAAGGTATGTTTGCCAGCGCTTTAAGTAGTTTTTCTAAACTGGACAAAAAATTAGGCGGTGAGCCAGCACCTGTTGTTGAAAAAGTTGCAACCAAACCGGTCAGCGTTAGTGAACCGCAACCGGTGATTGAGAAACCGGTTGAGCCTGTAGTTGTTGCGGTAAAACCTGAGCCTGTGGTTGTAGCGACAGAAACCAAATCAAAAGCCAAACCCGCAGAACCAGCGAAAAAACCTGCAGGTAAAAGCAAAGGCTTTTTTGCTAACGCGATGAAAACTTTCGCCACTATGGATCAGAAACTGGGCGGCACACCCGATGAAGGCATTCAACCATTAGAGGAAGAAACGCCAGTGGTTGATGCGCAAGCTGTGGCCGAGGAACTCCAAGCACCAGTTGAGCCTGTAATTGCTGCAGCACCGCAGCCTCAAGCAGAGGCTAAAAAAGGTTTATTCGGTAAGTTCAAACGTAAATAAAGCTAAATCAAGGCACAAAGTTTTAAACTTTGTGCCTTGTTCTCACTTATTATTCCGTGCCGCTAAGCGTGGAATATCGCTACTGATAAATAAAGCCGGATCGACGGCTTCCTTGTTTAAATAAACAATCCAATGTAAATGTGGGCCAGTCACCCGACCAGTCGCTCCGACACTGCCCAAGCGTTGACCTTGATAGACTTGCTGGCCATTGTGGACATCAATTTGGGTCATGTGTAGATAAACACTAATCAAGCCCTGACCGTGATCTAAAAACACGGTATTGCCATTAAAGAAAAAACTCCCTGTGCCAATCACCGTGCCAGAAGCAGGCGCCATAATCGGCGTGCCAGCAACAGCGGCAATGTCTAAACCGTTATGCGGTTGGCGTGGGACGTTATTAAAAAAGCGTTTCAAGCCAAATAAACTGCTTAAACGACCATCAACCGGTGCCGTGAAATGAGTATCAGCAGGGCGTTGGCTCCAAGTGCTTTTAATCTGCTCCATACTGATTTTTTCCGACTCAATCCGTCTCAAGTCTTCCGG
>CAMCSF010000045.1 GCA_945877625.1 Methylomonas koyamae | reverse complement strand
CACTTAACTTAGGTAGATTTAATGGAGAAACAGCACAGTTTCACGCGCGAAGAATTGCTCATGTCTGGTCGTGGCGAACTTTACGGCCCACAAAATGCGCAATTACCGCTTCCCAATATGCTAATGATGGATCGCATCATTCATATTTCCGACGAAGGTGGTAAATATGGCAAAGGCGAAATTATTGCTGAACTCGATATTACCCCTGAGTTGTGGTTCTTTGATTGTCACTTTCAAGGCGATCCAGTTATGCCAGGTTGCTTAGGTTTAGATGCCATGTGGCAATTAGTCGGTTTCTACTTATGCTGGCTAGGTGGCCCAGGTAAAGGTCGTGCATTAGGCTGTGGTGAAGTTAAATTTACCGGTCAAGTTTTGCCAACTGCTAAAAAAGTCACTTATAAAATTGATTTAAAACGCGTCATTCTTCGCAAGCTAGTGATGGGTATCGCTGATGCCACTATGGAAGTTGACGGCAAACAAATTTATGAAGCGACCGATTTGCGAGTTGGTCTTTTCACTTCCACTCAAGATTTCTAGGAAATAACATGAGACGCGCGGTTGTAACAGGTCTGGGAATTGTGTCCAGCATTGGCAATAACAGAGACGAAGTTGTCGAATCATTAAGAGCCGGACGCTCGGGCATTGTCCATTCTGACGTTTACCAAGAACTAGGCTTTAGAAGCCATGTTCATGGCCCGATCAACATTGATTTAGACGAAGCGATTGACCGTAAAATCAAGCGTTTTATGGGCGACGGCGCAGCTTTCAACTACTTGGCAATGGAGCAAGCGATTGCTGATTCTGGTTTAGACGAAAGCGAAGTGTCTAATTTCCGTACTGGTTTAGTGATGGGTTCTGGTGGCCCTTCTACCTCTAACTTAGTTGAAGCAGCGGATATTCTGCGCTCAAAAGGCGTTAAAAAAGTCGGCCCTTATATGGTGCCTCGCGCCATGTCCAGCACCAACACCGCTTGCTTGGCTACCCCATTCAAAATCAAAGGCGTTAACTACACCATCAGCTCAGCTTGTGCGACCAGTGCTCACTGTATCGGTCATGCGATGGAATTGATTCAGCTGAACAAGCAAGACGTGGTATTTGCTGGCGGTGGTGAAGAATTACATTGGACGATGTCGGTATTGTTTGATGCGATGGGCGCTTTATCATCTAAATACAATGACACGCCAACAACCGCTTCAAGACCTTATGATGCAACCCGCGACGGTTTCGTTATTTCTGGCGGCGGCGGTGTATTAGTGATCGAAGAACTCGAACACGCCAAAGCACGCGGCGCGAAAATCTACGGCGAATTAGTCGGCTACGGCGCTACTTCCGATGGCTACGACATGGTTCAACCCTCTGGCGAAGGCGCTGTGCGTTGTATGCAGCAGGCGATGGCAACTGTTGATGGCAAAATCGACTACATCAACGCTCACGGCACTAGCACACCGGTTGGTGATACCCGCGAATTAGAAGCCTTACGCAATGTATTTGGTGCCGGCAATATTCCAGCTGTCAGCTCAACCAAATCTTTAACTGGTCACGCCTTAGGCGCTGCGGGTGTTAATGAAGCGATTTATTCCTTACTGATGATGCAAGAAAACTTCCTCAGCGCTTCTGCCAACATCACCGAATTAGACCCAGAAGCAAACGATGTGCCGATTGTTCGTGAATACCGCGACAACGTCACGCTAAACACCATTATGTCTAACAGCTTTGGCTTTGGCGGCACTAACGCCACCTTAATTTTCCAACGCTATAACGGCTAATCTAGCTCGGCAGTCAAAACCGGTTTTTGACTGCCCTCATCCCTCCGCCAATGTCAGAATTAGAACTCGAACAAAAATCCCGCACCCAATTCAATAAATTGCAGAAACGTCTACGCCGCTGTGTTGGCGAAGCGATTGCTGATTTCAACATGATCGAGGACAACGACAAGATCATGGTCTGCTTGTCTGGCGGTAAAGACTCTTACACCATGCTCGATATTTTGCTGAACCTGCAAAAAACCGCACCGGTTAAGTTTGAAATTATCGCGGTCAATCTCGACCAAAAACAACCGGGATTTCCTGAAGATGTGTTACCAGCCTATCTACAATCGATAGCCGTGCCGTATCACATCATCGAACACGATACCTACAGCATCGTTAAACGCATCATCCCCGAAGGCAAAACCACTTGCAGCCTATGTTCGCGCCTACGTCGTGGCACTTTGTACGCCTTCGCCAAAGAAAACAACATCACCAAAATCGCCTTAGGCCATCACCGTGATGACATTATCGAAACCTTTTTCCTCAATATGTTCTACGCCGGCAAACTCAAAGCCATGCCGCCAAAACTCTTGAGCGATGACAAACAAAACATCATCATCCGCCCATTGGCGTATTGCCGCGAAAAAGACATCAACCGCTTTTCAGCCTTTAAAAAATTCCCGATTATTCCTTGCAACCTCTGCGGTTCACAAGAAAATCTACAACGGGTGGCGATGAAAAAAATGCTAACCGCATGGGATAAACAATTCCCAGGTCGTTTAGAAACCATCTTCTCCAGTTTGCAAAATATCGCCCCGTCACAAATGGCCGACACGCAATTATTTGATTTTATAGGCTTAAAACGCGATCCAGATGCCGTAGCCAATCCACGCATCAGTTCCGACGAGCCAAGCCTTGATATTCTTGAACGCTAAGCTTGACAAAGGCGCTGAATTCCTTATAATTAGTGGTTCTGGAGCCTCGGTGGCGAAATAGGTAGACGCACGGGACTTAAAATCCCGCGGTGGTGACACCGTACCGGTTCGATTCCGGTCTGAGGCACCAACCATAATTCCAGAGATGTCCAAAAACATCCTAAAACCCGCAAGCTTACTGGCTTCGCGGGTTTTTTTATGCCTGTTAGTGTCCAATAAAATTCAGTAATAACCACGAATTTTTGCAGTAACATTCACAGTAACAATCAAACGCCGCCAAAAAGTTACTGCACTTACTGTAAAAATGGAAATTGTTATGGCAAAACATCTACTTACCGACACTAAACTACGCAACATCAAACCCAGTAATAAAACAATTCGCCTAAGTGATGGCTCCGGGCTTTATTTATTAGTACAGCCAAATGGATCACTGTGGTGGCGGTTTGATTACTCGTTCCAATCTAAAAGAAAAACCATCTCACTGGGTGTCTACCCTACAACAAGCCTTGCTGATGCTCGTCGCCAAGCCGAAGAAGCTAGAATTAATATTATTAATAAAATTGACCCAAGCAACATTCGCCAAGAAAATAAAAACAGCATTAAAGCAATTATCGAAAATGAAAAACGATTAGAAGAAGGTCTACCCATTGTAAACAGCTTTGAAGATGTCGCTAGAGAATGGCATTCAAAATTTAAAACCAAGTGGACAGAAGACCATGCAGCAAGATTACTTCGCCGCCTAGAAAAAGACATTTTTCCACATATTGGCGCAAGGCCAATTTCTGAAATTGATGCACTAGACCTACTCCAAGTTCTCCAAAAAACGGAATTACGAGGTGTTCACGACTCAACCCATCGGGCACTTCAAAACTGTGGGCAAATTTTTCGTTACGGGGTCTTAACTAGACGTTGCTCTAGGGATCCTAGCGGAGATTTAAAAGGTGCCCTGTCCCCTAATAAGCGAAAACACCACGCTAGCATTGTCGAACCTAAAAAAATTGGCGCACTACTACGAGCAATTGATGATTACCAAGGATCATTTATTTCAAAATGTGCATTAAAATTTTCTGCGCTCACATTCTGCCGCCCAGGAGAAATAAGACATGCTGAATGGCGGGAAATAGATATTGATGCCAGAATTTGGCGGATACCTGCCGAAAAAATGAAAATGAGGCAACAGCATATTGTTCCGCTATCTAATCAAGCAATTGAAATTTTACTTGATTTGATAAAACTTACAGGAAAAGGAAAATACTTATTCCCCTCAGAACGCACAAATAGCCGCCCTATGTCAGAAAATACTGTAAATGCTGCCATTAGGAGAATGGGGTTTACGAAAGAAGAAATGACCGCGCACGGATTTCGTTCTATGGCGTCAACAAGCTTAAACGAAATGCATTACAACCGAGATCATATCGAGCGCCAACTTGCGCATTCAGAATCCAATGATGTTCGAGCTGCCTATAATTACGCAGAATATATGCCCGAAAGGACCAAGATGATGCAAGCGTGGGCTGATTATCTGGATAGCTTAAAAGCTGGCGCTACAGTCTTGCCATTCAAAACCAAGTCTTCATAGTTGGACTTGAACTCGATCATATCCAAGAAACCAAGCCACCTAAAATTGAAGTACCGTCTTTTAATTTTTTTCCGGCAGCCAATTTTTCTGGCCGGTGTTGGATTTATCTAGGCTATGCCGATGATGATAGTGATGGACTGTTTTTTTCAGGCATAAAAAAAGCCTTCCAACCCGTTTTATTGGATTGGAAGGCTTGTTCTCCTCAGATTGATTCTATGATGCCGCGCCTAACTTCTCAGTATCAATAAAATCATCATTGGCTGCTACAGCAGTATTAGGAACAATGTTAGTCATCACGAATTCAATCTTATCCCTTTTTAGATCGATGACCTCACTTTCCATTTTTATGAGGCATTGAATACTTTTCCAACATTCATAATGTTTTTTATATCGTTCAATGTCTTCAGAATCATTATCAAGAAAAGCTATTTGACCATTGATATCATGACCCATATATTCGAATTGATAGTACATTTCTGACGCAGAACTACTAATACATTTTGCAGCCCGAACATCATCAACAGCTGATATTAGCGCATTAAGTTCGACTTCATCGTATTCGATTATTGTTATAACCTTCTGATCTATAAGACTAAAATATGTATAGCAACGGTCATCAAGTTTATTAGTCTTGTAAACATAAATTGAGTCACTGACTGAACTTAGATTAAGTTCTTCACAAGCATATTGAATAGCTTCATAAAGACTGGCACACCAGTTTCTATGCCAACTGGATATTTCCTCAACCTCATCACCCAGCATTCTTGTGACTTCCTGAACATTCGCAGGCTCCGATTGGTTCATAGGTTGTAATACGATTAAATATTCAATTTTTTTATTCATTTCTTTCTCATTAAAAAGTTGCTTTTGGCTCCTGGTTCTAATATGATTTCCAAGATCCTGTTATTGATTGAGCAGGTAGCCAATGCGCCTCCACTTCTCACATTTCGGCGCAATGATTCCACGTCTGGTTATTAGGCCAGCTTTTTTATTGGTCTTCTTGATTCATCTAACTATTCAGCTTCCTCATCATCAGATTCAATTTCGGTAATCTGGACTAATTCCGGTAACCCTTCGAGTAAATCCTTCTTCGAATTACAAGAGAATTCATCCCAGGCTTGATCTTCATTAGCTGCGTAAACAGTTACTGTCCCATAACCAGTAATTGCATATTCGACTTCATACTCAGGCATTGTTGCCTCCATTGTTGTTAAAAAAATTGTCATTAGCGGCATCACGTGCAGTAATTCTGGCATCTAACCAAGCCACTACTTCATCTTCGATCCAAGCCACACAACGTTCACCAAGCTTAACCTGACGGGGAAACAATCCCTTATCGATATAAGCGTAGATAGTAGAGCGGCTTAATCCAGTCATTTTTTTTACTTCGTTTAATTTCAACATTTTTTAATCTCTAAATAATTGATAGTGAGTGAAAGTGGCTACTGCCAGCTTTTGCAGCTGGCAGTATGAATGCTGATAATTAGTCAGTATCTTCTGGTTCGTCATCGGATTGATTTTTAGCGTCATCAATGACCATTTTTCGAATATTGGCCTCGCTGACAGATTTTGATAGTTGCACGTAAGCCGACTTGATCACAGAATGTTCTTGGATAACGCGGCGTATATCGAAGGAAATACCATCCTCTGTAGTCGCCAAAAACAAAACCGAATGTATATAGTTGCTAGCGTCAAACTTTTGACTGATTGTTTCACTAGATACCGTTCCTATAACAGGTTCATAGGTGGCTGCACGGCCTTGAGTTTCCGCACTCATTTTAGATTTTTTGGGTGATGACTTATTTTTATCATCAGACACATCAACCTTACCGCGACGAATTTCGTCAATTCCTCGATTACGGACAATAAAATCAGATAATCCACTGGGTGTAATGTTGTTTTCTTGTGCCGTTCTTAATACTTTTGAATACGAACTAATGCGGCGACGGTCTTCAACCCCAAACACAAATTGCACTACTTTGGCTGTTAAGTGAGTGCTGTCGTTGAATGTATAACCTTTAGCTGTACACACACGCTTAAAGGCGCTCTGGCAAACACGCGATTCATCGTCTAATCCATTCATATTTTGAAATACCTCATAGCATTCGGTCAGAATGCAATAAAGCTTGGCATTGCTTCTAGCGTACTCATTATTTTCCCAGTCAATACGCTGAGCAATAATCGCATCAAGTGTAGAACTGATAGCATCATCAGTTGATGTGGTTAGTTTGCCAGTGATATTGGTATCTACTTCGTAAAAAACGAAACCAGTATCGTGATTGATTGCGGTTTCGGGCATATTTTTTTCGATTACATCGTAAGTCATATCGGTTTCCTCATTTTGGTTTATGAAAAGACAGTAGCGATATTGCCTCTGTCGGAAAACGTTATACGCATTAGCACTTATATTCCGAATGTTCTGTATTAAGGTGGCTTATAAGTGTTATAAATAGATATGGCAGATTTCAAATCATTCAAACCAAAATTTCCTAAAGATGCACATCCCAGACCACATCTAATGATTTTCTGGTTCCATTTCTTACGCCTCAGTCCAAGTTATCAATTAGCAACTCGATTTCGTGCGAATGGATTAAACGAAGAGGATAAGCAACGATTACCCGTTGATTTTGATGATGTATTGAAAACCTATGATGATTTTGGCGATGTGTGGGCAAGTGATTACCACATATGGACTAGAGATAAGTGGCGTAAATTGTTTGATGCCAATATTGTTATGCCGCAAGCCAAAACGCTAGGACTACTGAGTGAAGGGCAAATTGAGTGCAATGATCAGTTAGAAACTAATCTGAAATTGTACTTTGAACAATACCGCCCAACTATCGGCTATCCAATGACGATTATTATGACCTTGCCTATTGTTGGTAATAAGAAACGAATAATGGGCGAAGTTGAATTGATTCTGGATAGATACGAAGGTTTTATAAAAAACTCGCCACCAGTAAGACCAGTAGCTAAACCTAAATATGCTTTATTGATCAATAAAGTCAGAGATCGTGTGATAAAACTTAGCCATCAAATCATACTGACTAAGGCTAGTTATCCTGACTATAAAATGTGGCAAATTGCCATTCGGTTAAAACTTAATCAGGCGCAAACCGAAAAAATTAAGCTGTTTGAACAGCAAAAAGCGGCGGCCAAGGCAGAAGGCAAGAAAATTGATGGGCTTTTTGAACCAGCTGAAGAAAAAATGCTGATAAATGCTGTGATGGGTCGTTACATCAGACACGCTTATTTATTAGCTGAAAATGCCGCTAGGGGTAAGTTTCCGTGTATTGATGAGCGTTATGATGCAAATGGTAAAAAAGAAAAAACTTTTTTTGATTACCCAACAATTTTAGAAATGCTGAAAGAAGAAAGTATTCGAAGGACACAGATAGATGATGACGATTAAAACAGAAATACTATTGTTGTCGGTTTAACCGACAACAATAGTATTTGCGGTTATCACCCTTTTACCAGTTGGTAAACATAAGAACGGGTAACACCAATTTCGCAGCCATTTAACTGACGGCACTCTTCCAGCAAATCAGGTCAGGCAGCATTATTGATGGCATCAACTGCCAGATTAGTGATATCAGCTTTGATAGCAATAACCCGAGCACGCTTATTCTTGGATCAATCCAGTGATGAGATTCAAAACCGTCAACAAATTATTTATCAAAATCATCAGATTTCATCAACAGCTAGATCTGATGATTTAATACACCCAGCGCTACATCGGGTGATTTATCCAGAATCTTGAGCAGTGTTTTGGCTGCTCCAGTAGGACTTCGCTTACCCTGCTCCCAATTTCTGATAGTCTCTAACGGAACTTCAATTCTTTGTGAAAATTCAGACTGACTTAAACCAAGACGTTTTCGAACACGTCGGGTAAATTTGGCTGCATCTAACATCAAATCCATTTCATCTGCAGCTTCTTGCTTCAGAATTTCTGTTTCAGTGGTAGCGTCAACACGAATAGTATCAATGCGACCAATTGAGTCACTTGGGTTAATGGCCATTCTTACAGTTTTCATAGGCTTTAATTTCTCGTTGATTAGCTTTTCGGGCTGAGATAATTCTTATCGTTTGATTACGCATAGTGTAGATAATGACAAAAAGCCGTGTGTCTATAAGACCCATCAATTGGTAACGCTCTTCTCCATAACTATGACGATTATCCAATCGAACTATCCGATCAGGATCGAAAAATGCGTGGGCAGCGTAGGCGAAATCAAAGCCACGCTCCAAAAAGCACCTTTCACTTTTTAATTCATTCCATTCAAAGTCCATGGCTTATTGTAGGTCAATGGCCTACACAGTGCAATAATCTAATTTATTCATTAACTATGACACAACTATATGCACGTCAAACAAACAAGTGTTTGTTTAACTCTCGCCGTTCAAAGCGGTTTTAGTCCAAATTGCCGCGCAAGTACGTTAATTAACTAAGTAAAAAAAGTCGTGATACAATATGTAAAGAAATGGTAAGTTAAATAAATAGGCCATACTTTACATATAGGTGCTGAATGAAAATCGGATATGCCAGAGTCTCAACCAACGACCAAGACACTCAATTACAAATCGATGCCTTAACCGCTGCTGGATGTGATCGTATCTATCAAGAAAAGCAATCTGGCGCTAAAAAAGACCGCCCTGAATTGCAGCAATGCTTAAAATCATTACGTGAAGGTGATGTTTTAATCGTCTGGAAACTAGACCGCCTAGGACGATCACTGCAACACTTAATCGAAGTCGTTAATGAACTGGAAGCTAACAATGTCGGATTTCAATCGGTAACCGAGAATATCGATACCACTAGCTCAACCGGCAAGTTGATATTTCATATCTTTGGCTCACTAGCAGAATTTGAACGCGGATTGATTCGTGATCGCGTGAAAGCGGGTTTGGAGGCGGCTAAAAAACGCGGTAAGAAATTTGGCCGCCCAGATGCTCTAAACGATAAAGAGAAAGAAATGGCCGTTGCTATGTTTAATGGCGGTGCCCCCAAGATTGATATAGCCAAGCAT
This sequence comes from Methylomonas koyamae, assembly GCA_945877625.1. Classification (GTDB taxonomy): domain Bacteria; phylum Pseudomonadota; class Gammaproteobacteria; order Methylococcales; family Methylomonadaceae; genus Methylomonas; species Methylomonas koyamae_C. The sequence continues at coordinate 3,809 of CAMCSF010000045.1, read as the reverse complement.
TTTGGCGTTACCCGCCAGACCATCTATACGTTATTGAAGGAATACGAAATTTGATAATTTATTTGAAGTAGAAAACTAAGCCGCCCATTAAAGGTATCCAATGATTAACTGAATAACAAAGCTCGGCAATTAATTAAGGTAGCTTGAGCTGGCGCAAGATCGCTGTTGAACTTGGGTTTTCACTATCTACTGTTCAGCGGAATTTTTTTAAACCGTTGAAAAGACAACCACATTCAACCTCGATGACTAATATCCCGCCAGACCGTATGGATAACCAATTCATTATTTAATTTAATTGGCGTCAGCATCACTTCTACCAATACTTCCGAGCCGTCGAAACGATGATGCAACCATTCAAAACATTGGATACCCTCTCGCAGCAGGGCTTCCAGAATTTGTTCGGCTTTATCATCTGAGCGATAGCCATCGGGTTGATACTCAGGCGAAATATCGCTAGGACGTTGTTTTAAAAAACTCGCTTTGGAAGTGTAGCCAAGAAACTTTATGGCCGCATCGTTACAATCAATGAAACAGCCGTCTTTGATTATCAAGGTCGGATCGTTCATTTGCTCAAATAAGAAGCGATAGGTGTCATGGAGCTTTGGGGCATCAGTCCATGAAGATTCAGGTTGCCAATCACTTACCCATGATAATACTTCGCCGGCTGGCATGGGTTTAGCAATAGCATAGCCTTGACCAATTTCACAGCCAAGGTTTATTAATAGCTGACCTTGTTCGATGGTTTCAACACCTTCCGCAATCAACTTTTTATCCAAATCATTAGCTAACCGAATGATGTTGGCAACCAATTGTAAGTCTTGGTTGGAACGAGTAATATCGGCTATAAAGCTGCGATCAATTTTTAGGGTGTTTAAAGGTAATTCCTTTAAATAAGTGATGGAAGAATACCCCGTGCCGAAATCATCTAAGTAAAAATCCACACCCAATGCTTGACAACGTTTAATAACCTCTGAAACTCTAAGACGATCCTCAATCTCGGTCGTTTCTAATATTTCTAGTACAAAACTACCTGCTTGATAATACATCAAGTTATTAATTTCATCTTGTAAATACTCAAAAAAATAGGGTTGCATTAATTGCCTTATATCAATATTGACACTTAAACTTAACACCAACCCTTGCATATGCCACTGCGATAATTGAGCTAATGCCGTTTTAATCACCCAATTCCCTAATTCAATTCCTAAGGGATGATTCTGAACTAGGGGTAAAAACTTTGATGGCTCTAATAGTTCAGACTGATCTTTATTCCACCGAATGAGTGCTTCAAAACCTAACACCTGTCCCGTGCGCATATTCACTTTAGGTTGGTAATAGAGCTTAAACTCCTCATTAAGCAACCCTGCTTTAATCCCTTCTATGGCATTATTACGTGTAACAATAATTTGATCTTGTGTTCGATCAAAGTAATGGAAACTATTTTTGCTATTTCTTTTAGCCACATACATGGCCTGATCTGCATAATTTAAAATTAATCTTGCATCGATATCTTCATCAGGCATATCGTTCGGATAAACGCAAACACCAATACTGGCTGATACTTTTAATGAAACCCCCTCTAATAAAATATCAGAACTGCAAACGTTTAATAGTTTTGTAATAGTCCCTTCATAGTCGTGTTTATCAGTTAAACCATCTAAGATAATGATAAATTCATCGCCTCCTAATCGCGCCAAGGTATCACTCTTACGAATGGCTTTTTTCATTTGATTACTAATAAACACCAAAAATTTATCGCCTAGAGCATGACCATAATGATCATTAATCCTTTTAAACCCATCTAGATCGATAAATAACACCGCAAAAAAACCACCAAAGTTTTTGGTGTTATTGATTATGTTATTTAGCTTATCCAGTAATAGAAAACGATTGGGTAGACCCGTTAAATTGTCATAATAAGCAATTTTTTGGTAATATTCTCTCTTAGTAACAATGTTGGTAATGTCACTACCCACTGCTAAATAACGTTGCGGCTTATTACCATCATAAATAACTGTGATAGTCGTCATTATGGTTGTAAGATCACCAGATTTAGTGCGATTAATGAATTCACCCTGCCAAGAGTTATCATTATTAATTTTTTGCCACATGCGCGCATAAAAATTAGTATCGTGCATCCCTGATTTAAGAATGCTAACATTCTGACCAATCACTTCTTCTTTACTATAGCCAGTCAACTCACAAAAGCGCTGATTGCAATCTAAAATAATTCGATTAAGATCCGTGCTATAAATTATTTCATGTGCAACATTAAAAAAATCAAGTGCGGCTCTAGAATTTCTAATCTCAGTAATATCAATGCAAGTCCCTATATAACCTATAAATTCACCATCTGCAGAATATTGTGGAAAATAATGGCCACTTAACCAACGATATTTGCCATCGGCACGCTGCAATCGATACTCTATATCGAATTTTTTGCGACACTCAAATGATCGAGAATAGGAGTTAAGAAAGTTATCGCGATCTTGAGGATGTATTCCATTCATCCAGCCCATACCTTGTTCATTAAAGTAACTTCGGCCTGTAAAGCTTAGCCAGCTCTTGTTGATCCAAAAAAGATTTTTATGAATATCTAATTGCAATATTAATGCCGGATTTGCATCAGAGAGTTCACGAAAACGTCTCTCAGATTCAATTAAGCTGTCCATCAATATTTTATTTTCAGAAATATCCCTAAGAATCCAAATAAAGCCACTTAATTTATTTTCCTTGGAAAAGAGAGGGGAAATGGTGAGCTCATTCCAAAATCTTGAGCCGTCTTTTTTATAGGTTAAAATCTCCCCAAAAAATATCCGAGCTTCCTTTAAGGAATCCCTAATCGCTTGGACTTGTTGTAAGTCAGTTTCTGACCCATGCAAAATTTTATAATCTTTGCCAAAGACTTCTTGCTGGCTATACCCTGTTAATACCTCAAACTCCTTATTAGCAAAGGTGATTCGTTGGTAAGGATCTGTTATTAAAATACTTGTAGGAACAGCATTTAACAGCTCATTTTGAGACTCCTGAATGATATTTAGTTGATTGTCGAGATGCAGTCCACCTAGAAAATCTGTAGTTTGTTCCATGCTACCCCCCCTCGGCTATCTGAAGCACAAAATTCAACCACAATTCTAATATTGGAGCTTAAGAAGATCACGAATAACAGACATTACTGCATGGTTAATATGGTGCCTTAAATCCATGAATTTATCATGGTTATTAAAAATTAACTTTATATTATAGTCATTGCTAAAAGCATGAATTTCAACAACAAAGGTCATTTTTAGTCTTTTATTTGCCTTAAAAAAAATATCACACCTGTTAAACTCCTACGTGAAGTATGCGAATAGTAAGTGATTGGCGAGTAGTCCCCGATAGGCAAGCGGCCGGGCGGGTTTTCGAAGCGAATCGTAGCAAACCTGCAAGTCAAGTCATTTGAGAACTTACGTTAAGCCCCTTGTTGGTTGGACAATGCGACTAGAACGAATCGGGGTAGCTACCGGCGTTGGTTTTCGCCTGATCTTTAGTATGGACGCCTAAAAATCTTCGCAAATTAGCGACTCACTGGCCTAGATAAAATACATTCGCTGCGAGTCCACGGAAGCTATGCGAATAGCGAGCGATGGACGAGTAGTCCCCGATAGGCACGCGGCCGGGGGGTTTTCGAAGCGAAGCGTAGAAAACCTGCAAGGCCATCGCATGTGCCGTCAAGTCATTTGGAGCCTACGTTCAGCCCCCTTGCTGGGGCTGAACGAGGTGACGAGGACGAATCGGGGCCGCCGCAGGCATTGGCGGTCGCGTTTGTT
>CAMCSF010000044.1 GCA_945877625.1 Methylomonas koyamae | reverse complement strand
TTGGTTATCTTCATTAACCAATTGCGGATGAAAATCGGCGTGATGTTTGGTAGCCCTGAAACCACTACTGGCGGTAACGCGCTGAAATTTTATGCTTCTGTCCGTTTAGACATTCGTCGTGTTGGTTCTATCAAAAAAGGCGATGAAGTTGTCGGTAATGAAACTCGGGTAAAAGTCGTCAAAAATAAAGTGGCGCCACCGTTTAAACAAGCTGATTTTGAAATTTTGTACGGCGAAGGGGTGTCATTCTTTGGTGAATTAGTCGATTTAGGTGTGATTCACGGCTTTGTTCAAAAATCAGGTTCTTGGTATAGCTACGGCGATGAAAAAATCGGCCAAGGCAAAGACAATGCCAAACAATTTTTAAAAGATAATCCAGAAAAAGCCAAACAATTAGAAGCAGCGATTCGCGAAAAAGCCTTTGCTGGTCGAAATGCGGTTGTTGAAACACTGGAAGAAGATGACGACGGCGAATTTACAGACGTCGATTGAGCTTAAGCAAAATATCCAACAAATTTGTCTGCGCCTGCTGGCAATGCGTGAGCATAGTCAGCGGGAGTTGCTCGATAAATTAGCGTTAAGAGGTTACAGTCGATCAGATGTTGAACCGATTATTGCTGAGTTTGCAGAACAAGGTTGGCAAGATAATCAGCGATTTGCTGAATGTTATGCCAGGCAACGGATGCTTAAAGGCTATGGCCCAGTGCGAATTCGTTATGAATTGCAACAGCGAGGCATCACTGAGGTTGATTTAGAGCAATTGGCTGAAGACAATGTTGGCGGCTGGATAAATTCCTTGCTGGAAATTTATGAAAATAAATTTGATCAACAGCCTAAATTGACTAGGGCGGAATGGCTTAAACGCAGTCGCTTTTTACAGCAACGTGGCTTTAGTCATGACATGATTAAACAAATGTGTGCCGAATTAAAAATTAAAATAGCTTAGATTCGGTTATAAGCCGATCTATCAAATGATTTAAAGTAAAACTAATCGAAGTAACCATCATGAAAAAAATGACCAGCGCCGAATTGCGTACCGCCTTTTTGGAATTCTTTCGCCAACATGGCCATGCGGTGCAGCCTTCAAGCTCACTAATTCCCGGTAATGACCCAACCTTGCTATTTACCAATGCGGGTATGGTGCAATTTAAGGATGTGTTTTTAGGTCGGGAAAAACTCGATTTTACTCGCGCCACCACTAGCCAACGCTGCGTGCGTGCTGGTGGTAAACATAATGATTTGGAAAATGTCGGTTATACCGCGCGTCACCATACCTTTTTTGAAATGTTGGGTAATTTTAGTTTTGGTGATTATTTCAAACGTGATGCGATTCATTTTGCTTGGGATTTTTTGACCAAAGAATTAGGTATTCCTGCCGAAAGATTATGGGTTACCGTATTTGATGAAGACTCAGAAGCTGAAGCGATTTGGTTGGAAGATGTCAAAATCAATCCGCATCGTTTTTCCAGAATTGGCGCAAAAGACAATTTTTGGTCAATGGGTGATGTCGGTCCTTGCGGTCCTTGTACCGAAATTTTCTACGATCACGGTGAGCATGTTGCCGGTGGCCCTCCAGGTAGTCCAGATGAAGACGGCGACCGTTATATCGAGGTCTGGAACTTGGTGTTCATGCAATACGACCGCGATAAAGATGGCAATTTAACCCCGTTACCAGCGCCATCAGTCGACACCGGTATGGGCTTGGAGCGTATTGCAGCGGTTTTACAAGGCGTTCATAGCAACTACGAAATCGATTTATTCCAAAACCTGCTCAAAGTTGCTTCGCAATTAGCCAACAATACTGAATTAAGCAATAGTTCATTGCGGGTAATTGCCGATCACATCCGTTCTTGCGCGTTTTTAATTGCTGATGGTGTACTGCCATCAAACGAAGGTCGTGGTTATGTGTTACGCCGGATTATCCGCCGCGCAATTCGTCACGGTTACCGCTTAGGGATTCAAGAAACGTTCTTCTATAAATTAGTCGCGCCTTTAGTCGCTGAGATGGGCGGGGCTTATCCTGAATTAGCCAAAGCTCAAGAGCAAGTTGAGCGAGTGTTGAAAAAAGAAGAAGAACGTTTTGCCGAAACTTTAGGTCAAGGCATGAAAATCCTTGAAGCTTGTGTTGCTAAGCTCGATGGTCATGTGATTCCAGGTGATGTAGTGTTCTTGCTTTACGATACTTATGGCTTCCCTGTCGATTTAACCGCTGATTTTGCCCGTGAAAACAATCTGACCGTTGATCATGCGGGTTTTGAAATCGAAATGACTGCCCAGCGTGACCGCGCCCGTGCGGGTGGCAGTTTTGCTGCTGATTACGATCAAGATATTCGCCATGACAGTATTACCGAATTTACCGGTTATCACAGTTTCGATGGTTCGGTACAAATCCTTGGCTTATTCAAAAAAGGCCAAGCCGTTGATGCTTTAGAAGCGGGCGATGAAGGGGTTTTAATTCTCGATCAAACGCCTTTTTATGCTGAATCCGGCGGTCAAGCCGGCGATACCGGCTTAATCGAAGTCGATGGCGCTGTCTTTGAAGTGCATGACACTCAAAAACAGGGCGGCCAGTTGTTCTTGCACAAAGGTAAAGTGGTACAAGGCACTATTAGTCTAGGCCAAGCTTGCGAAGTGAGTGTCAATGCTGATTTACGTAAAGCCACCGAGCGTAATCACTCGGCAACTCATTTATTACATGCGGCATTACGCCAAGTTTTAGGTGATCACGTTGCCCAAAAAGGTTCGCAAGTTAATGCTGAGCGTTTACGTTTCGACTTCTCGCATTTTGAACCAATGACTGCTGAGGAATTGGCACAAATTGAACATCTGGTTAATCAACAAATTCGCGCTAATCATGCGGTTGCTGCGAATGTAATGGCAAAAGATGATGCGGTAAAAGCCGGTGCGATGGCTTTGTTCGGTGAAAAATACGGTGACGAAGTCCGAGTATTGACCATTGGTGAGTTTTCGACTGAATTATGCGGCGGTACTCACGTTGATAGAGCGGGTGACATTGGTTTATTTAAGATTGTTGCTGAAACGGGTGTTGCGGCGGGTGTAAGGCGCTTGGAAGCTGTCACTGGCGAAGGTGCTTTGCAATGGATTGAACAGCGTGAGAAAGCTTTGTTAGCGATAGCTGGATTATTAAAAAGTTCACCGGATAAAACCGCGGATAAAGTGCAGCAGTTGTTGGAAAAAACACGCGGTTTAGAGAAAGAATTGGAAAAACTTAAATCGAAGTTAGCCAGTTCTGCAGGTGATGAATTAACTAATCAAGCGGTCGATATTAACGGCGTCAAAGTATTGGCGGTTAAATTAGATGACGTTGATCCTAAAGCTTTGCGTGATTTGGCTGATCAGCTGAAAAACAAATTAGGTAGCGCGGCTTTGGTTTTAGCAGCGGTCAGTGGCGATAAAGTCAGTTTAATTGCCAGTGTTTCCAAAGATGCTATGGATAAAGTGAAAGCCGGTGATTTGGTTAACTTTGTAGCCTTACAAGTCGGTGGCAAAGGCGGCGGTCGTCCAGATATGGCGCAGGCAGGTGGCAATGATCCCTCAGGTTTGGTGGCCGCATTGCAGCAAGTGCCTGCTTGGGTGCAACAGCGTTTAGGTTAGGAAATACTTGGTTTTAAAAAGTGGAAGCAATTTCTATTTTTTAGCTAAGGCATTGTTTTTATTATAGGAGTGGGCGTTCGTCCACTCCCTCTTTTAGTATGTTCCAATTAGTATTTTTCTTGGTTAAAGATTGCCTCGGTTTGTCTAAATTCACCCATAATAACTAGGCAATCAAAAGATTTATTATGTGGGTGTTTTATTTTTAATATATATGATGTTAGAATAAAGCCACAATTTTTTAATAGCGAGGCATATATGACTGACTTAAATCAACTTTCTGAAACTGAATTGCAATCTTTGTTGGAAAATGCGGGTAGAGCTTTAAAAGAAAGACAATACAGCAAACGTAAAGAAGTTATTGCGCAAATAAAAGAATTGGCTGCTTCAATTGCTGTTAATGTCGAAATTATAGAAACTGGTAAAAAATTAGATAGAAGATCTGCAGCGGTTCCTGCTAGATATCGTAATCCTAATGATGCAACACAAACTTGGACTGGTCGTGGTTTAAAACCAAAATGGATGCAAGCTTTAATTGCTGCCGGCCATAACCCAAGCGAATTTGAGATTCAATAATTTGTTTTGTAAGTTGGCTTCTTGTTTGTCGATACACGATGCTGATTTCTTAAGACAAGTCTAAAGTAAACTAACTCCTATTTTTAGGAGTTAGTATTTTTAATCAATCTGTATAGTTTCAGTTTATCCTGTATCAACACAGGTTAAGATCCGCGAACATAATTCCCCAATTGTTTAATTAGCCGCACATTGCGGTTTATCTAATAAGCCTAAACAGCTAGGGTTAATAAAATGGCATTGTACGTTTATAAATTTGGTGGCACGTCGGTCGGCACTGTCGAGCGCATTAAAGCAGTCGCTGATAAAGTCAAAAAGGCCCGTGATGCGGGCGATCAAATTGTCGTAGTGGTTTCAGCAATGAGCGGCGAAACTAACCGCCTAGTAGCATTAGCCAAAGACATGCAAACTCAGCCTACTGAGCGTGAAATGGATGTTTTACTATCCACTGGCGAACAAGTTACGATAGCGTTGCTTTGCATGGCATTGCATAACGTAGGTTGCGATGCGAGTTCCTACACCGGTTCACAAGTAAAAATTCTCACCGATAGCAGTCATACTAAAGCCAGAATCCGCGAAATCGAAGACGCTAAAATTCGCGCTGATTTAGACGCTGGCAAAGTGGTGGTGGTTGCAGGTTTCCAAGGGGTGGATGAAGAAGGCAATATCACCACCTTAGGCCGTGGTGGATCTGATACCACGGGTGTGGCTTTGGCAGCTGCTTTAAAAGCTGATGAATGCCATATTTACACCGATGTCGACGGCGTCTATACCACCGATCCACGCGTGGTACCTAAAGCGCGTCGATTAGATAAAATCACTTTTGAAGAAATGCTAGAAATGGCAAGTTTAGGTTCAAAAGTATTGCAAATTCGTTCCGTTGAATTTGCTGGAAAATATAATGTTGCGTTACGGGTATTGTCTTCATTTGCAGAAGGCAATGGCACCCTTATTACCTACGAGGAATCAGAAATGGAAAGAGCGTTAATTTCGGGCATTGCATTTAACCGTGATGAGGCAAAATTGACTCTTGCTGGTGTGCCTGATTTACCGGGTGTCGCTTCAAAAATATTAGGCCCTATCGCGGCTGAAAATATTGAAGTAGATATGATTGTGCAAAATGTGGGCGCAAATGGCGCAACTGATTTCACATTTACGGTTAATCGTAATGATTATGTGCGTGCAAAAAATGTTTTAGAAGCTTTGCGCACAGAATTAGGCGCACAAATTGTCAGTGGCGACGACAGTATTGTTAAAGTTTCAATTGTGGGTGTTGGTATGCGTTCTCACGCCGGTATTGCCAGCACAATGTTTAAAGTCCTAGCCGATGAAGGCATTAATATTCAAATGATTTCTACCTCAGAAATTAAAATCTCGGTCGTTATTGCCGAGAAATATTTGGAACTTGCGGTAAGAGCATTGCACACTGCGTTTGGATTGGATCAAGCTTAATTTCCAGCTTAATCATTAAACTCGGTAAAATACATTTTTGTGTTTACCGAGTTTTCAATTGGTTATGTCTATCTCGATTCGGCATCTATTTGCCCGTTCTGTTTGGTTAAAAATTCATCTTTATCTAGCCTTAAGCGCCGGTTTATTGTTTGCCTTACAAGGTTTAACAGGCAGTCTTAGTGTTTATCGTCAAGAATTAGATCGTTTATTTAATCCTCAACAAATCATTGTTACGCCACAAGCACAGGCTTTATCGTTAGATAAAATTATTGCCTCAGTGCGTCAAGCCCATCCTGATCGGCATGGGGTTTGGACCTTGGAACTGCCCCGCAAACCTGATCAAGTAATCACCGCATGGTTTGAAAAACCCCGTGAAACCGTCGATGCTTTTTACGCGCCATTAATGGTGGCGGTTAATCCTTATACAGGTGAGGTGATTGAAAATCGCTTTTGGGGGCAAACTCTAACTACTTGGTTACTGGATTTACACACCCAATTAAGATTAGAAGCGACTGGGCGCGATTTGGTCGCGGTATTGGCGGTATTGTTAATTTTATCGGTGAGCAGTGGTTTGTACTTATGGTGGCCTCGCACGGGTTGGCGACAAGCATTTAAACTGCGGGTTAACGCCGGCCTGAGTCGCTTGTTAATGGATTTACATCGCTGGCTAGGTTTGTTGTCTTCCGTGTTTTTACTGTTGCTAGCTTTCACTGGCTTTCATTTAGCCTATCCGCCGCTAATTGAAGCCTTAACCGCTTCTTCTGGAATGGGGCATGGTGATGAAGGGCCTAATGTGCGAAGCACCGCGATTCCCAACGACAGGCCGATTAGCTTAACCGAAGCGGTCTTAGTGGCGCGTGGACCGTTTTCGCAATCTGAAGTACGTCGCGTTTCCACGCCATTAGGTGATACCGGTACTTACCGAATTAATCTTCGCCAAAAAAATGAAATCAACCAACATCATCCGATTACCACGGTTTGGGTGGATCGTTGGAGCGGGCAAATTCGTGATGTGCGTAATCCTAGCAAATTTACCGCTGCGCAAACTTTTACGGTTTGGCTTTGGCCGTTGCATACCGGCGAGGCGTTTGGTGAATTGGGGCGCTTGATTTGGTTTTTAGTTGGCTTAATGCCGTTGATTTTGTATATCAGCGGCATTTACTACTGGTTACAACGTCAAGGTTTGGTGCGAGATAGGCCAGTACATTTTGCTGGAAACAGTCAGAAAATCCGGCAATTTTCACAGCAAGCAGCTATCCACATTTTGACTTTGTTACGCTCACAAGTCTTGAAGTTGATTGAATTAACTCGTCGCTAAAAGTTGGTATTTAACTTGTTTTACCGTGTTTTCATCACACTTAACAATCTCCAAAATATGACCATATAGCTTAATGCTGGTGCCGGATTTTGGAATCGTTTCTAGGTATTCGATAATCAGCCCATTCAAGGTTTTAGGGCCTTCGGTGGGCAGTTCCCATTGCATTAGGCGATTCAATTCGCGGACGGTAACACTGGCATCAATCAGATAACTGCCGTCTTTTTGCTGATTAATGTTGGGTTCTTCAATAATAAATTCGCCGACAATTTCCTGAATCAAATCATCTAAAGTCACCAAACCTTGCACATCGCCATATTCATCCACCACTAAACCAATGCGCAGTTTTTCTGCTTTGAAAATTTGCATCTGGCTATGAATCGAGGTTGTCACCGGTATAAAAAACGGTTTAATCAGACTGTCGGTGATGTTTTGTTTATCAAAATCCGCTTGGTGGATTTGCGACAAAATAGTTCGGATATGAATAAAACCAATCACCCGATCAATGTTCTTTTTATAAACCGGTAGCCGAGTATGCGGGCTGTTTTGCAATTGTTCGATGATTTCCTCAATCGAATCTTCTAAATCAATCCCCACAATGTCATTACGATGGGTCATGATGTCTTCGACGCTGGCCGATTCCAAATCCAAAATACTCAATAGCATTTTTTGATAACGGCTTGGCATTAAATGGTCGGCGTCAGAAACGATGCTTTTTAACTCCTCTTTATTCAGGGTTTCGCTTTTGGGTTTTTTGGTATTGATGCCAAAAATCCGCAAAATCAAGCTGGAGATTAAATTAACAATCCAAACAATCGGGTAAAACAGTTTCAGTAATGGAACGTAAATCCAAGCCGATAAAAATGCCAACATTTCCGGCTTGATAGCGCCTAAGGTTTTCGGGGTTACTTCTGAAAAAATCAAAACTACGATGGTCAAAATTGCGGTTGCTGGAGCAATCGCTTCATCTCCACCAATCCGAATAGCAATAACGGTTGCCAAGGAAGAGGCGAGAATATTGACAAAATTATTGCCTAATAAAATCAAACCAATCACTCGATCGGGACGTTTGAGCAATTGATGGGTTTTCACTGCACCACGGTGTTTTTTCTTAACTAAGTGCTGTAAGCGATAACGGTTAAGCGTCATCAGCGCAGTTTCGGAGCCAGAAAAAAAGGCTGAAATAATTAATAAAGCAGCTAGTATGCTAAAAAGCATACTCAGAGGAATGTCGTTCAAAGCCGTCGCTCGAGTTTCTAAACAAGCCGCTAGTTTCTATGCTGGGGAAAATTTGTCAAGCAGTTAAGCGTATCTTAAGTGTGGTTAATAATGGAAGTTGCTTTAAATAAATTAAATAACAGTTTGATTAATCATCGTTTTTAGTCATGACTATTTTTGATAAAACTAAAAACTTAGTGCCATTTGATGGGCAGCTATATTGTCTCAGCGGTTTCTATTCCAAAGCAGTGGCGGATGACTATTATCAGCAATTAAACACGGGGATTGAATGGCAGTCAGAGCAGTTGTTTATTTATGGCCGACTTTTAACCGTGCCCAGATTGATGGCTTGGTATGGCGATTCACAAGCCAGCTACCGATATTCTGGAGTTACTCATCAACCACTGCCTTGGACAGCGTTATTAAGCCAGTTAAAACAACAGCTGGAATCGGTTTGCTCGCAATCATTTAACAGCGTATTAGCTAATTTATATCGCGATGGCCGTGATTCGATGGGCTGTCATGCCGATGATGAAAAGGAACTGGGTCAAAACCCAACGATCGCCTCATTAAGTTTTGGTGAAACACGCTTGCTCAGATTTAAGCATCCTAACAGCGGTTACAAACTGGATATTGAATTAAATCACGGCGATTTATTGATTATGGCGGGGGAGTTACAGCATCATTGGCGACATGAATTGCCGAAAACGCGCAAGCCAAAGCAAGCGCGTATCAATCTAACATTTCGACAAATTAGCGAAGTCGCAGAAAACGAAAAATATCGACCTCAATCAATGCAAAGGCAAAAATCCACAGGCCAGCATTAAATGCGTCCAGCCAACTACCTATCCATCCCCAAACGATAACCATGCCAATTAGTCCTGCAAAGATCACAAAAGAGGCGGCCACCACTTTCACGCGATTTTCTCGAACTTTATCAGGATCACGCACTTCAATTTCTAATAAAGCCAGCAAGCCTAACCAAAGGCCAGAATTTATCAGGTTGAGAATATCGCCAGTGAATAAATAACCTAAGGAAACGATCACAATCACCGCAATCAAACCATTACGAATTTGATGTAAGCGGCTGCCGTCAAACGGCAAAGGCGCAGCTGCAGTTTCTAATTCAAAAGACAGCAATAGAGCCAACCAAGCAAACGAATCAATCGCGCTGATAAAACTACCCATTAAGGCATAAAGCAATGAATTTAAAGTTAACAAAACCAAGATAGTTAATCGCAGTTTTGCATTAGGCAGGGAAGCGAGGGTTTTAAACATCGGAACTATTAAATAAGCTAAGAGAAGGGCGGCATTGACCGCCCTAGTGAATCATCAAAATGATTATTGAACGAAACAGGCTTTTTCAGCTGCCGCTTCAGCGTCTTTTAATTTGCCGCGTAAATCTTTTGATTGTTGTGGATCGCGGAAAGCAGCACCGGCTTCACCGGGTGTTTTTTGCATTTGACCAAAAGTTCTCGCCGAGTCGTATTCTTCAAAGCTTAATTTTTCGGCAATTTTGTCGATTTTGCAGCCACAAGCGTATTGATTGATATAAGTTAAACCGCCGTGTTTAGCTACGCACTCCAAGACATAATCAACTCGATCGCGAGTTGGAAAATCATTGACTAAGGCTTTAGTTTCCGCCGCTTGGTTATCAGCGGAGCTGGTTTGTTGAGTTGTCGCGCAACCAGATAATAAGGCAACCGCGGCAAGGGTTGAAAGCAAGATTTTTTTCATAAGGTAATCAAAGTGTATAAAGTTAATGTTCCGCTGCAAACTCGACAATATCTTTTAGCTGCGGGTTCATTTCTACTGCAAATTTATTCAATTCAGGATTATCGGTATTTTCCGGCAACAGATGGGTTCTGATAATGGTTTTGCCGTTCAATTGATAAATCACCACATTACAAGGCATATAACCTATCGCCAACGGGCTAATTTCCAACACCTGTCTCGCTAAGGTTAAATTACAAAACTGGATAGTGTCATAGTCTGGAAAATTCTCCGCACCGCGTTCGCGTATCACTTTACCGACACGACTATGACCGGTAATACGGAAATTATGTTCAGCAATAGCGACTTCAGTTTCCGCTAACACTTCGTCATAAGGTTTTGTGGTTTCCAGCTGATAGTAAGTTACCAGCTCTTGATGGATAGGCAAGGGCTGTGAAGCACAGCTTGCAATCAGCGGTAAGCTTGCGAAAATGGCGACTCGATTCAACATAGGCAAAGCTTATCATTATGAGCGATCAAAACAAAGTCAGTGGTGTGGTGTTGGCCGGTGGCCAAGCACGGCGAATGCAGCAACAAGATAAAGGCTTGGTGCTATTTAAACAGCGGCCTTTAGTCAGTTATCCCATCGCGGCGTTGGCGGCAGTGACTAATCATTTGGTGATTAGCGCCAACCGCAATCAAGCGATTTATCAGCAATGGCAATATCCAGTGATTAGCGATGCCAGCGACGACTTTGATGGCCCATTAGCGGGAATTTTAGCGGCGATGGATTATTTAGACGCTGAGATTTTGCTGGTCTTGCCCTGTGATTCACCCTTATTTACCGCCGCTCATCTGCAACCACTGTTAGACGGTTTAACTGAGCAATTTGATATTGCTGTCGCTTATGACGGCGAACGCTTGCATCCAGTATTTCTAGCCATCAGAACCGAATTAAAAGCCAGTTTGAAAGCCTATTTAGCCAGCGGTGAACGGCGCTTGCAAAATTGGCTTTTTCAACATCGGGTTAATCAAGTTGATTTCAGTCAGCAAGCGCAGATTTTTAGCAATGTAAATACGTTGGCTGAATTGGAAAGGTTAGAAGCTGAATTAAAGCCGCTGTGAGCTTAACTCGTAGCTGGTTTCTCCCGTCTGCGCGCATGAAGCACGCGGCGGTCGGGTGGGCTTTCTTTTGGTTACTTTTCTTTGCCCAAACAAAGAAAAGTAACTCGCCTGTCGGTACGAGAACCGACATCTAAATAAGCCTCGCAACGCGCATCTTTATAAAACAAAGCTTGAAAATGTTGAGCAACATCAGTTATTCAGCAGTAGTCGGGTCAATAATAGTTTTGATTTGTTCAATCCGATTAGCCGGAAAACCACCCTGAGCCGCATGTTCACGAATCAGCTGCTCATTGTCGGCAAGATAAATGCAATATACCTTATCAGCAGTCACATAACTTTCTAGCCATTGAATCTGCGGCCCCATATTCCGCAACACACCACACGATGTTTGCGAAATCGCATTTAACTCAGCAGCCGTTAATTGACCTGCGCCAGGTATCTCACGTTCGATAATGAATTTTGGCATGATGCCCTCCTAATAAATGACCGGTCGTCTGTTTTTCACGTTAAAAATACTGCCAATTTGGCTGCGATCAATCTAGGCATTTAAAATGCCTGTATAAAACAATAAGTTTGCAACGAGTTAAGGCTTTTCCGTTCGTCCTGAGCTTGTCGAAGGATGAACGGGAAAGCCGAGTTAGAACCAGCAATCGCTGTCCATGCTTCGACAAGCTCTGCACGAACGGCTTAAGTACTCAGCAAGTTTATTAGACTAACCTGACTAATTTATACTTGATCAATCACTTAAGCCCTAAAATAATCATCCAGCAAATCCTGACAAACCGCTTGTAACGGTGCTACCGATTGCTCGACTTTCATTCGTAACAACGCTCCCTGCCAACCGTTCAATATCAAATCAGCCATTGCTTGCGCCGAACGATCAACACGAACACTACCTTGCTGTTGGCCGCGTTCCAAAGCAATTTTTTGCAAATCGCTATACCGGGCTACGGCATTTAACAAGGCATCACGACATAATGAACTGGTATCACCAATTTCGCCCATCAGATTTCCCAGCAAACAACCGCCTTTAAAACCAGTTTGCGCCACTTCCACAATTAATTCACTGTAATAGGCTTTTAAAGCCATCAATCCGTCTAGTTCTGGATTTTGCAAATGTGCCGATAAACGCAAAATAAACGGTTCAATGTAATGATTAATTGCCTCTGCCGCAAACTGTTCCTTGCTATCAAAATAGGTATAAAACGAGCCTTTGGGGATTTGCACCGTATCGAGAATCTGCTTTAAACCGGTAGCGTGATAGCCTTTTTCCAATAATAGCGTGACGCCTTGTTCAAGCAACTTGTCTTTCTTGAGTTGTTTACTGTCTGTTTTTGCCATGGAGCAGGATTATGCGACCGGTCGTCTGGTTTGTAAACCAAAAATCTGGCTTTAGATGATTTTGTCATATGACAAAAGAAAAGTGATTACATCAAAAGACAAGGGTGGACAAACGCCACCCTTTTAGAATTTTTTAAATTTTGACTTGTTTGCTTTTATCAGCAAGCAACATTTTCACAGAAGTAACGGCAAGCAAAATCAATACCGCATAGACCATAGTAGAGCTTAAATAAGCCATGTAATAAGTGCTGAAATCTGCCGAATACTGCGTCCAAAACGGTTGGCTGATATTGTCTGACAATAGTCATTAAAAACCACAAACGCAGCTGACGTAGCCATCACCAAAACCATCAATTGCTAAGCAATATGACGAATCGACAGGCTTTGCAATGCATGGCAGTATTTACCCGCCAACCACATCGCGCCGTAAGTAGGGATTAAAAACAGATACGCTGGCGAGATACAAAAATCAATGACCGCCATTTGATTAATCGCCCAATAATCAACGCTAGCGGCTTCGATTCACAACGCAGCGAACAAATAACACCCACCCAACGCACATTCCAGAAAAAGACTAGAACGCATCACGGATAGCGTTTGTACTGGTTATTGATACGTTGAATCCTATCAATCGCGAATAGTGCACTCTAAAACCATCCCACCAATTCCGAATCTCCGCCCAAAGCCCGTATAATGCGGGAATTTTTTATTAAGACGAGAGCATCAATGAGACCAAGCGGCCGTAATCCCGATCAACTGCGTGAAATTCGCTTTACCTGCCATTACACCAAACACGCCGAAGGCTCGGTTTTAGTCGAATTTGGCGA
>CAMCSF010000043.1 GCA_945877625.1 Methylomonas koyamae | reverse complement strand
GCTGCGGCAAAAGGCCAATCAGTCGAAATCGTTCGTAACGGTTCACGCGGCTTGTTTTGGCTAGAGCCATTAGTCGAAGTTGAAACCAGCGAAGGCCGTGTCGCTTATGGTCCAGTCGAAGTTAGCGATGTGGCTTCATTGCTTGAAGCCGGTGCTTTAGAAGGCAAACAACATCCTTTGTACTTAGGCAATATTGAAGAACTGCCTTATTTCAAAAATCAAGATCGTTTGACCTTCGCTCGGGTTGGTTTGACAGACCCTGTCAACATTAACGATTACATTGCTAACGATGGCTATCGCGGTTTAAAAAATGCCTTAAACCTACAACCTACCGAAATCGTTAAGCAAGTCACTGATTCAGGCTTACGTGGTCGCGGTGGCGCAGCGTTCCCAACAGGGATTAAATGGAACACGGTTTTAAACGCCCCTGCTGAACAAAAATACATTGTTTGTAACGCTGACGAAGGCGATTCAGGCACCTTCTCTGACCGTATGATTATGGAAGGCGACCCGTTTGTATTAATCGAAGGTATGACAATTGCTGGTTTAGCGGTTGGCGCAACCCAAGGTTATATTTACTTGCGCGTTGAATATCCACACGCTCAAATCGCTTTAAACCAAGCGATTGCCGCAGCTTATGCCAACGGCTACTTGGGCGACAACATTCAAAACAGCGGCAAAACCTTTAACTTAGAAGTTCGCATGGGCGCAGGTGCTTATATCTGCGGCGAAGAAACTTCATTATTGGAAAGCTTGGAAGGCAAACGCGGCTTGGTACGCTTTAAGCCACCACTACCTGCAATTGTCGGTCTGTTCGGCAAACCAACCATCGTTAATAACGTGATTTCATTGGCGTCTGTGCCAGTGATTTTGGACAAAGGCGGCGATTTTTACCGCGACTATGGCATGGGCCGTTCGCGTGGTACCCTGCCTCTGCAATTAGCCGGCAACATCAAACACCCTGGCTTATTTGAAGCCGCATTTGGTATGACTTTGCGCGAGTTGCTTTATGACTACGGCGGAGGCTCGGCGTCTGGTCGTCCAATTCGTGCGGTACAGGTCGGCGGCCCATTAGGCGCTTACGTTCACGAAGGTCAATTTGACACCCCACTTGATTACGAAGCCTTTGCCGCCATGTCAGCGGTATTGGGTCACGGTGGCATCGTGGTCCATGACGACACCGTCAACATGGCCGACATGGCGCGTTATGCGATGGAATTTTGCGTTGAAGAATCGTGCGGTAAATGTACCCCTTGCCGAATTGGTTCTACTCGCGGCGTCGAAGTGATCGACCGCATTGTTGATGGTGTTGAAAAAGATAAAAACACCGTTTTACTGCGCGACCTGTGTAACACCATGACTTATGGCTCATTGTGTGCAATGGGTGGCATGACACCGTTCCCAGTGTTAAGCGCCCTAAATCATTTTCCAGAAGACTTTGGTCTTAAATCCAAAGCCTGAACGATTACCCGGAGATAGCTTATGTCAGCCAATAAACCTACCGATTACGGCACACCCGCCAGTACATCCGAAACTTTAGTCACTCTGGAAATCGACGGCCATCAGGTTACTGTCAACGCCGGCAGTTCTGTGATGCGCGCCGCAGCAGAGGCAGGAATTACCGTCCCAAAATTGTGCGCGACCGACAGCTTAGATCCATTCGGCTCATGCCGTATGTGTTTGGTGGAAATTGAAGGCGCTCGCGGCTACCCTGCCTCATGCACCACACCAGTTGCTGAAGGCATGAAAGTTTGTACCCAAAACGACAAACTCGCCACCATCAGAAAAGGCATTGCCGAACTGTATATCTCTGATCATCCATTAGACTGCTTAACTTGCTCAGCCAATGGCGATTGCGAATTACAAGACACCGTGGGCGCAGTAGGCCTACGCGAAGTGCGTTACGGTTACGAAGGTGACAACCACCTTTGCTCAGAAAAAGACAATAGCAACCCTTATTTCAGCTTCGATCCGGCTAAATGTATCGTTTGCTCACGTTGCGTTCGCGCTTGCGAAGAAGTTCAAGGCACATTTGCTTTAACAATCGACGGTCGTGGTTTTGAATCGCATGTTTCACCGGGTCAAAACCAAGACTTCATGGACTCCGAGTGCGTGTCTTGCGGCGCTTGCGTTCAAGCCTGCCCTACCGCCACTTTGATGGAAAAATCAGTGATTGACCACGGTCAACCTGAACACAGCACTGTCACCACTTGCGCTTATTGCGGCGTTGGTTGCTCATTCCGTGCAGAAATGAAAGGCGAACAATTGGTGCGCATGGTGCCAGACAAAAACGGCCAAGCAAACCACGGTCATTCTTGTGTTAAAGGTCGCTTTGCCTTTGGCTACGCTACCCACAAAGACCGCATCACTACCCCGATGGTGCGTGACAAAATCACCGACGCTTGGCGCGAAACCAGCTGGGAAGAAGCGATTCAATTCGCGGCTGACCGCTTAAAAGGCATTCAAGCGAAATACGGCAAAAACTCAATTGGCGGCATCACCTCTTCACGTTGCACCAACGAAGAAACCTATTTAGTCCAAAAATTGATTCGTGCTGGCTTTGGTAACAACAACGTTGATACCTGCGCTCGGGTTTGCCATTCACCAACCGGTTATGGCTTAAAAAACACCTTCGGCGAATCATCAGGTACACAAAACTTTGATTCAGTGATGAAATCAGATGTGATTTTAGTCATCGGCGCTAACCCAACTGACGGTCACCCTGTGTTTGGCTCGATGATGAAACGTCGCTTGCGTCAAGGCGCTAAGCTGATTGTTGTCGACCCGCGCAGCATCGACTTAGTCAGCAACAGCCCACACATCAAAGCCGACTACCACTTAAAACTACGCCCAGGCACCAACGTTGCCGTGGTCACTGCTTTGGCTCACGTTATCGTCACCGAAGGCTTAGCTGATGAAGCATTTGCTCTTGAGCGTTGCGATGTTGAGTCATTCCAAAAATGGAAAACCTTCGTTTGCCAATCGCAAAATTCACCAGAAGCGCTGGAAGAAATCACTGGCGTTGATGCTGAAAGCTTACGTGCCGCAGCGCGTTTGTATGCCACAGGCGGCAATGGTGCGATTTACTACGGCTTGGGCGTAACCGAACACAGCCAAGGTTCAACCACTGTTATCGGTATTGCTAACTTAGCAATGGCAACCGGCAACATCGGTCGCGAAGGCGTTGGTGTTAACCCATTACGCGGTCAAAACAACGTACAAGGCTCTTGCGACATGGGTTCATTCCCGCACGAGTTCGTTGGCTACCGTCACGTTTCTGACGTTGAAACCCGCCAATTGTTTGAATCCGCTTGGGGCGTAAGCTTGGAATCAGAGCCTGGCTTGCGAATTCCAAACATGTTCGCAGCGGCGATTGATGGCAGCTTCAAAGGTTTGTATGTTCAAGGTGAAGACATTGCGCAATCAGATCCAGACATCAACCACGTTCACCATGCTTTGCGTGAATTGGAATGCTTAATAGTACAAGATATTTTCTTGAACGAAACCGCTAAGTTTGCTCATGTATTCTTGCCAGGCTCATCGTTCTTAGAGAAAAACGGCACATTTACCAATGCAGAACGTCGTATTTCACCGGTTCGCAAAGTCATGAAACCTTTGGCTGGTAAAGAAGATTGGCAAGTCACACAAGACTTAGCTAACGCGTTGGGTTATCCAATGAACTACAGCCATCCATCAGAAATCATGGATGAAATTGCCCGTTTAACCCCGCAATTTGCCAACGTCAGCTACCAAAAAATCGACGAAATGGGCAGTATCCAATGGCCTTGCAACGATGATGCGCCAGAAGGTACACCGACCATGCACGCTGATGAATTCGTTCGTGGCAAAGGTCGCTTCATGTTGACCGAGTACATTCCGACTCCAGAACGCACCAGCAGCAAATATCCATTGATTTTGACTACTGGCCGTATCTTGTCGCAATACAACGTCGGCGCGCAAACTCGCCGTACCGAAAACGTGGCTTGGCACAGCGAAGACAAACTGGAACTACATCCACACGATGCCGAAGTTTTGGGCATCAGCGATGGCGATTGGGTTGGCGTAAAAAGCCGAGTTGGCGAAACCGTTATGCACGCTGTGATCAGCGACCGTATGCAACCGGGCGTGGTTTATACCACCTTCCACTTCCCGCATTCAGGCGCTAACGTTATCACTACCGACAACTCAGACTGGGCGACCAACTGCCCTGAGTACAAAGTCACCGCTGTGCATGTGTCAAAAGTGTCACAACCATCGGATTGGCAAAAGCAATACCAAAGCTTCTCTGATGCACAGCAAGGCTTCTTAGACAACCGTATCCCAGCTGGCGAATAAGCCCAACACTGGACTATGGATGCGCTAAGTGAATTGGGCTGGGCCAGCTATCGACAAACAACTGTCGATACTTGGCGCGGCTCAACTCACAGCCAAACCCAAGATTACATCGCAGAAGAAGTGCCAGTGGTGTTGGTTTACAACACCATTCCCCACGTTGTAATGCTAACCACACCGCTGAATTTAGAAGACTTTGCGCTAGGCTTTAGCCTCACCGAAGACATCATCAAACACCCTAGCGAATTACAATCAGTTCGCGTCTTTCAACGCTCAAAAGGCGTCGAAGTGCGGATTACAATTCCCGAAGCACGCTTTCAAGCTATGTCCGGCAAAGGCCGAAACATGACTGGTCGCACTGGCTGTGGACTTTGCGGCTCAACCACTTTGGAACAAGCGGTCAGACCGCCGCGTCCCGTTGGTCAAGGTTTGGCTTTAGACGCCAGCCAATTAACCGCCGCCCTCAGCCAAATGCAACAACAACAAAGCCTTAATCAACTCACCGGCGCAGTGCATGCGGCGGCGTGGTTCGAGGCTGAACGTGGCGTGATTGCGGTTCGCGAAGACGTTGGTCGTCATAATGCTTTAGATAAATTAATCGGCGCATTAGCCAAAGCTAACTGTCATTTTGACGGCGGCTGGCTAGTCGTCACCAGTCGCGCCAGTTATGAAATGGTCCAAAAAGCCTCCAGCGTAGGCATCACCTTACTGGCCGCAGTTTCAGCGCCCACCGCGCTGGCTATCCAATTAGCCGAACAATGTGGCATCACCTTAGTTGGTTTTGCTCGCAACGATAACCACGTTATCTACACTCACCCGCATCGTTTACAACATCATCAAGCAGCAAACGTATAACTATGGATAATCAAAACCTCGTCACAATGGCAAACAACATCGGCGCTTTTTTCAAATCCGAACCGGATAGAGAATTGGCCATTAAAGGCGTTGAACAACACATCAGAAACTTCTGGGAACCGCGTATGCGTAGCGCGATTATTGCTCATTCACAAAGCCATAGTGATGAGATGTTGGATATTGTTGCGGAAGCGGTTAAGCGTTTGAGCTAAGATTCGATATTTAAGTGAGATAGGTCAATAACATTAATACAATCAATTGACTTTAAAACTTACCCATTGGTGTGAGCATGACAGCAATAACATTCGACACCCATAAATTTATTAGCACACTTAAGTTGTCCGGCGTACCAGAAAATCAAGCCGAAGCAATTTCTAATGCTTTTAAAGAAGCTCAAGGGGAAGCGGAACTAGCCACAAAACCCGACATCAGCGATTTACGCCATGGAATACATGACTTAAAACGTGATATGCATAATTTGGAGCAACGGTTAATTATCCGACTCGGTGGCTTAATTGCTGTCGCGATTGGTATTGTCGCAGCCTTAGTAAAATTACTTTGAATGCTGGCAAAAGCTTATGGTGGTTCGCTAATGCCGAACCACCCTATCCAACTTCAGAATACAAATCCAAACCTTTATCCAAACAAATCAAATACAAGCGCATATCAAACTCCAACTGGTGATAATCCGGCTCGATATGTAAACACAGCTGATAAAATGCTTTGTTATGTTCCTTTTCGCGTAAATGCGCTAATTCATGCGCCACTATCATCTGTAAAAACTCAATCGGCGCGACTCTAAACACGCCACCAATCCGAATCTCATTTTTAGCTTTCAACTTACCGCCCTGCACCCGCGACACAAACGAATGCAAGCCCAAAGCCTGATGTAACACATCCAATCTATCGTCATAAATCACCTTACTTAACGGTGACGATTGCCGCAAATAGCGATTTTTGATCGCCTGCACAAACTCATATAACGCTTTATCGGTTTTAATTTGATGAGCTTGCGGATATTTTTTCTGCAAATACGCCGCCAACTGATGGTTATCAATCAAAGCTTGGACTTTTTCCACCACTGCTGGCGAATAACCCGCTAAATACTTTAATCCCACGGCGGCAACTCACCGTTATAAGCAACAAAATCAGCCTGTTTCGGATAAGTCATCACCCCAGAGGCTATGTTATTAGCGACCGGTTTCGGCTGACTGACAACTTCAGTGGTTTGCCATTTTGCAAACAGCGCCGGATCTTTATCGGCAGCGATATACCACTTTTTATTAGCAGGATCCCAACGAGCGCCCAAAGCTTTGGCGGCGTCCTTCTCCGCAAACGGGACGTTTAGATAAGTTTTACTATCGGCCATGATTGAATGTTTAAAAACCAAATAAGAATCCATTATTGTAAAACATCAAAGCCACAAAACCGCCAACGACAGTGTATTTCTCTCACAATCCGCTTCGACAGCCTAACTATTTTCCATAGGCTGAGATCAGAGATAAATCCATCTCTGGTAGACTAAGCAACCGTTTTAATTCTGCCACTGTTTATGTCCACCCCACAAAAATCCCTCACCGCTTACGGTTGGCTGTCTTTTGCTGCAGCTATCGTCACCATTGCCTTAAAAACCTATGCGTGGTGGCTGACCGACTCAGTTGGCTTATTATCAGATGCTCTGGAGTCACTGATAAACTTGGTCGCAGCGATTATTATGATTGCCGTGCTAAGCGTTGCTTCTCGGCCACCGGATGATGATCACGCTTATGGCCATGAAAAGATTGAATATTTTTCCAGCGGTGCCGAGGGGATTATGATTTTGCTGGCGGCATTTAGCATTGGCTTAACCGCTTGGGAACGCTTGTGGCATCCGCAACCTTTACAAGCGTTGGACATAGGCATTGGCATATCCATCGCCGCCTCAGTCGTCAATCTAATCGTTGCGCAGATTTTGATTAAAGTCGGCAAACGCCGACATTCGATTACTCTCGAAGCCGATGGTAAGCATTTAATGACCGATGTTTGGACTACCGTGGGCATTTTGCTAGGCATTGGCTTAATCGCGGCGGCTGATTATTTCCAAACCAGCCGTGATTGGGCATTGCAACTAGGCTTACAGGATTGGGTGATTCTCGATCCAATTATTGCGATTTTGGTGGCGATTAATATTGTTTGGGCAGGGATCCATTTATTACAACGCACCGCTTCTGGCTTATTGGATGCCGCTTTGCCTAGTGAAGAACAAGCCGCAATTATCGAGGTATTGGAACAATTTGTAGTTTCAGACCACATCACTTATCACGCTTTACGCACTCGTTATGCCGGTGCGCGACGCTTTGTATCGGTACATATTTTGGTACCTGGCAGCTGGACGGTACAACAAGGTCATGATTTAGTCGAAACCATCGAACTGCAATTAATGACGCTATTCGACCATCTTGATATCGACACCCATTTGGAACCGATTGAAGACCAAGCGTCTTGGCGGCATTAAGGATAACTATGCCAGACACGTTATTGATTATCGAAGACGAAGCCTTACTCGGCTCGGAATTAGCGCGGTTTTTTCGCAAGCGCAATTGGGATGTGACACTGGCTCGGGATTTAAAAGAAGCCGAACAATACCTTTGCCAACAAAGCATAGACCCGCTGGTGGTGTTATCGGACATGAACTTGCCCGATGGCAATGCGCTGGACTTTTTAGAAGCCATTAAACCCAAAATCGGCAGCAGCGAATGGGTGTTTGCCACCGGTTATGGCAGCGTGGCGGATTCGGTTCGCGCAGTGCGTTTGGGGGCTTATGACTTTATCGAAAAACCCTGCGACCCCGAACGTCTTAATTTATTAATCGAAGGCGCTGGCCGTAGCGCCCGCGCTCAACGCCGTTTACAACAACAAACCGAAGCCGAAAACAGCCGCTATAGCCTCGATGCTTTAATTGGCAACAGTTTGGTGACCAACAATTTACGGCAAATGATTAAGCAGATGGCCAATGTGCCATTTTCCAGCTTAATCATCAGCGGCGAAACCGGCACCGGCAAAGGTTTAATCGCCCGAATTTTGCATTACACCGGCAGCCGCGCCCAAGCACCGTTGATTGAAATCAATTGCGCCGCCCTGCCCCGCGAATTATTGGAATCGGAATTATTTGGCTACGAAGCCGGCGCCTTTACTGGTGCTAAAAAACGCCATCGCGGCTTATTTGAACAGGCTCACACCGGCACCCTGTTTTTGGATGAAATTGGCGAAATGGATTTGGATTTGCAAACCAAGCTATTAAAAGCGGTGGAAGATTTGCGGATTCGTCGCTTGGGTAGCGAAACCGAAATTGCTATTGATGTGCAAATCATCGCCGCCACCAATCTCGACTTACTCCAAAAAGTTGAACAAGGCCAATTTCGTAGCGATTTGTATCATCGCTTGAATGTGATGAGTTTGCGGGTGCCGTCGCTAAAAGAACGTAAACAGGATTTGGAACAATTGGTGCCGCTGTTTATTGCCGATAGCAATCGTAAATCCGCGAAAAACGTCCGCCATATTTCCCAACAGGCTTGGGAGATGATTAAAAACTACAATTGGCCGGGCAATATTCGGGAATTGAGCAATGTTTTAGAGCGCTGCGTGTTGTTAGCCCATGATGAGCAATTGCCAGAACAATGGCTGCAACTAAATAATCCACCGCCCAACACTAACCATTTTAATCCGAATAACGGCATTTTCTTGCCTTTAGATGGCAGCTTGAGCTTGCAGGACATTGAGAAATATGTGATTCAGGAAGTTCTGAACCGCACCGATGAAAACGTCACAGCAGCAGCAAGAATGCTCGGAACGACTCGTGAAACGTTGCGCTATCGGGTGCAAAAATATAATTTGCGCTGTAAGCCTTGAACTGGGCTGGGTTACAAACCCCGCCCCGCTTAGGTCAATGCTTATGCAAACAACGCCAAAGCCTTCTTAATTGTCGCCGAAACACCCCAAATTAACGGCAGCGCCACATATAACCAAAACGCGATCAACGCTATCGGTGAGGTTGGTTTTTTACTCATGCTTTACCTCCTTTTGGATAAACACCATCTAATTCATCAAGATCATCATGTTTTAAATGATGTTTTTCATGGACTGGCTTAATCAGCCAATTGCAGATAAAACCTAGCACCAAAATCGCCGCCATGATGTACATGGTGACATTGTAAGCATCGGCTTTTGCTACGCCTTGAGCGAGTTGATATTCACGCAAATAATTCACTAACACCGGCCCCAAAACCCCCGCAGTTGCCCAAGCGGTCAGCAAGCGTCCGTGAATACCACCGACATAGCGAGTGCCAAAAATATCAGCCAAATAAGCGGGAATGGTCGAAAAACCACCACCGTACATACTCATAATCAAAGCGTACAGCAACACAAACAAAGTTTTATTCCCAGCCATGCCCATGCTTGGCACTAATGAATACAACACCGCACCCACCGCAAAGAAGATGTAATAAGTGTTTTTACGGCCCAGATAATCAGACGACGATGACCACAAAAATCGGCCGCCCATATTGAATAAACTTAACAAACCCACAAAGCCCGCCGCTGCTGCTGGCGTGACACTGCCTTTGAACATTTCTTGAATCATCACCGACGCCTGTCCCAACACACCAATGCCGGCGGTGACATTAAGACACAGCACCAACCACAATAAGTAAAACTGCGGGGTTTTTAAGGCTTGATCGATGTGAACATGGGCTTGGGTAATCATTTTATTGCTAACAGTCGGCGCAACCCAGCCCGCCGGTTGCCAATTCGCTGGCGGGATACGAATCGTTAAAGCCCCAATCAGCATCGAAACAAAATACAGCGAACCCATCACCATAAAGGTTTCCACAACCCCAACTGAGGTTTCGGATTTGAAATAATCCATTAAGCCAACCGCTAACGGCGCACCAATCATCGCCCCGCCGCCAAACCCCATAATCGCCATGCCGGTCGCCATGCCGCGACGGTCTGGAAACCATTTAATCAAAGTCGATACCGGCGACACATAACCTAACCCCAAACCGATACCGCCCAACACACCGTAGCCTAAATACACTAGCCAGATTTGATGCAAAGACACGCCCAACGCCGATAACCAAAAGCCACTACCAAAACAACAAGCGGCAACCAACATCGTCAAACGCGGTCCGACTTTTTCCAGCCATTTGCCGCCAAAAGCTGCCGACAAACCTAAAAACACGATGGCTAAACTAAAAATCCAACCTAAAGTGGTGAGTTTCCAATCCTCTGGCGCTGATTCGCTAATACCGATGATGCGGGTTAATGGATCGTTAAACACGCTAAATGCATAAGCTTGACCTATGCAAAGATGTACCGCTAAAGCGGATGGCGGCACCATCCAACGACTATAGCCACTGTGAGCGGTAATATGGCTTTTGCTAAAAAACGCCGACATCAAAAATCTCCCTGAGTCTTTCGGTATGCAAAATAAAAAGTGGGCAACTATAGCACGGCATCGGCTTGTCTTTGCTGGCTAATCAGGCTGATTTATACTGTGATTATCTTTATCACTCGAACTACCACCATGAATAAACCTAAGGTTCTTATCACTCGCCGCTGGCCGCAATCGGTCGAAACCAAACTGCAACAACTGTATGACGTCAGCCTCAATCTTGACGATCATCCCTTTACTGCCGACGAATTTAAAAACGCTTTGCAAAATTACGATGCGGTTTGTCCTAGCGTTTGCGATAGCTTGCCGGCCGAGGTTTTAAATGTCGCCAATAAGCGTTGTAAGATTTTAGGTAATTTTGGCGTGGGTTATAACCATATCGACATTAACGCCGCCCAACAGCAAGGCTTGATTGTCTCTAATACGCCGGGCGTTTTAACCCAAAGCACTGCTGATATTGCCATGACTTTATTGTTGATGTCGGCTAGACGCGGCGCGGAAGGTGATCGCTTGGTTCGCGCTAAACAATGGACTGGTTGGTGCCCTACCCACATGATGAGCAGCGATGTCACTGGCGCGACCTTGGGCTTAATTGGTTTTGGCCGCATTGCACAAGCCATGGCTCGCAAAGCGCATCATGGTTTTGGGATGAAGATTTTGTATCTCAAACCAAGCCCTGCTGCTGAAGCGATTGTTAGCGAATTACAGGCGGTGCGTTGTGACAGCATTGAAGAATTATTACCGCAAGCTGATTATGTATCGCTGCATTGCCCAGGCGGCGAGCAAACACGGCATTTAATCAATGCAGAACGATTGCAATTGATGAAACCGAGCGCACATTTAATCAACACAGCGCGTGGTGATGTGGTAGATAGCAACGCTTTGATTGCCTGTTTGCAAGCCAGACAAATCGCGGGAGCGGGATTGGATGTTTACGAAGGCGAACCGAATATCGATCCTGATTTTTTAAGTTTGGATAATGTGACGCTGTTACCGCATTTAGGGAGCGCAACTATTGCGACCCGTACTGCGATGGGCGAGAAAGTGTTGGCTAATTTGCAGGCTTATTTTGCGGGGCAACCACTACCTGATCGAGTGGTTTAAGTTTAGAAGCGATTGCATTGGGGATTAGCCCCAATGCAATGCTGTATAACAATAGCTTATCGATTATTAACCGACAGTCACTACTTTCAAGGAGTTAGTACCACCTTGGCTACCAGTTGCGTCACCTTTAGTGATGATGAATGAGTCACCATCTTTTACAGCAACGCGTGAACGCAAGGTTTCAACCACATATTGATTAACTTCGGCTTTATCCATTTTTTCATGTGAAAAATAGGTTGGGAATACACCGCGATACAAAGTAACGCGACCCAAAGTTTTCTCATGACTGCTGAAAGCAAAAATAGGAATACCCGAGCTAATCCGTGACATCCACAACGGTGTCGAACCAGATTCAGTCAATGATGCAATACCGCTGATTTTGGTGTGATTAGCCAAATACATCGCTGACATCGCAATTGCTTCGTCAATTTGACCAAAGCTATCGGTCATGCGGTGCTCAGAAGTAATAACGCTCGGCTGTTTTTCGGTTTCCATACAAACACGAACCATCGCTTGTACAGTTTTAACCGGATGTTTGCCAGAAGCCGTTTCCGCTGAAAGCATAATCGCATCGGTACCATCAACAATCGCATTCGCAACGTCGAATACTTCAGCACGGGTTGGGATTGGGTTTTCAATCATCGATTCCATCATCTGTGTGGCTGTAATCACCGCACGATTCAATTCTCTGGAACGTTTGATTAACAATTTTTGCGCAGCTGGCAAATTCGCATCGCCAATTTCCACACCCAAATCACCACGAGCAACCATGATTGCATCAGAAGCTAAAATGATTTCATCAATCACTTCCATTGCTTCAGCACGTTCTACCTTAGCAACGATGCCAGCGTAGCAACCTTCTGCTTGCAACAATGCGCGCGCTTCGTTCAAATCAGCCGCTGTACGAGGGAAAGAAATCGCCACATAATCAGCTTGGATAACAGCAACGGTTTTGATGTCGAGTTTGTCTTTGTCAGTCAAAGCGGCTGCAGACAAACCACCACCCAACAAGTTAATACCTTTGTTGTTGGACAAGTCACCGCCCACTACAACTTTAGTATTAACGCGAGTGTGATTTTCAACATTGACCACATCCAATACCACACGGCCATCGTCTAACAATAAACGAGTGCCAGGCTTAACTTCACGTGCCAAAGGCTCGTAGCTAATACCGACTTGTGTGTTATCGCCGTCTAATTTGCCTAGATTGATATCCAAAGCAAAATCTTGACCTTCTTCCAGCCAAACTTTGTTGTCTTTGAAACGCTCAATACGGATTTTTGGGCCTTGTAAGTCAGCCAAAATGCCGACGCGACGACCGGTTTTTTTGCTTATCTCTCTCACACGGGTAGCACGATCAATATGATCTTGTGCTGAACCGTGTGAAAAGTTTAAACGGACTACATCAATACCGGCCTCGAACAAATCTTCAAGTACACCAGGTTTATCCGTAGCTGGTCCTAGCGTAGCCAGGATTTTTGTTCT
>CAMCSF010000042.1 GCA_945877625.1 Methylomonas koyamae | reverse complement strand
AAAATTAATACCCCGTCTTCGCGCTCTATCTGTCGAACCGTTGATTTCACTTGCCGCCATAAGTCCCGCGACGTGTATTCACGCTCCGCTAAAAAGCGCGTCACTCGATCATGACTCACTTCACCATCCAACATCGCTGAAATACCCGTGGCTGTCGCCGCTCCAAATGTGCTGATCAGGTAATCCGTGTATAACTCTAATTCTGCTTTTTTCATCCTTTTATAATATCGGATTCAACTGTGACTGCGTAACATCAGTTAACTAACTGGCGTAAATCTGGCGACACTTACACAGGTGGCATTTTACTGGGCCTGCCTGATAGAGGTTATAACAGCGATCCTTTTTACAGTGATTTTGCTGCTCGAATCAACCGTTTCAGCATCAGCTTAACACCCGATACAGGCACTGGTATTGCAGCAAGTAATTCATTGACCTTAAATTATTTGGGCAGTCAAAAACTTAAAGATAACCGTGGAGTGGACTTCACAGGCTTAGATCCTGCTGCTAATGTTAGTAGTGCATTAGGGGCTAATGTTCCTTTAGTACAAAGTGTTAATAAAATTGCAATGGATGCTGAAGGCATTACCTATCTTAAAGACGGCAGTTTTTATGTCAGCGATGAATATGCCGCCAACATCTATTACTTTGGTGCAGACCGTCAATTACGCGGAATCATTAATCCAGTAGCAGCGATTAACCCACAAACTAACAATCAAGTTAATTTTAATTCAACTGTAGAACCTAATACTGGTGGTCGCCGAAATAACCAAGGCCTTGAAGGTGCAACGGTTACAGCAGATGGTAAAAAACTGGTTGTATTATTACAAAGCGCCACAGTACAAGACTCAACCAGCGCTCAGCAAACCCGTCAAAACACACGGATGTTGGTTTACGATATTGCCAACAATCCAACCCCAAGCACCCCATCAGCAGAATATGTACTAACTCTGCCCAAAATAGATCGTGATGCAGCCGGCCCAAACGCCAGTTATGACCGCACAGCGGCACAAAGTGAAATTTTGTCTCTAAACAATTCACAGTTTTTGGTGTTATCAAGAGATGGTAACGGCATTGGTAATGGCGATAGCAGAGCTGCTGTATATAAAAGCGTTTTATTGGTTGACACTTCGAGTGCAACTAATATCGCTGGAACTGTTTATGAAAATAGCTATACACCCATCGCACCGAATGGGGTTTTGCGAAGCGACATTACCCCTGTTGCGCAAACTGAATTAGTGAACATGCTTAATCCGGCTCAACTAAGTCGATTTGGCGTCAACTTACCCAACCCTGTCGCAGCAGCAAACACACCTCGGTTGGCTGAGAAATGGGAATCATTAGGTCTAGCTCCAGCTTTAGATCCTTCAGCACCAAATGATTACTTCTTATTTGTCGGTAATGACAACGATTTTGGTACTACAAACGGAGTTATGCAAGGTAATGCATATTCAGCCGCTTACACAGTACCTAATCAAATATTAACCTATCGTTTGAGATTACATACTTACGTTGACCCTATCTATCTTCGTTCTATGGAAACTTTAGGTAGAAGTAATCTCAATGCCTTACGTCGCTCTGGAACAGGCAGCCTAATCGCAATGGACGATGCACTGACAGGATTCTGGGCTGCTGAAAACCTTCGATCACGTTTCGGTTTTGATGAAGGCGTACGCGGCTTCGTTCAAAGTCATTATCAAAATTTACAATCAGATCAACAAAACGGTTTTTCCGGCATATTTGGCTTTGAAATGCCGGTTCAAAAGTGGTTGCGTTTCGGTATGAGCATGCAATCGGGTGCTGCTTGGATGAATCATGCTGCAGGTAACTTTGATAACAATATGTATGGATACGGCATGCATCTGCGTATGCTAGGCGATGGTTGGTTGGCTCGTGTCAGTGCATCACGCAATGAATTGAACTATGACAATATCAAACGTAATGATCCTTATGCTATGAGCGCTCAAGGTAAAACCGAGGGTGCAACTTCGTCAATTGGGCTAGAAATAGGATTACCCATTCTTACTGGCAGCCAAAGCTGGTTTCCATACACCGGCTACGAATGGTTAAGTAATCGGGTGGATGATTATACTGAAACTGGCAGCGCAGGCGGCGACATTCGCTACGCGACTAGCACAGAGCGTAGTGAAAGAGCTTTCTTTGGCGTGCAGTGGGGGCGAATTTTGACTGCAACCGATACTAATGACTGGAGCATTTGGCAACCTGTATTAAGGGTTTCATACTCACATTCCATCAACAATGATGGAAAAACTGCGGGTTTAAAATTAGCCCATGTTGACCATGTGGATGCTTCGCAAAATGTTGGGTTAAGTAACACCATTAACTCAGCTATGAACGTCCAAGCTCAACTTGTTCGTAATCTAACCCAAAGCAGTCAAATCAGCTTAGGCTTTAATACATCGCAGTCTTTAAATGAGAACTTTAGTAGTTACGGAGCAAATTTACGTTATTCGTTGGCTTTCTAAAGCTTCATAAAAAAACGATTTGTTTGATCCTTAAGAGTTTTTAATCAAACAAATCGTAATCGTTTCAACAAAAAGCCTGAGATTTTATTTCAGGCTTAGTTTTCTGTGAGCGAAGGCCAAATCGATTCGAGCCTTGTCGTCAGGGGCATTTTTGAGTTGCTCCGTAGTGCCTCCGCTTCATTCAACCACTTTGCCTAAGCGTAGCGGGGCAATCAATTCGGTTTGCGGGGCTTTCATGGGTTCATCTTCTATTCTGTATTGATGCCGGTTAATTTCGCAACCGATGCACCAGCAAGCAATTTACCGATGTCTTGCGCCTTTGCGTGTATGTCAACTAGTCGATCACAATGCGCGTTAATTTCATTGATTCTGGAAAGAATGCGTTTAATCTCGTCTTTTGGGGGCACAGGGATCAGTACCGACTGGAGTATTTCGAGATTGATATTTTTTTGGGCTGTTGACGGAGCAAATGCAAGCAAACGTTCTCTTGCTGTCTTCATGAAAAGCAAGAAATATTCAACTTCATCGCGTAGCTCAGGCGCAGGTATAAATCCAACAACGCTATCTGGGAAGCACGCATCAAATCCCAAAATTGCTGCATCGGCAATATTTGCTGCAATGGTTATACAAAGCGTGCCCTTAGGCCATAGCTTGCTTTGAGCCAACCCAATTTCGCTGTATTTAGAATGAAATTCCTTAATTACGCTATTCGCGCGAGCCACTTCTCCAGTTTGTACAAGCGGATAGATACTGGGAGAGAATAGTTTTGGGTCATTACGTGGCCTGTGCTTTGACTTACCGCGCCCAAATAATCCAACCTCAGGAAATCGAGCCCAAGCCCAGCCTCGTGGCAATTCAAATGGAGCATCGGTTAAGTCAATCTCTGGCAACGGCTTTGGGCGTTTCATTTCGCCATTCAAAACCATTTCTTTATGTTCAAGTGCAATACGAGCAAGCAAGTAAAATGCGGGTTCGTCTTCGTCGCGTTGATCTGTCAAAAAGCCTCGTACCGCCAAGTCCATAGTAAGCTGACGAAAATCAGCCACATCCTCAGGCGTATGAAACATCTGTCCAAAATTGGCATACAAACGCGCCCAGCTGCTTTGTAATTCATGTGGGCTGGTGGCGCTGGCGACGGCTTGCAGGGTGGACTGGCGCAGGTTGTTTTGCAGTTTGCGGCGGGCTTGCTGCTGCGCTTCCAGTTTGTCGCACAAGGCCATTAGTTCATCAACTTTGGCGACGATGCGGGATTGTTCGATCTTTGGAGGAAATGGAAATAATGCTTCTCGAACGGTATCTGTACTAACACGCGGAAGGTTCATTCCATATGTTGCCCCATTTGCATATGCGATAAAGTATGGTGATTTAAGATACCAACGGAGATAACCAGCTTCGATTCGGTCAAAGAAAGATATTGGGCTAATTTCAGTGGTACAAACTCCAGATGTATCAGCGATCAATACCTTATCCAAATAAGGCCGTAGTTTTCCATAAAGCACAGAATTAGCGGGAAAACCATTTTTGGTACTTTTGAATTTTCTTTCCCTAGCTGTCACCTTTAATAAAAGTCTTGAAGTGCATTTTTCAATATCTTCAAGTTCGAGCACCCATGTATCTTCAGTAACGTTGGAATACTCCAATTTAGGTGCATCTCCATAATTCGTTACAGTCCCAAGGCGTACCCAAGCCCAACCTTCTGGCAATAACCAAGGTACTTCTGATTTATCAATACCCTTTGGTGATGGCTGGCGTTTTAGCTGCTTTTTAGCAATTAGGTGGTCTTGAGCCTTCAAATTTTCATTAATTAGGCTATTCGCATCAATATCATTTGGTTGCCGATTTGTTAGAAGACCGCTTATTGCTAATTGAAGAACTAATTGTCTTATCTGAGTTATCCCCCCCGGCGCATTCGCAATATGCCCAAATTCCGCCAAAAACTGTTGTGCGTCCATCATTTTTCCTCGCTGTTTTGGTCAACGCTACGGTTATCCAGCCGTTGCCGTGATTGGATAATGGCTTCGTGGAGTTTTTGTTGCAACAGGGCTTTGGGCGGTAGCTCGGTGAGATATTCGGCAACGTGGATGCCGCTGGCATCGAGTTCTAGTAACTCGATTTGTTCCTGTTTTTTGCCACTGCACAAGATAATTCCCAGCGGTGCGGCTTCGCCGGGTTCTTGCTCATGTTTAGCCAGCCAGCGTAAATACAGCTCCATCTGGCCTTTGTCGGCAGCTTTGAAGTCGCCCAGTTTTAAATCAATCGCTACCAAGCGTTTTAGGCGGCGGTTGTAAAACAATAGGTCTATGTAGAAGTCGTCGTTGTCGATTTGCAAGCGCTTTTGGCGAGCGACAAAGCTAAAGCCTGCGCCGAGTTCTAGCAGGAAGTTTTCGAGTTCACGCAGAATGGCGTCTTCTAGGTCTTTTTCCAGATAGCGGTCGTTGAGTTCCAGAAAATCGAGTAGGTAAGGGTCTTTGAGTACCAGCGCGGGGATTAGCTCGCCGGTTTCTCGCAATGCCGTTAGTTCGTCGGCCAATAATGCCTCTGGTTGCTGGGACAAGGCGGTGCGCTCGAATAACAGGGTGTCTTTACGTTCACGTAAACGCCGCACACTCCAGCCTTCCTGAGCGCTCATTTGGGTGTAGAAGTCGCGTTGCAACGAATCTTTGAGATAGATGAGTTCTAAAAAATGACTCCAAGACAATTGTCTCGACAGTGTCGAGACAATTTGATGGTCGGGATAGCATTCAGCAAAACGCAACATGTGGCGCAAGCTTTTAGCGGAAAAGCCGCGTCCATAGTCGGCTTGTAATTGGTTAGCCAGCATCAGGACAATTTGCTCGCCATACTCGGCGCGTTGGTGGTTAAGCACTTCGCTACGAATGCGTTGGCCGATGTGCCAGTATAGTTGAGTTAAGGCACTGTTAACGGTAGCGTTGAGTGCGCTGCGGCTGGCGTCGATTAACAGGCGGATGTCGCCGAGTAATTGCGGATTTTCTGGCGTTGGTTGACTGCTGCTCATTTGAGATTCTCGGTTGTGAAATGATGCGCTAAGGCGGCAGCCAGTTCGTTTTTCAACTGGTTTTCGGTTTCCTCTATCTCGCCGATTAGTTTTTTATATTTCTCTAGTAATAAATCTGGATCGTGGCTTTCTTCTTCTGGGGTATTGGGATTTTTGATGTCGAGATTGAAGATTGGCCAATAAATTCGGTCGCCAGCCGCTTGGGCATCGCGGGCTTGCAAGCGCAACGGTTCGGCTTGGGCGCGGAGATCGGTAATCTGGGCATCGATTTTTTCGCGGTCAGCGGTGTCGGTGGTGCCGACTAGGTTTTTACGCAACTCGCTTGCTTCGCCCTCTAGTTTGGCGGCTTGGTTGTTAAGGGTTTCGGCGCGTTGCCAGTGTGGTGCGGCGGCGGCTTCGGCCTGTTCGCGCTTGGTTTTGAAATCGACTTTCCAAGCAAATTGGTTTTCCACGCGGTCGGCGAAATCATTGATCTCGGTGCCCCACCATTCCTGCTCGGGCTTGAATTCTTCGAGGCGGATGGGTTTGGTTTTGGAATAGCTCTTATAACCGCTTGGATAAGGATGCTCGTAGAACCAAATGCTGTCGGTATGAAAATGCTCGGTGCCGTCGTCTGCCAGATTGCCTTTTGTGAAAAACAACAGGTTGGTTTTGATGGTGGTGTACGGTGCAAATACGCCTTTGGGTAGGCGGATAATGGTATGTAGCTTGCAATCGCGCAACAGTAGTTTTTTCAAGGTGCCTTTGATGCCGTCGCCAAACAAAAAGCCATCAGGCAATACCACCGCAGCACGACCATTTTCCTTTAGCAATTTTTTGATGATCAGCGCCATGAACATGTCGGCGGTTTCGCGGGTGCGTAGGTCGGCTGGGTAATCGCTACCCACGCCATCGTCTTCGTAGCCGCCAAATGGCGGGTTGGTGATGATGCAATCGATCTTTTTGTTAGAACTCCATTCGTTCCAGCCAATGCCCAGCGTGTTTTTGTGTTCGATCTGGCTGGGTACGTCGATGCCATGTAGCAGCATGTTAGTGGTGCATAGCAGATGTGGCAGCTGTTTTTTTTCGATGCCGTGGATCAGCTCTTCAATGGCTCGTTTGTCGTCAGCGTTGGATTGGGTGGTGAGCTGGTTGCGAAAGTGGTCGATAGCGGCAGTTAAGAAGCCGCCAGTGCCGCAGGCAGGGTCCATCACCGTTTCGCGTTTGTCTAAGCGTGGATTAACGCGGTCTGCCATGAAGGCGGTAATGGCGCGTGGGGTATAGAACTCGCCTGCATTGCCTGCTCCACGTAGGTCGTTGAGCATTTGTTCGTAAACGTCGCCTAGGCTGGCGCGGGTTTTAAAGTCGTGAAAGTTGATGGCGTCTTCTAGCTTTTCGATGACCGCTAGTAATTGAGTACCCGACTTCATGTAGTTGTTGGCATCTTCAAAAACGCCACGGATTACTTTGTGTTGTGGGCTTCGATTGGCATTCAGTTCTTTGAGTGCGGGGAATAAGTCGTTGTTAACAAAACCAATCACTTCGCTGGTGGCAATTTGTGGTTTTTTCTTGCCATCCGCGTCAGCGATATAGGCTGCCCAGTTACGCCAACGTAAATAATTTGGCAAAGGCGATTGATAGCTGGAATTGTCGTCTTCCCATTCTTCTTCGCGCTGGTCGAACACCTTTAGGAATAACATCCAAGTGAGCTGGCCAAGACGCTGGGCATCGCCGTCAACGCCGTCGTCTTTACGCATGATGTCTTGGATCGATTTGATGGTGCTGCTGAGATTCATTGTGTATTGCTCTTATTTTGTAAACAGGCGCATGGTTTAGGCTTGTTTTTGTAACGATGGGTCGTAAAGTGCTTGTTCGAGTTCTTGTATGGCTTGGCTATATTGCTCGAGGCTGCCAAAAATGCCGCGACGGATTTGGGTTTTGCTGCCGAATTGATCAAAAGGCGGCAGTTCCAGCACTCTAGCGTCTTCAATGTCTCGCACACCGTGGTCGGCAAATTTCTCGAGCAGAGCTTCCAGCACAGCACGGGCTTGTTCACCGTATTTACCGAACACATCGCGCTTTTTGACTTGATTGGCGCGTTCGCGGCGGGTCAGTGGTTTTTGATCGAAGGCAACGTGAGCAACCAGATCAAAAGCATCTAGCTCGCTGCCGTTGCTTACTGCCTGCTGTAGGATGTCCAGAGCTACGCCATGTTCAGCCAATTGCTCT
Source organism: Methylomonas koyamae (assembly GCA_945877625.1). GTDB lineage: Bacteria > Pseudomonadota > Gammaproteobacteria > Methylococcales > Methylomonadaceae > Methylomonas > Methylomonas koyamae_C. Next base: position 5,544 of record CAMCSF010000042.1, on the reverse strand, counting down.
AGTATCGCTTGTTTGCGTTCGGCATTGTTCCAGCGACGCAGAAAGTCGGTGAGGCTGCCGAATTCGGTCTGTAAAGTTTTCTTGATGTCGTCTTTGAGCAAGACTCGGTAATCTTCGGTCATCAGTTTACCGTCGGCATCAAGGTATTGAGAGCGCTCGACAGCCACTTGCACGTTCACGTCATCGATGACGTATTTAGTGCGACCTTCACCGCCTGTGTCATTGCTACCCGTCGTGCTAGAGCCGTAAGGTGGTGGCGTGGGTTCAAGGATACCCGCTGGATTGGTGTCTGGTGGGACGATAGGTTCATCGGGTTTTGGCTCGTATATTACGACCGGCTCGCCATCGAAATCGGCATCAGCGAACAGTCGTGTAGCGCCTTTAAAGTCCATGATGGTGAAGTACAGTTTCTGATAATCCTCACGCAGGCGTGTGCCTCGGCCAATGATTTGTTTGAACTCGGTCATTGAGTTGATGTTCTGATCCAGTACGATGAGCTTGCAGGTTTTGGCATCGACGCCAGTGGTCAGAAGTTTGGAGGTAGTCGCAATCACCGGATAAGGTTCATCGTTATCAATGAAGTACGACAGTTGTGCTTTGCCTTCGTTGTCGTCGCCAGTGATGCGCATCACGTAGCGGCGGTTGTTGGCTGCGGCTGGAATCAGCTTCACCAGTTCTTGGCGCATACGTTCGGCGTGATCTTGATCGTCGCAAAAGACGATGGTTTTCGCCATCGGATCAGTGGCCTTAAGGTATTCCCATACTTTGCTGGCAACCAGTTTGGTGCGTTTTTCCAATACCAGATTACGGTCGAAATCTTTGGTGTTGTAGTGACGTTGCTCAACCGCTTGGCCGAGTTTATCGACCTTACCTTTTTCTGGGGTGTAGCCTACTGCATCTACATCGGTGGCTATGCGGATCACTTTGTAAGGCGCAAGAAAACCATCGTCGATGCCCTGCTTGAGCGAATAGGTGTAAATCGGTTCGCCAAAGTAGTTACTGTTGCTAATTTCTTTTGTTTCCTTAGGGGTAGCAGTAAGTCCTAAATGGGTTGCGCTGGTGAAATAGCCAAGCACTTCACGCCAAGCGGAGTCTTCAGCGGCGCTGCCTCGGTGGCATTCGTCAATCACGACTAGATCAAAGAAGTCAGCTGGAAATTGGCGATAAATTTGCTTCCATTCTTCTTTGCCTGTGACTGCTTGGTAGAGCGCTAGGTAAATTTCGTAGTTTTTCTTAACTTCGCGATTGCTGACCTTGTGCATTACTTCGCCAAACGGTGCGAAGTCTTGCTGCATAGTTTGGTCAACCAGAATATTGCGATCAGCCAGAAACAGGATGCGCTTCTTGGATTTGGCTTTCCACAGTCGCCAAATAATCTGAAAAGCGGTGTAGGTTTTACCGGTGCCAGTGGCCATAACCAGCAGTACACGTTGTTGGCCCTTTGCGACTGCTTCTATAGCGCGATTGATTGCCACGCGTTGGTAATAGCGGGGTTCTTTGCCGCTGCCATCAGTATGGAAAGGCTGTTCAATGAGTTTGACAGCTTCGGGTGCAGCCAGCCCTTTCCATTGCTGGTACAGCGGCCAAAGCTCATCCAAAGAAGGGAATTCGTTGAGTTGTAGCTCACGTTCTACTGGTTGAGTGAGACCGGTTCGGTCGTGCAGGAGAAAGCCATCGCCGTTGCTGCTGATGGCAAAGGGTGTATCTAGCATTTCGGCATAGGCCAAGGCCTGTTGCATACCATGACCAATAGAAAACTTGGCCTGTTTGGCTTCAACTACTGCGATAGGGTGGTTCGGCCTTGCATAGAGTACGAAATCGGCACGTTTGGGACCGCCTTTTGCCTCTGGGTTTTTGATGCGTGCAGCGAGTTTACCTCGCACCATGACACGACCGTCAGTGAGATTTACTTCTTCACGGAACTGATGTTGTTGCCAGCCGGCTTTTTGAATGGCTGGGGTGATGAATTTTGTGCAAATATCGCGTTCGCTAAGGCTAAGCTTGTCCATAATTTAGTCCCTTATTTAGCGAGGCAGCGTTTGTTTCGGCTGATGCGATCAAATGCATGTTCAGTTGTTGGGGAAATGACAAAATGCGGTAATGGTACCGCAATAAGCTAGATGACGGTATATGTCTGGAGGTTATGACGTTAGAGATAAGCAAACCTAAGCTAGAACGGTTTAGGCTTTTCGATTTTGTTGTTGCAACTAATTCTTCGTACGGCTAATTGTGTCAAACAACCCTCTGTTTATGTCGATTTATGCCTTCTTGACGCTGGAATGCCTACGGGCTGCGTCACATCCGTTACTTAACATGGTTATAATCTCGCCATCTGCCATTAAATCCAAACACCATGTCTTTATCGCTTATTCCTGAATCAGCATTGGCTGTTAGCCCCGATCAACCTCTGTTTTGGAGCGGTTTAAATGGCTGCGGTGATTCCTTAGCTTTAGCCACCGCGATTGCTCAACAACAGCGTTTATGGGTGATTGTCACCTCTGACACTCAAACCGCGTTGCGTTTGGAACATGAATTAGGCTTTTTCTTAAATCATAGCCTACCGATTTTGCATTTTCCCGACTGGGAAACCTTGCCGTATGACGTGTTTTCACCGCTACCGGAAATCATTTCCGAACGCCTACGCACCCTTGCCCTACTCCCTGACACCCAACGCGGTGCCTTGATTGTGTCAGTGGCGACTTTGATGCACCGTTTAGCGCCCCGCGAACACATTTTGGCGCATAGTTTTGTGATTGAAGTCGGTGGCACTTTGAACTTGGAACTGAGCCGCCTCAAACTGGAAGCGGTCGGTTATCAATGTGTTTCGCAAGTGTATCAACACGGTGAATTTGCGGTGCGCGGCTCGATTATCGACCTGTTCCCAATGGGCAGTAAGCAACCGTATCGGATTGAATTGTTTGATGATGAAGTCGAATCAATTCGCAGCTTCGACCCCGACAGCCAAATGTCGCAGCAAAAAATGGATAAATTCGAGCTATTCCCAGCCCGTGAATTTCCATTTACCGACGAGGCTATCAAGCATTTCCGCCAAGCGTTTCGCGAACAATTCCCCGAATCTTCACCGAAAAACACGCTGTATTTAGACATTTCCAAACACATCGCGCCAGCAGGGATTGAGTATTACCTGCCGTTATTCGTTGATAAAACCGAATCCTTATTCGCTTATTTGCCGAAAAATGCCGTGTTTGTGGTGCCTAGCGATTTTGCCGACACCGCCCAGCGCTTTTATGACGAAGCCGAACAGCGTTATCAACAACGCAAATACGCCGTCGATAGACCTTTATTGCCGCCAACTCAGTTATTTTTGAGCGCTGATGATTTGTTAGCAGACAGCCAGCAATTTGCTCAAATTGTGCTGGATAACCAAGCCGAGCTCGGTTTTCCGTTTCAATGCCAAGCCTTACCGGAAATTGCCATTGATAACCGCTTAAAAGAACCCGCGCAAAAGCTACGCCAGTTTATCGAAACTGCCGATGGCAAAATCCTGTTAATCGCTGAAACCGCGGGCCATCGGGAAGGGATTTTAGAAAAACTCAAAGCGGTGAAGATCAAGCCTAAACAAGTTCAAAACTGGCCGGAGTTTTTGGCTTGCGATGAAAAATTGTCTATCGTGGTCGCGCCGCTGGATCATGGTTTATGGCTAGACAAGCCGCCGTTAGCCATCATTACCGAAAGCCAACTCAATGGCGAAAAAGTCCAGCAACGTCGCCGTCGCCGCAAATCCGCCGCCCGCGAATTAGAAAACATTTTCAACAACCTTAACGAGCTGACTATCGGCTCGCCCGTGGTGCATCAAGAACACGGCGTTGGCCGTTATTTAGGTTTACAGACTCTCAATGTCGGTGGTTTTGAAGCTGAATTTTTGATGCTGGAATACGCCAACAACGACAAGCTGTATGTGCCGGTTTCATCCTTGCATTTAATCGGTCGCTACAGCGGCATCAGTGCCGAAAATGCGCCACTGCATAAATTAGGCACCGAGCAATGGAGCAAGGCCAAGAAAAAAGCCATGGAACGGGCGCGGGATGTGGCGGCCGAATTGCTGGATATTCACGCCAAACGTGCGGCGCGTCAGGGCTTTGCCTTTAATGTCGAAAACACCGAATACAACGCCTTTGCCGCAGCGTTTCCATTTGAAGAAACCCCAGACCAAGCCAGCGCTATCGAAGCGATTATTCATGACATGGCTAATCCACAGCCGATGGATCGCGTAGTTTGCGGTGATGTCGGTTTTGGTAAAACCGAAGTCGCGATGCGGGCGGCGTTTATCGCTGTGCAAAGCGGCAAACAAGTGGCTGTTTTGGTGCCAACCACCCTACTCGCTCAACAACATTATCAAAACTTCCGTGACCGTTTTGCCGATTGGCCGATTCGGGTTGAAGTGATGTCGCGGTTTGTGACGCCGAAACAGCAAAAAGCGATTAACGACGATTTAGCCGCTGGTAAAGTCGATGTGGTAATCGGCACTCACAAATTGCTGTCCAAAGACATGGCATATCAAGCGTTGGGGTTAGTGATTATCGACGAGGAACATCGGTTTGGCGTCGCGCAAAAAGAGCATTTCAAAAAACTGCGTCACGAGCTGGATTTGCTGACCTTAACCGCCACCCCGATTCCGCGCACCTTAAACATGGCGATGTCTGGACTACGCGATATTTCGATTATCGCTACCCCACCACCGAATCGTCATGCGATTAAAACCTTCATTACCGAGTGGATAGATTCGCAAATTCAGGAAGCTTGCCAGCGGGAAATTAAACGCGGCGGTCAGGTGTTTTTCCTGCATAACGATGTGAAAGGCATGGATAAAATGGCTCGCGAGCTAGAAGCGTTAGTACCCGAAGCGCGGGTGCAAATCGCTCACGGCCAGATGGCTGAACGCGAGCTGGAACAAATCATGCTGGATTTTTATCACCAGCGTTTCAACGTCTTAATCAGCACCACCATTATCGAAAGCGGTATCGACGTACCGACCGCCAATACCATCATCATCAATCGTGCCGACAAATTAGGCTTGGCGCAGTTGCATCAGCTACGCGGTCGTGTCGGACGTTCGCATCATCGCGCTTATGCTTATTGCGTAGTGCCGCCTAAGTCATTGATGTCGAAAGATGCGATTAAGCGTTTAGAGGCGTTTGAAAGCTCTGGCGAACTCGGTGCAGGCTTTATGTTGTCATCGCATGACATGGAAATTCGTGGCGCGGGTGAGTTGCTGGGCGATGATCAAAGCGGTCAAATTCAAGAAATCGGCTTCACCATGTACACCGAATTACTGGAACGCGCGGTGAAAGCTTTGCAATCGGGCAAACAACCGGAACTCGATGCGCCGTTTGATTACGGCCCAGAAGTCGATTTGCAAACCGCTACTTTGATTCCCGAAGATTACCTGCCGGATATTCACGCTCGTTTGGTGTTGTACAAACGCATCGCCAGCGCTGAAACCAGTGATGATTTACGAGCCTTAAAAGTCGAAATGATAGACCGTTTTGGTTTATTGCCGGATCAAACCAAAGCCCTGTTTGC